>CAVVLD010000054.1:0-57358 GCA_963748795.1 uncultured Solibacteraceae bacterium
GGTCAGGCAGCTATCGAACTGGAGGCCATCGCCGACCCGTCCGTGGATACGCGCTACGAGTTCCTCCTGACCGGAGAGGAACTGGACTTCCGCCCGGCCATCGAAAGCATCGCCCGGTCGCAGGAGCCGCGCTCCGTAATTGCCGCGCGCTTCCACAACACCGTAGCCGATGCCATTGTGCACACCTGCCGACAGATTGGATTGCCACGCGTGTGCCTCAGCGGCGGCACCTTCCAAAATATGAAACTGCTATCCCGCGCGGTCCCTGCCCTGCGCCGCGCCGGCTTCGAGGTCTATCTCCACGAGAAGGTTCCGCCCAACGATGGAGGCATCGCCCTCGGCCAGGCCGCCATCGCGGCCGCTACCTTGCTTGACAGAAAGGCAAATAGTACTAAATAATTAGTATCTTGTGCGTCATCCTGTTTTTCTGCGGGTGTAAGGGGGTAGACCTTGCGATATTTCGTATGCACGGCGATAGCCTTCATTTGCAGCAACTTGCCTGCGCAGAGCCCGCCGCCCGCCAGACCCCAATTCGAAGTGGCTTCCGTGAAGCCGGCGGCGACCGAAGAAACGGGCCGCGGCGGCCGCTTGCGGGAGATGCTGCGAGACCTGCGCCCGCCGGGCATGATTGCGATGGACGACCCGGGTCGCGTTCGCCTGGAGGACTGGACACTACTCGACCTGATTGCCGCCGCCTACAGCGTGCGGGCCACCGAGGTATCCGGCCCTGCCTGGCTTTCCGGGCAGGGCTTCGATATCGAGGCCAAGGTGCCATCTGGCACCCCGAAGGAAAAGTTGAATGCCATGCTGCAATCGCTGCTCGAAGAACGCTTCGGGCTCAAAGCGCATCGCAGTACGCAGACCAGGCAGGGCTTTGCGCTGGTGGTGGGCAGGAATGGACCCAAGCTGAAACCCGCTGAGCCGCCGCTCGATCCGAAAACGCGTATGGCGGACGCTCAGGAGCGCATGCGGGAAAATCGCGCAAGCGGCACACCCATGGTGGGACTCACCCGATTTTCGTCGCGCTCGATCACCACCGACGGATTGGCTGCCCGGCTGGTGCGATTCGCCGAAGCGCCGGTGGTCGATGAGACCGGATTGACCGGAAACTATTCCGTGACCATCGAGATCTGGAAGAATGGCGACGTTCCAGGAGGAACCGTTTTCGATGCTGTCGAAAAACTCGGCCTGAAACTGGAGCCGCGCAAGTTGACCGTCGAAACCGTGATGGTGGATCAGGTCTCCAAAACGCCCACGGCGAATTAGCTTAGCCGGTGGTTTCAGAAATACGCTAACGTATCAAAACAACGTTTGCTGACGCGCGCGGCTCCGATCCGAGCCGCGAACATGAGTGAGCGATCTTCTCGAAATACGTCGGCGTATTTATGAAACGCTGTACTGCCTTTTCATCCTCAAATCCCAAAATACTTCGAAAACGCCCAGAGCTTCTTGCTACGGGAACGACGGATTCGCCTGATTTCTATGGCCTCGAGTTACTCCACCATGCCGACATCGCTGAGGTATGGCAAGAGTTCTACCGGCTCGCCTCGGCCCCCGCCGCACAGTAATGAAACAGCAACTGCCACTCGCGCCGCTGCACCTCCATGGTTTGCCGCTCGAGCTGCGAACCCGGAAGCGTCCGCGCCCGCGCGCACAATTCGATAAATGCCTGCGGATCCCAATCGGAATCGGTCTGGATACCGACCGCCGAAGCTGCTTTCGCCAGAGCGGGGAAGATCGCGTGCCGGCCCACCTGGCGAAACCAGTATGCCGAGTTCCAGTCGTCGGGCTCCTGGCGGTGTACGATGGCGTGCCAGTAGGCGCCTTCGGTCCCCGGCACGTCCTGCGCCACCTGGTGCGCCTCGGTCCAACAGGAAAAATAAAGATACAGGCCCGCCAGCGCCGCCTCCGGCGCGCGCGAATGCGGAAACAGCTTGCCCGCTCCGGCGCCCTGTAACAGAGCCCGCGCTTCCGCCGAGCAACACTGGGCGCCCGCCAGCGGCATCAACCGCTCGCCATTCCCATCCAACGACAGGATCACCGCCACATCGGAACCGTACGCCTTCGGATCGAAAGTCATAATCAGCTATCAGCTTAAAACGGCCGGCGCCGCTCCGCATCCGTTATCTTGAAAGCGGAAGGGGAATCCGCTCATGCCATCCAAACGGGACCTGCTTACCGCCGCATACCAGGCATTCAACGCCCGCGATATCGACGCCGTTCTCGCCCTGATGCATCCCGAAGTGGATTGGCCCAACGGGTGGGAAGGCGGGCGTCTGCGCGGCCAGAGCAGCGTGCGAGAGTACTGGCTCCGCCAGTGGGCGCAGATCGACCCGCGCGTTGACCCCGTGCGCATTGAGGATGACCCGGAGGGCCGCACCGTGGTCGAGGTCCGCCAGACAGTCCGCGATCTTGCCGGAAATCTCCTCGCAGATCAGACCGTTCAGCATGCGTACACGATCGAGGACGGCCTGATCGTCCGCATGGATATTCTCGAACCCGGCGGAAACCTGTAAGCTGATAGCTGACAGCCAATGACCACCGCTTTAGTGCTCTCCGCGGGCGGCATGTTCGCCGCCTGGGAAGTGGGCGTCTGGAAGGTGCTCCGCACCCGCATGACGTTCGATATGATCGTGGGCGCTTCCGCCGGCGCGTGGAACGGGTGGGCCATTGCCGGCGGATGCACCCCTGAGGAACTGGCCGCGGAATGGCTGGACCCGCGCACCGCGCAGATCATGCAGCCAGGAATCCACAGCAGCGGCTTTCTGCGTCCCGACACCATGCACCAGAAGGCGCGCGACCTGTTCGCCCGCTTCCGCCCCCGCCTTCCCTTCGGACTCACCGTGACGGACGTGGCGCGCCTCCGCACCCGCCTGGTCCGCGATTCCGAGATCACCTGGGAGCACCTGGCGGCCACGGCCAGCGTCCCGCTCTGCTTTCCGCCCGTGAAGATTCTGGGCCGGCACTACGTGGATGGCGGATTTCCGGCTACCGCGCTGCCTTTATGGGCTGCCGAGGAGATGGGCGCGACTCGTGCCATCGCCGTGCTGTGCCTCAACACCTTGCCTTTCCGCATGCTGCGCCATGTGATTCCCGCGCGGAAAATCAGTGCCAGCCTCCAGGTGATCCGCTTCGAGCCTTCCGAAGCGCTCGGCTCGCTCCACGACGCCATTTCCTGGACGGCGCAAAATGTAACCCGCTGGATCGAACTGGGCGAACGAGACGCGAATCGTACGCTTCTTTCGATTACAATGTAGGGCTATGCCGCTTTATCGGATCTATCGTATGAAGGATTCGCCACGGCAGCAGTTTCGCTGGGCTCCCCACGTTTCCGGCTGTGCTTCCGTCAAGCCCAAAGACTACGAACCGCGCGACCAGGTCGAGGCCGCGCACGAATACGATGCCTGGCGCCAGTTGCGCGATTCGGGCCAGGCGCTGGACGTGGGCGATCTCCTGGAGACCCCCGAAGGGCGCTTGAGCATCTGCAAGTATGTCGGTTTCGAGCCGGCGCAATGGGTGCTCCCCGAACCCAAGTTGCCAGCCGAGCCGGAGCCCGCCGGCCAGACGGCAGGCAGTTAGGAGAGTTCTATGCGCGATCCCCGCCTGGGAGACGATATTGACGATTTTTGCGTCCGCTGCAAGCGGATCATGAACCACGCGATCGTCTCCGTGCTGAATAACGAGCCGGCCAAAGTCCGTTGCCGCACTTGCCATAACGATCACGATTTTCGTCACGAGCAGGCTCCCCCGCCGAAGGTGGATCTCCGCAAGGCCGCGCTGTTCAGCGAGGTATTAAAGAAGGTTGCCCCCGCCGATGCGGATGCCGCGGCGGTCGCCGATACCATCGATCCGGAACTGGAAACGGTGCTCGATGACCCGCCCGATGGCGACGAATTGCCAGAAGCCGTGGCGGAAGCCGAACCCGAACCCGAACCCGCTCCGGTGATCGAAGCCCCTAAACCCAAAGCCAAAGCCGCGGTCAAGGCGAGGGGCAAAGGCCGCAAAGCCTGAGTGCTCTGGTACTGGTTCTTCGCCGGTCCCGCGATCCTGCTGGCCTTCTTCTCTCTGCGCGGCGAGCGAAAGCGGGCGGAATATGTCGCGGCCCGTCTGGCGGAAGAACCCGAATCTCTGCCGCCGGCGAGCGTCATCGTGCCGGTCAAAGGTCCGGATGAGGGATTGCGTGAAAACCTGCAGGCTCTGGCATCGCTCGACTACCCCGATTACGAACTGATTGTGGCCGCTCACTCGGCCGCCGATATTCCGCCCGGCGTGTTGCCGGCTCGCGTTAAAGTGGTGCTGGCGCATGGCGAGGACCGCCACACCGGTGAAAAGGTACAGAACCTGAACGCTGCGGTGCGGGCCGCGCGCAAGAGCAGCCGCGTCTTCGCCTTTGCCGATTCCGACGGACGCCCCACCCGGCGCTGGTTGCGCGCCCTGGTAGCCGCCCTCTCCGCCGAAGGCGCCGGCGCCGCCACGGGCTTTCGCTGGTTCGCTCCGGCCCCGCCAGACTTCTGGAGCCTCATGCGCGGCGTCTGGGACTCGGTCAGTCTGGGACTGCTGGGGCCCGGCGATTGCCCGTTCGCCTGGGGCGGCGCTATGGCCATCCACAAGGAAACATTCTTCGACATCCACGTGCCTGACTGGTGGCGTGAGACCATCAGCGACGATTACGCGCTCTCCGCTGCCGTCCACCGGGCCAAACTGCGCATCGCCTACGCGCCCGGCGCACTGGTGCCCAGCGTGGACCATACCACCGCCCGCCGTTTCTTTGGCTGGATGCGGCGCCAGATGACCATTACCCGCGTGTACCATCCGCGCCTCTGGTGGCTCGGCCTTGTGGCGCACATTTTTTATTGTGGCGGCATGGCGGCATCCATCGCCGCCTCCATCAGGGGCAACCGCCTGGCCGAATGGGCGTTGATCGCGCAGTTGTCGCCTGGAATGTTGAAGGGTCTCAATCGCGCTACCCTGGCTAAGGCCGCTCTTCCCGAACTGGAGCCGTGGTTTCGCCGCCACTCCTGGGTGCACGCCATCTGGGTCCCTCTGGCCACCTGGCTGTGGCTGGCCGCGCTACTGGCGTCGGCATTCGGAAACACCGTGAATTGGCGAGGCTATCGGTATCGAATCCGGCGTCAATCGCCGGTCTAGCGGTTATAATCTCATCTGTAAGGGAGAATTCAAATGGCTAAGGACAAGAGCCCCAAAAAAGAGACCAAGAAGCCCAAGAAGCAGAAGTAAGGGTCTGTCAAGAAATAACCATGCCAATCGCTCCCTTACGGTCGCGGCTCCGATGCGCGTTCAGAGCCGCGACCGTAAGGGAGCGGTTAGAGCAATCAGGGAGGGACCATGCGCACAGAGTGGGTAGCAAAACGAAAAGACGACAAAATCCGCACGCAAATGCATTACGCCCGGCAGGGGGTAACCACCGGGGAGATGCATTTTATTGCGCAGCGCGAGGGGATCTCGCCGGAAACGGTGCGGTCGGAGGTGGCGCGCGGCCGCATGATCATCCCGGCCAATATTCATCACACGAACCTGGAGCCGATGGCCATCGGCGTGGCCTCCAAGTGCAAGATCAATTCCAATATCGGCAATTCGGCCGTACTGTCGGACATTGAAGGCGAACTGGAAAAACTGCGCTATTCGGTGAAGTATGGTGCCGATACCGTGATGGACCTCTCGACGGGCGGCGATATTCCGGCCATCCGCAAGGCCATTCTGGCGCATTCGCCGGTCCCTATTGGAACGGTGCCGATTTATGAGGCTCTCAGTCGCGTCCGCCGCGTGGAAGACCTGTCGCGGCAGGTGATGCTCGAGGTGATCGAAGAGCAGGCCGAGCAGGGTGTGGACTACATGACCATCCATGCCGGCGTGCTGGTGCAGTACATTCCGCTCACTACCAAACGCATCACCGGCATCGTCAGCCGCGGTGGCTCCATCCTGGCCGAGTGGATGGTCAAGAACCACAAGCAGAACTTCCTGTACGAATGCTTCGAAGATATCTGCAAGATCTTCCAGAAGCACGACGTCAGTTTCTCTCTGGGCGATGGCCTGCGCCCCGGCAGCGTGGCCGATGCCAGCGACGAAGCCCAGTTCGCCGAACTTAAGACACTCGGCGAATTGACCAAAAAGGCATGGGAGTACGATGTCCAGGTGATGATCGAAGGGCCCGGGCACATCCCCATGGACCAGATTGAAATGCAGGTCCGCAAGGAAAACGAGATGTGCTATGAGGCGCCGTTTTATACGCTGGGTCCGCTGGTTACCGATATCGCGCCGGGCTTCGACCACATCACTTCCGCCATCGGGGCGGCCATGATCGGCTGGTACGGCGCCTCCATGCTCTGCTACGTTACCCCCAAGGAACACCTGGGCCTGCCCAATCGCGACGATGTCAAAGCCGGCATCATCGCCTACAAGATCGCGGCCCATGCGGCGGATATTGCCCGCCACCGCCCCGGAGCGCGCGACCGTGACGACGAACTTTCGCGGGCGCGCTACACGTTCGACTGGAATCGCCAGTTCGATCTCTCGCTGGACCCGGAGACTGCCCGGTCCATGCACGATGAGACGCTCCCCGAGGATGGATTCAAGGATGCACATTTCTGTTCCATGTGCGGTCCCAAGTTCTGTTCCATGAATATTTCGGCGAAGGTGGAGAGCTTTACCATGGAAGAGGCCGAAGCTGCCGCCAACGGCACGGCCGCTCCCAACCTGATCAACATTTCCGGCGACGATTAAAATGCCACAGGCCCTCCTGGCCTGTTCGGGAGGTGTGCAATGAAGTGCCTGAGCGCTATTCTCTGCGCGTTCGTTCTGGCGCCGGCTGTCGCCGCGCAGCCCGCCGACCGGCTTACCCGTGAGGTACGCCACGAACTCGTCATGCTTCCTTATTACGGGGTGTTCGACAATCTTACCTATACGGTAGATGGTTCGGTGATCACGCTCATGGGGCAGGTGACCAATCCCGTGCTCAAGAGCAGTGCCGAGAGAGTCGTAAAGGGGATCGAGGGCGTCACCAAGGTGGTGAACCGGATTCAGGTGTTGCCGGTTTCCAACATGGACCGGCAGGCGCGCGTCGCCGAATACCGCGCAATTTACGGATTCCAGGGCCTCGACCGGTATGCCATGGAGGCCGTGCCTTCCATCCATATCATCGTGGACAACGGAAAGGTCACCCTGGTCGGCGTTGTGGATACGCAGGCGGACAAAGATCTGGCCGGTCTGCGCGCCAATACCGTCGCCGGCGTTTTCTCGGTGACCAACAACCTGCAAGTTTCGAAACCGTAAACGGTACTGCCGCGAACGGCGCGATGTGTTCCGCCGTACTTCGGCACGCATTTTGCAGCATCCCTCCCTGGAGGGTGTAGAAATGAGATTCCCAGGCTTGATCCTGCTGGCAGTTGGAAGTTTGGCCGCCCAGGTTCCCAACCCCACCCAACAGACGCCCGCCGCAGTCGAGCAGGCGTCCCAGGGGATGCCGATCTATCGCGTAACGGTGGTTTCGCGAACCACTAAGGCAGTCAATTATCATCACCGTACGGGCACCACCCACATCGATTTTCGCGGTACCGAACTGATGCCCGCGGCTCGCGGAGAAGCCAGCGTGTCCAGTCAGATGGGCTCCACCAAAATAGAAACCACGCTCCAGCACATGACGCCCGCCGCCCAATTCGGACCGGAATATATGACCTATGTTCTGTGGGGCATCACCCCCGAGGGACGCGCCAATAATCTGGGCGAAGTCGTGCTCGAAGGCGATCACGCCAAACTGCTCTCCACCACCGATCTGCAAACTTTCGGCCTGATCGTGACCGCCGAACCCTACTTCGCCGTCACCCAGCCCAGCGACGTGGTTGTGGCAGAGAACTTTCTGCGCTCCGATACCGCCGGCACCATCGAACAGGTGGACGCCAAGTATCAACTGCTGCAGCGCGGGCAATACGTATTGAACCGCAGCGCCTATACGCCCGTGAAGGTGGATCCCAAAGGCCCGCTGCAACTCGCCGAAGCCGAAAATGCCGTCGAGATCGCCCGTCTGGCCGGCGCGGACAAATATGCCGCGGATACTTTCCAGAAAGCCACCATCGACCTGAATAACGCCGAGGGCTTCCTGCATGCCGGCAAGAATCGCAAGGAATCCGAGACCAACGCCCGCGAAGCCGCGCAAATGGCGGAAGACGCCCGCATCATCACCATTCGCAAGATCCAGGAAGAGCAGTTGGCCGCCGAACGCGCCGCCGCCGCGAAGCGCGAAGCCGATGAACAGGCTCGCGCCGACGCTGCCGCCGCACAGGCCAGAGTAGATCAGCAACGCCGCGAGCAGGCGGAAGCCGAACAGCGCGCCGCGCTCCAGGCCAAGATGGAAGCCCAGCAGGCCACACAGCAGGCCGTACAGGAGCGAGCCGCCGCGGATAGTGCGCGCGCCGCCGCCTTAGCCCAGCAGCAGGCCGCACTGGAGGAAGCGCAGCGCGCCAAACAGGCCGCGCAGCAGGCGGAAAATGAAAAGACCGCGCTGCGTGAACGGCTTCGCCAGCAGTTGAGCCTCATCCTGGAAACCCGCGAGAGCCAGCGCGGACTGATCGTCAATATCAACGATGTGTTGTTCGATTTCAACCAGTACACGCTCAAACCGGGGGCCCGCGAGAAACTGGCCAAAGTGTCCGGCATTCTGCTCGCGTACCCAGGCTTGAAAATTCAACTCGAAGGCCATACCGACAGCATCGGCACCGACGATTACAATCAGAAGCTCTCTGAGGAGCGCGCCGATTCCGTGATGAACTACCTGGTGTCCGAGGGAGTTCCGGCGAATACGGTCAGCGCCATCGGGCTTGGCAAGTCCGGTGCAGTAGCTTCCAACGATACCGCTGTCGGACGCCAGCAGAATCGCCGCGTGGACATGGTGGTTTCCGGCTCACCCATCGGGATCGACCAGCCCAACGGCGGTCAGAGGTAAAGGCGCTCCGTCGGCTAGAACCAACGAGCGGGAGTTTTAAAGTAACCCCGTTTTTTGTCGATTATCGGAAAGCGCTATGCTGGGCGCATGCAACATGTGATCAATACGTCATAGCGGGATTCATCAACGCAGTTTGCCTTCCCGCGAACGACTGCGCAGGCAGTTCCCAAACGTACGAAAAGGCAACGATCTACGACAATGCAGCCCCTGAAGGCCGCATGTATTACGCCGTTGTCAGGTGGTACGACAAGATAATTCCTCGGCCACTGTAGGCCAAACCAAGTGCGTCGTGTTTCTGACAGACGGTCTTGAAGTGAGGTTCGTGGTAAATGACAATTCAAACCGGACCGGCCCGGTATTCCGGCGAAGCACGGGAAGGCGAGGAGTTTCGCAGGAACTTCAGCAGCGACCTGGATTTTGTTCTTGGCTCACCCGGAGGCTTTGACGTAGTCCCGAAGCAGCCCGAAACGGCGACTTGCAAGCTCTCAGGCTGGGTGGCGAATCCGCCGCTGATGGCTCACCATAATACCGAGATCGACGCCTCATATGACTGGACAGCCGAGCAGGAAGTGCAAACGTCGCCCCGAGAGTTCCGCTTGGTCACTAACTGTGCCGATTACAGCCGACCGTCGGAGCTTTCGCAAGCCGATCCCCAAAGTATCTCGCCAACCTTACGCTTCTGGCGAAGGGCGAGGGCCGACTCTGGATCACCGGCGCCAGAGTGACACACTCGCACGGCATCCGATAAGTGGCGTTATCGGACATGTGGCCATCGGAATCGCACCCGGCGGTTCACTTCGACGGTAACCCTGTTTTGCAGCCGGCATGGGCCCTCCGCCGAATCCCGTTTTGCAATTTATCGTTATGCGATATACGATATAAAGGTTGATAACGAGTTTCAAGGACCTGGAGGCCGCGAAAATCTTCAACGGCGTCCGATCGCGCAAATTCGCAGCGGTCGCCAAAGTGGCCTATCGGAAGCTCGCCATCCTGCACTCGGCGGCGACGCTACATGACCTGAAGAGCCCTGGTCTTCAGCTAGAGGCGCTTCGAGAGGACCGGGTCGGACAGCACAGTATCCGAATCAACGAGCGGTACCGCATCTGCTTCGTCTGGCATGACGGAAAGGCTGCCAATGTCGAAATCGTGGATTACCATTAGAGGAGCAGCAACATGACGATGAAACCACCACATCCCGGGGAAACGCTAAAGGAGGAGTACCTCGCGCCGTTTGGCATGAGCGTTAACGCGCTGGCCAAGGAACTTGGGATCGGTGCGGCTCGCCTGAACGAAATCATCCGCGGCCGCCGCGGGGTAAGCGCCGACACTGCTCTGCGACTCGCGCGTTATTTCGGCACAACACCGGAATTCTGGCTAAATTTGCAGGCGTTCTACGACCTGCGTATGGCTCAGCGCAAGGCTGGCCGCACCATCGAGCGTACCGTAAGGCCTCGCAGGGCGGCATAATTCCAACGCCTCGCCGGCCAAACTGCACAACAAACGCGCCCGGAATTGCAGCTACCGAAATCGCCGTCTCGTCCACTGGTGCCGTCTGTTATCGTATACCGTCATGAGAACACGCTGCAGTAATGTCCAGGCGGTCACAGAAGGCTCGGTCCTCGGCTTGCTATTGCTGCTGGCGTCCACTTTGGTTGGCTGTGCTTACGCGCTCCCGCCTGTCACGCTACCGACGCAGGTCCGTCTCAAGATAGTTGCCAAATTTCCCGACGCTTACGATGCGCGTCTCAGGATCACTGAGCCTCATGAATATCACGTTCCGGCTAATGGACGAGTGACGCTCGACGTTTCAGCTTACCGCGCCGGGTGCAGTGTTTATCTGTTCGGCAAACTAAAGATCCCAAACCACTCGGACCCCTACACTGCAAAGACGCTCGATATCTTGGCAGGCGGCAAAACTGTTCAGCAACTCTCCTTGAAGAAAATTTCCACTCTTCCGGTGAATGCAGACGGTTACCATGTCCTTCTTACTCGAAGCACAAAGTAGGCCGCTGATTTGGTAATGCCTGTGAAGTGCCGCTATCGGACATGTAGCCACTTCCGGGTTCCTCCTGAATCACGCACGGCTCGCCGGTTAGAACAGCTTCAGGCGCAGGTATTTTTTCGGATCCTGACGGAAATCCCTGACGGAATCGCGAGCCTCACTGGCCATCCCGGTGAGGCTCTCGTACACTGCCGTGGAGTTCAGCAGCGGGTCCTCATTCACCCGGTCCATCCGCTGGATGTACGAGACCAGGGTTCGGTTCCAGTCCTTATACATCTCGTCGGACTGCATCCACACGCTCGCACGCACCTGAGAGATGGAATCGCGGAGATCCCGTACCTGTTTCAGAGAGCTCTGGTATTGGGCGGAATCGCGGAGCAACTGTCCGCCGGTCCCTTGTCCGGACTGCAAAGCCGCCAGGGTCCGATCCAGTTTCGCCATGGGGTCGGCGATACTCTTGTACAGGGTCTCGTTGTACAGAGCGTCGCCCACCGTCGTCGTAGTGCTGACGGCAGCGTGGAAGGCATTTTGAATTTTGCCGACACTGTTTCGCAAATCCAGGTACATCTGGTTTCCCTGAACGAACTGGCCGATTTGGCCTTTGCCCGACTGGATGTCGGCGAGAAGCGCGTCGACCTTCCGAAGTTGCGCCTCCAGGGTTGGAAGGTCTGCGTTTTTTAGTACGGGCGAAGCCGGCTTGAGATGAATTTCACCGCCCGGCTGGACGTGCGCACTACTGGTCTGGCTGGTGATGTCGACAAATTTGTCCCCGATCAGGCTGTCCGAACTGAGTTCCGCGTAAGAATCGGACGGAATGGCGTTCAGCCGCTCCCGCTCTACGGTCATCACCACCCGCACCACCCGGTTCGGATCGTTCTGCCGCGAAAGTTCCACCCTCGCGACCTTGCCCACATCGATCCCGTCGACGCGCACCGGCGAGCCTTTGTCCAGGCCCGTCGCGTCCGGTATGTATAGGTATATAGAGGATTTCTGCTCCAGCAGCGTGCCCCCGGTCAACAGGTAGATCAGGGTCAGCAGAATGAGCACGGCGACGCTGGAAACCACCGACACCCGGAATTTTGCCCAGTGGACCCGGCTCGCGGACGGCATTCACTCGGATTGTACCGCGACACGAATCGGTAACGCGGGTTACAATAGAAGCGTCATTCCTGATAGCGAGGTAGTGCATGTTCGAAACGCTTGGTATGCCAGAGCTTCTGGTGATCGGGCTCGTAGCCGTGGTGTTGTTCGGCGGGAGCAAGATGGCCGACCTGGGTAAAGGCTTAGGCGAAGGCATCAAGAACTTTAAGGCCGCGATGAAGGGCGACCCGGACCCCAACGAAAAAGTGTAACTGGCTGCTGCCGGCTCGCAATTGAAGATCCGATCGCGAAAATTTGATGGCCGCTGCGGCCGGCACAAAGGCTATAACCCGGCCGTGGACGGTCGCGGCGGAATCCGTGGCGCTTGCCCACGGTGCAGTCTCCTTTGCGAGATTTGGGAATCCTCCCTCCGCCTCAATCAGCTCATCCGGCAGTTCAATCCGTCGCATGACGATCTCGCCAAACCCCCGGAACCCAAACTCCCGGACCCCCGCCAGCTCAGCCTGATCTAGCCGGGCTACCTTTCGATAGCGTCGCCGCTTTCCAGACCGTGCGACAATGTTCTCTGGAAACCGAGGAGGAGTTTGGATGCCGGTGTTCATGGTGGAGCGCGACTTACCCGGAATTACCATGGAGGAGCTCGCTTCCGCTCAAAAAAGGGCGATTCAGGTCGGTAAACAGCTCACCGCCGAAGGGCGCGAGGTCCGCTACATTCGTTCCATGTTTGTGCCCGGGGAAAGTAAATGCATGTGCCTGTTCGAAGCCCCCACTCCGGACAACGTCCGGGAAGCCAATGAACGGGCGCAGATTCCGTTCACCCGAATCGTAGCGCCGAAGATCTGACCCCGAAAGCCGACTGAGGATTCCTGGCCCCGTTTCGCGCTCGCGGCCCGCTTTATGGATCTCTTCTCCCAAGACTTCTGGACCGAAGGCCGGTTGCCGGACAGATCGCCGATCCTCTCTTCTCTGCTGTCCCTGTTGGGTCGCATACCGGCATTGGTCTGGACGGCGGACTCGGACTGCCGTTTCCGGTCCATGACCGGCGCCGGATGGAATCTCGCAGGCATTCCTCCCGGCCGTCACCTGGGCCAGCCAGTCGATTCCGCTGTTCGCCTCTACCGCCGCCATCGACGCTCACGTCAAAGCCCTCCAGGGCTCCCCCGGCTCCTTCCACACAGAGGTGCAAGGGCACAGCCTGGAAGCCCAGGTGGAACCGTTGCAAGGACCAGGTGGCGTTGTGGAAGGCGTGATTGGTGTGGCTCTGGACGGCACGCCGCGCCTCATCGCGGAAACCGCTCTTCGCCTCAGCGAGCAGAGCTACCGTTCGTTGATCGAAGAGGCACCGTACGCCATGTGCCGCGCCACCGCAAGCGGCCAGCTTCTCCAGGTCAATCGCGCGATGCTGGAGATGCTGGGGTACGATCCGGCTTCTGACGCCGATTTGCTGGTTCGCGATCTGCCCTACATCTACGCCTCGCCGGAACGTTTTCAGGCCATGCTGGCCGGTCTCGGAACGAGCGTCGTCCCGGGGCACGAAAGCACCTGGATCCGTCTCGATGGAAAGCCGATTCAGGTGCGGATCAGCGTGCGGGCGGCGCGCGATTCGGCGGGCCGCATTCTCCATCTCGATCTGATTGCCGAAAACGTCACCGAGAGGAAGGAACTCGAGGCACGCTTCGCCCAGGCGCAAAAAATGCAAGCCATTGGCCAACTGGCCGGCGGCATCGCCCACGACTTCAATAACATCCTCACCGTGATCAACGGCTATTGCGATCTGCTGCTGGCCGGCCCCCGCCCGGAGGGCCGCGAGCGCGAGAGCCTGGAGTTGATCCGCCAGGCCGGCGAGCGCGCCACCAACCTCACCCAGCAACTCCTCGCCTTCAGCCGCAAGCAGGTCACCCACCAGCGCCCGGTGCAACTCAATCAGGTGGTCCGCGAGGTGCTCAAATTGAGCGGCCGGCTGATCGGTGAAGAACATCGCCCTGATCGAAATTCTGGGAGAGGCCGCCGGGCAGGTACTGGCCGACGAGGCGCAGATTCACCAGATGCTCATGAATCTGGTGATCAATGCCCGCGATGCCATGACCGGCGGCGGGCGCTTCACCGTTACCACCAGCGCCGCGCAGCGTGGAAGGCGACCTGGCCAAACGCCTGGATGTGCCCGCCGGAGAGTATGCCCTGCTGACCGTTACCGATACCGGAGTGGGCATGGACGAGTACATTCTCAGCCACGTCTTCGAGCCCTTTTTCAGCACCAAACCTGCTGGTAAAGGAACGGGACTGGGGCTGTCGTCCGTGTATGGCATCGTGCGGCAAAGCCGCGGCGCCATTACCGTCGATAGCTTTCCCGGGTGCGGCACCAGCTTTCGTATCTATCTCCCGCAACTGAACGGCGCGCAGCCGTCCGTCGAGATCGAGCCGCCCGCACCGGACCCGGTGCGCGGGAACAGCACAATCCTGCTGGTGGAGGATGAGAGCTCAGTCCGGAGCTTCGCCGCCGCAGTCCTCGCGCGCTCCGGATATACCGTATTGGAGGCCGCCGATGGCGAGGAGGCGCTGGAGCTCGCTGCAAACTACCGCGAGCCCATCCACCTGCTCTTCACCGATATCGTGATGCCCGGGCTGAGCGGCCGCGATCTCGCCAAACGCTTCGCCGCGCTGCATGGCGAATCGAAAATCCTGCTCACCTCCGGCTATTCCGAAACCCTCGCCGGCAATCGCTCTCTGGACCCCAGCATCAATTTCCTGGCCAAGCCATTTTCCGCCGAACAGCTCGTCCGCACCATCGACCGCATCCTGTCCGATAAATAGCAGCGAGCGGCCGTATGGGCTTTAGCCTGCCACAGATCGGCAATGCGCGTTTTGCTCCTTGCGGCTGCTGAGGTCTACGCTGTGCGATCAGTGCGGAGTAATCTCCTCGACCCGTCCTACGCCTATGGCCAGAACTGTCCTGAGTCGCCGGTTAAGCGCCGCGTTGTCAATTCCCCGAAGGTCTTTCGACGTGATCGATGACGAGCACGTCAATTGGTCCTTTGCTCGCTTCCAGTTTGAGCCCCAGTTGCTTCGGATCGCTGTAGAAATTGAGGGGCCGGTAGGATCGGACGGTCGTCGTATTTGTAATCCGCATCGACTTCGGTAGGGGTCCATTCAGTTTGTTATCGAAGCCGCCGCCAGCCGGTTGTCGGTTACCGACTGGCCTAGACTCCCGCCCAGGAACCCGCGAGTGTGGCCAGGACGCCTATGCCTCGATCAAGCCTCGGCCAGGCCGGATGAATCCTCGCACCCCGGCAGCCGTGGCTTGAAGCTTGGGGCCGTTCTTAGCAACAGTCAAGGAGCAGATTGGCACTGTCCGTTTCGCGGGGAACTTCAGTTGGAATCGGTCCGCGAGCAACGGCCGGAGCATCTCAGGCTTTTCCTGAATGAAGGACTGAGAAATCGGCCAGTAAGCCTCGACAGCATAGCCATCCGTCGTCAGCCATCCCGGTCCGCCGACAATCTCCCATGGCTTGCCTTGTACGCGGATCTCCGGCAGAGCATGAATTACAGACAAATTGCGAGCGGAAAACCCACCCGCGATGGGCATCATATTGCCGCCGCGGTCATCGGATTCTGTTGGGCTTAATTGAGACAACCTCAAATTGCGGCGTTGCTTGCCCAAAACAAAGACCCGCCACGAGGATTGCCGGCGTTAAACTTTTCAACCGTACCTGTTCGTAGTACAAACGCAATCGGAGTCCAAGTCAATAACGCGATGCTCACAGATACCCCCCGTGAATCATGGAATCCTGCTGTCGTCCCGGGTAACGCAGCGTTTACAAATCCAAGTTGACTGTCTATCGCCCATACTACCCGGTGTTCCACCGCGTTATGCGGGTCCTTGACAGGGGCCGTGGGAACATGGACGGTCCATCCGTGACCATCGCCGCGGGATACGGCAACGGCGAGTCCGGGCGCCATGCAGCGCCTTCTTCCCCCTCTGTGTATCATGAAACCTATGAACCCCTACGCCAGTTTTCTGGGCGGCCAGCCCGCAATTCCGGTTATCTCCGCCACGGCGGAACGCCTCGCGAGCGCTTCTTGCGTCACTGGGACCCGCCGCCGATCGCTCGCCTGCGCCGGGCAAGTGGTCCGCTCGCGAAATCCTCTGCCACCTGGCCGATTGCGAAGTCGTGTTCGCCTATCGTCTGCGTCAGGCGGCATCGCAACCGCACCATATCATCCAGCCGTTCGACCAGGACGAGTGGGCCAAAGTATACTTCGGCTATACCGCCCCGGCGGCGATGGAACTCTTCTCCGTAATGCGCCGTTGGAACCTGGCGCTGCTCCAGGCGCTCCCGCCCGAGACCTTCGCCAAGACGCTTAACCATCCCGAGCGCGGCGATATGACCTTCCAGACGATCGTCGAGACCATGGCCGGCCACGACCTGAACCACCTGAAACAGATCGAAGCCATCGCCTCCCAGCCGTCATGAGACGCGCGCTCCTGTTGGCCGCATGGGCCGTGCTCGCCGCGGCCCAGACGCCTCTGCCGGGCGTCATCGATATCCACGTCCATGCCGATCCCGACAGCCTGCCGCGCTCCATCGACGCCATCGACCTGGCCCGCCTCGCCAAGGCGCGCGGCATGCGCGGGCTGGTGCTGAAGAATCACTACGAATCCACGGCGGCGCTGGCTTACATTGTTCGCAAAGAGGTGCCCGGCATTGAGATCTTCGGCGGCATCGACCTGAACCGCTCCGTGGGCGGTGTGAACCCGGCCGCCGTGGAACGCATGGTGCTGATGAAGGGCGGATGGGGCCGCGTGGTGTGGATGCCCACCTTCGATTCCGAAAACCAGGTGCGCTATTCCAGGGAAAACCGGCCGTTCGTTTCCGTCTCCAAAGACGGCCGGCTGCTGCCCGAAGTGCTGGAGGTGATCGCGCTCGCCGCAAAGCACGGCCTCACTCTCGAAACCGGGCACTCCTCCGCGGCCGAGTGCCTGCTGCTGGTGCGCGAGGCGCATCGCCAGGGCGTAGCACACATCGTGGTGACCCACGCCATGCTGGCGCCGGTCCGAATGACGGTGGCGCAGATGCGCGAGGCCGCCGCACAGGGCGCCTACCTGGAGTTCGTGTACAACGGCCTGATCGGCAAGGCCAAGGAATCGGAGCCGCGCGACTACGCCGCCGCCATCCGCGCGGTCGGCCCCGCATCCTGCATTCTGGCGAGCGACCTTGGGCAGGTGGGCAATCCCCTGCACCCCGACGGGCTCGCGGCTTTCTTCGCCGCGCTGCGCCGCGAGGGTATCTCGCAGGCCGATATCGATCGCATGTCGAAGATCAACCCGGCGCGCGCCCTGGGCCTGCCGGAGTGATCCTCACTTCGTGAGCATTTTGAAGGCGTGCTGCCAGTCGTTCCGCAGAAAGCCGGGCAGGCACCACAACATGCACAGCGGCTCGATGGCGCGCGCCGACACGATGCCGCCGCAGTCGTAAGGCTCCCATCCGAATTGGCGGGCGATGCCGGAAACCTGCGCCTTGGCTTCGTCGCTATCGCCGCAGATAAACATGGTGGGGGTGCCCTGCGAGAATTGCGGGTTCACCATCAGGCCCTGGCCCACGCTGTTGAACGCCTTCACCACGTGCGCCGCCGGTATTTTCGCCTGGATCGATTCGCCCAGCGATTCGTTCGGTCCGGTGGTGTATTTCAGCACGCCCTGGACCGGCGGCTCATCGGTCAACGGATTGGTGGCGTCCATCACGGTCTTCCCCGCGAAGTTGGCCGGCCCCGCCAGGTCGATCACGTCTCCCACCACGCGCCCCAGCGTGGCCAGCACGAGCATCTCGCCGAATTGCGCCGCTTGCTCGAACGTGCCCGCTCGTGCGCCGGGCGTTTGTGAGAGCCATTCCCGCACGTCCTTCTTTCCCGGATCGCGCGTGCCCAGCATCGCCTCGTGCCCATGCTTGAGAAGGCCCGCGCCCAGCACACGGCCCACGCCTCCGGAACCCAGTACTCCGACTTTCATTAAAGATCCCCTCCGTAGGCCATCTTACTGCGGACGCGGAGGGTTCGCGGCGTTGCGCTCCAGCAGGCGCCGCAGCGTTCGCAGGCCTTGCGCCACTTCCTCCCGTTCCGCCGGCGAAGCGGCTCGCAACGCCTCGGCCAGCGGATGCATTTCGAGCGACGGCCACCGGTCGCGCAGGAAATCGCGCACCTGGGTGGAAACCACGATCTTGCTGACGCGCAGGTCCGATTCGTCGGCCCGGCGGGCCACCAATCCCTGTTTCTCCAGCCGGTCCACAATGCCGGAAACGGTGCTGTGCGCCAGCCCCAGTTCCTTGCTAAGGTCCCTCAGGCTCATGCCGTCGTGTTGCACCAGGGCGCGCATGGCGCTCTGCTGCGGTCCGGTCAGACCGCCTCGCGCGATCTCGGCTTCCACCGGTTGGCGCAGCATCTGCCGGACCGAGTGCAGGTCGCGATTGATCTCCCCGGCAAGGGACACGATTTGTTTTTTCGACATCGCTGTGGGAATTACATCACAAAAGGGACCAGCGACTTGACCTCGCGCCGGTACCTGAGGTACGTCTCGCCGAACTGCACCAGCAGGAAGGATTCTTCGCGGCGCATTTTCGCCTGCCAGCCGGCGAATGCCACGAATATCGCAAGGAACGCGGCGGCATCGCCCCTGGCGATGGCCGTGCCCAGCATCGCCAGCAGCAGTCCCGCGTAGATGGGGTGGCGGACGATGGTGTACGGCCCGGTGCGAATCAACGTGTGGTGTTCCTTGATGGCTACTACCGAGCTCCAGTTGCCGCCCAGGTAAAAGCGCGCCCAGATGGCGAATGCCGCGCCACACAGTGTGAGCAGCAGGCCCGCCGCGGCGGAAATCTCCGATTGCGGGATCACCTGCCAGGCCAGCGTACCGATGCGGACCGCGCTGGAGAAGAGCAGCAGGAAGGCCACGGCGAAGGTCGCCAGGTGGCCGATTCGTTGATCCAGGGGTTCTTTCCTGACAGTGCGTTTCACGGTCAGGGCAGCGATCGCCCAAACCAGACCCAAGGATATCCAGGCGGCCTGGATGGCGAACGAAAACGTGGAGTTCATTTTTGTACCTCAATGACTATTATGTCGTATACGACGTGTCGCATACGACATAACTATAGACGGAATCGACGCGCCGAGTCAAGAGGCTGCCTTTGACGCGGTGGATCCTGAGAGGCCTCGCCGTGCCCCGCGTGAGGGTCACAATCAGGTGTATTATGTAGTTTCCGCGCTAATCGCCGGGGAGGGAAGCCGTAGGGGGGTCGAGCGGAATCTCTTTATGCAAACGACAGAGGCCCCTTCGAGACCTCGACCCGCTTCACGTCAAAGGAGGTTGGTAGTAGCTCATACGCTATCTTCACCTTTGAATGCACGTTCTCGAACAGCGTAACCGCTAGGTTTCCGCCTCGGTCGGACAAACGGCCAACTGCACTGAAAGATGTGTTCTTGGACTCTTGGAGTTCGTCATTCCTGCCTTGAAACAACGACGATGTTTCGCCCAGTGTCTGTGTCGATGAGAAGGGTGAGTTCACCATACATGGCCTGTTCTAAAATCGAGATCGTCAGTTCCGAATGTTTGAAGCACTCGGTCAATGTTGTTGTAAATGTTGTAAATGAGGAGTATGGAAGGGATGCCTTGATTGGCTCCGTACTGAATTTGCTTTCTTGAGGCACGAATCCTATTGGAGCCAGTTGCCCATGGATGGCTATTAGCTACGCCGATTGGATAACCGCCAGTCCAAGCAACCCTGTAGTAGGGATCGGTTTAGTGACTTACTCCGCGAGTCCAAATTCGGTCTCGGCTTCTCGCGCTGGAACGATTTGGATCGCCGGGTCGGCCCTGACCGTCAATCAATCTGGGGTCATCTGCTCTTTCAGTATCTCCCCCAGGAAGCATGCGCTGCACCATCTAGCGGCGTAACTGGTAGCAGCCTCACTGTTACCGCCGATGCTCCCGATTGCCCGTGGACGGCTATAGCCAGCGTGCCTTGGATTTTGGTGAGTGGAGGCAGTACCGGAACAGGAAGCGGGACCGTTACCTTCACTGTGGGAGTCAACACCGGCGGTCTACGGACGGGAGTCATCACAACTGCGGGACAGAAGATCTACGTGAACCAAGCCGCCGCCGGAACAACTTCTGTCGCCTCCATCGTCGCACCTGGGGTAGTGAATGCGGCAAGTTTCAACCCGCAAATCTCCCCGGGGAGTTTCGTTACGGTTTACGGCCAGAATCTTGCCGATACCACCACTGACTGGAGCTCTGCTATAACGAATGGAGAGCTGCCAACCTCCCTTGCGGGTGTCCAAGTATTGATAAACGGCAAGAACGCTTTTATTTACTACGTACAACCCACGCAGGTGAATGCGATTGCCCAACCGGACACCGTCACCGGATCAATTGAAGTTGATGTGATCACCAACCATGGGACAGTTCCTGCAATGGTCAATATGGCACCGGTGTCGCCAGGGCTGTTTACGTATTCCTTGCAGAGCACGCTCTACGCCGCTGCCCTTTTCAACATGGACGGCGCATATGTTGGAGCGGTTGGAGCGATACCTGGAGTGACCAGCCGGCCCGCGAATGCTGGGGATTACATCGAGCTTTTTGCGACGGGGCTGGGACAGACCAACCCGCCATATCCGGTCGGGCAAGTTCTCACCACTGCGTACCCGGTTCCAAATCTTTCAACAATCACCGTGCTGATTGGTGGAAAACCGGCCATTGTGGGATTTGCGGGCATGACCTACCCAGGCTTGTTTCAGATCAATATCCAAGTGCCAAGCGGCGTTCCCGCCGGGGATCAGCCAATCGTGCTCGTGGATTCCGGTCAGGCGTCTCTCCCCACGGTGTACCTGACATTCGGTGGCAGGTAGAGCTACCGTGTGTCACCAAGCACCGTAGCAGTATCGTCGGATGGAAACACGGCAATCTCGGCGGGGCTGGCGATCACGGTAACGTCGGTGCGGCATGGGTTTTCACACGTAACGCCGGGGGTTGGACCCAGCAAGGCCCGAAGCTGGTCGGCACCGGCGCCATCGGCCAAGCAAAGGCACACCCGCAGTCGAAGTACTGCTCAAAATAACCGTTTTGAGCAGAAGTCGAAGGACAAAACCGCATTTGGCCGAGGGTTCAGATCTTTGCCGAAGGACGGATTTTTCAATTCAATGAGCGTAGTCGTGTCCGATGGCCGTTTTTTTGGCTGCCGGGGGAAAAATTCGGCTGGTGCGGCGCGACGACAAAAGGAGAATGTTATGGCAAAAACACGACCTTACGACCCGCTGAACGCTCGGTTGAAAGAGGCCATATTTCGCGGACTTTTGCCCGTCTAGTTTCCACCATCGCCGGATGCTTTCCACCGCAAACTCGGCCGGTGTTTTTACTTCCGCCCGCCGGTCCACTCCAGGTAGGAGCGGAACTCCGCCTGTCCCGGAGCCTTGATCTGGAACTTTCCGTTCATCACACCGTTTTTCAGGCCGTAGACCAGCCGGAACTGCGGCCCCGGGCCGTCGCTCAGGAACACGGCCGTGGCCGGAGCAGGGGTGCTGACGTTGTAGTGAATCACGTGCCCTTCGTTATCGAAGTAGATCGCCTTGTAAGCCGAAGCGTCCGCGTAGACGTAGAGGATGTCGCTGTGTTCGCAATTGAAATCGAGCGGCCCTTTACAGTCTTTGGTCACGGAGTGGCGCGCCAGTACATGGCCGCGCAGTTCCGTTTGAAACACGTAAGACCCGGAACCCTGGACATCCCCGTTGACTGTACGGGCGTCCCAGGTTCCCATCAGGAACCGCAACGGCGCCCAGGCATCGGACGGAGCCTGCGCCTGCAAGCAGCCTACGCTCAGCAGGGCGATGGCCAGAAGTTTCCGCACACTCTGTAGTGTACGTTACTCGTACCGCAGGGCTTCGGTGGGATTGAGATGCGCCGCGCGATTCGCCGGCAGAATGCCGAACACCAGGCCTACCAGGCAGGAGACTCCGAACGCCACCACGATGGCTACCGGCGAGATGGGAATTTTGATGTCCGCGAACAACTCCACGCTCAGGGGAATCGAGACGCCCACCAGGATGCCGGCAACGCCGCCGGTGAGGCTTACGATCATCGCTTCCGAGAGGAATTGCAGCAGGATGGCTCGCGCCGAAGCGCCCACCGCCAGCCTCACGCCGATTTCCCGAGTGCGCTCGGTGACCGTGACCAGCATGATGTTCATGATGCCGATGCCGGAGATCACCAGCGTGATTGCCGAGACCAGCACCAGCACCAGCGAGAGAATGAGAGAAATGTTCTTGGCGGCTACCAGAATTGCCGTGAGCGTATCCACGCGGTAATGCGCCCCCGTGCGGTGGCGGCTTTCGATCAGGTCCTGCACGCGCACCGCCACGCGCTCCACTTCCTGCGGCGAACGCACCTGCACGTACAGCGGATCGATGCGCTCGACGGGCGTGAAGTACCGCAGCACGGTGACAGGGATGACGATGGTATCGCGCTCGATCTCCGATTGGCCGAACGTTTCCACCCGCTCATGGAAGGTCCCGATCACGGTGAACTGCAGGCCGTACAGCTTAATCACCTGGTTGAGGGCGGCGTTGCTGGTGCCGTACATGCGCTCGGCCAGGTGGTCGGTGAGCAGCGCCACCTTCTCGCGGCCGCTGACATCGCCCGGCACCAGAAAACGGCCGGAGCTGATCACGATATTGCGCACCTCGGCGTAATCGCCATCGGTGCCGTTGATTTTCACATCCTGAAGCTTGCCGCCGATCAGGATCTGGTCGAAGTTCGACATGATGCCCGTGGCGGCCACGATGTCCGAGCTCAGATTCTGGCGGATGGCTTCCACATCGCTCATCTTGATGTAGTCGGCGTCAGCCGCCGGGTTGGCCGGCCCGGACGATACGTAATACGCAAAGATGATGTTGGAGCCGATGCCTTCCACCTGCTGCAGAATGTAGTCGCGGCTGGTGAGCGAGATGGTGACCACCAGGATGACCGAAGCGGTCCCGATGACCATGCCCAGACCGGTGAGCAGGCTGCGAACCGGATTGGCCTTCAGCGCTTCAACACTGAAACGGAGCGATTCGGTGAACAGCATGGCGCGAGGGCGGCTAGCTGCCCTGCACCTGTTTCAGCAGCTTGAGAGCGTCGCTGCGCGGAGGATCGTCCGGCGACAAAGAACAATTAATGTAACGCTTTAACAAATCCTTGGCAAGTTTAAGATTACGGCCGGACTTAATATAGATATCCGCCTTCGCATAAATGATCCGCGGGCTGTTTGGCGCGATCTTCTCGGCGCGCGCCAGGCTCTCATCGGCCTCTTGATTTCTGCCCTCTCTGGTCAGGAAATGCGCCAGTTCAATTAGACGGCCCACCTGCTGGGGCGCCACCTCAATTGCCCGGCGGAGGTGCTCCTCGGCCGTGGAATACTGCTTGCGCTTTTCCGCCAGCCTGGCTTGCGCCCACTGGGCGTCCGCCTCGTTGACTGCCGCCATTTTGGGCACCAGAGCCTGGGCTTTATCCTGGCCGCCACCCAGAAATCCTGGAGCCTCCATGTAATACTCGAACAGGTCGCTCAGCGCTTCCAGATTGCGGCCGTTCAGTTGCACCGCCTTCTCGAAGTAAGTGCGCGCTTTGGAAGCGTAGCCGGGGGCCGTAAACGGGCTGGAAGTCTCCGCCCGCCGGCCAAAGGAGCGAGCCAGCCAAAGGGCCGTTGTGGAATTCCCCGGATCGGCTGCCAGTGCGCTTTCGAAGGCTTCGCTGGCGCGCTTGAACTCCCCTTGCATGTATAAGTTACGGCCGATCAGTTCGTACACTGCACCGTCTTTAACCGGAATGGCGTGCAGAATCCTGAGGGACTGGTCGAACTCGGTGAGGTTGTACAGTTTCCGCGCCTGCTCCACGGAGGAGTCGGACGCCAACAGCACACAACTCAACCCAAGCAGCGCGAGAAGTCTCACCAGTCACCTTTCCGAAACCTATATTTTATCTCACGAACTTAGATGACTCAGAATCGCCGCGGGTTTCATTCCGATCGGCAACCCGGGCGATTGCGCCGGAGCGCGCCGCGTTCGACAATAAGCCCATTATGTTTCGACGACTCTTGCCTGCCATTGTCCTGCTGGCGTCCTCCGTGCCGGCGCAGGATATCACCGCCAAAGCGGACCAGTTTGTCCAGGCGGCCGTAACCCGCCAGCAATTCCAGGGGTCGGTTCTGGTGGCCCGGGACGGCAAACCGTTATTCCGCAAAAGCTACGGGTTGGCGAACGTGGAATGGGACGTCCCCAACACTCCCGATACGAAGTTCCGCCTGGGCTCCATCACCAAGCAATTCACCAGCGCCCTCATTATGCAACTGGTGGCGCAGGGCAAGGTGAAGCTCGACGATTCCATTCGCAAATACTACAGCGACGCGCCGGAGGCCTGGCAGCCGGTCACCATCCATCACTTGCTGTGTCACGAGTCGGGAATCCCGAGTTACACCGAGCTGCCCGGCTTCTTCGAAAAGCAGGCCGGCACGGCGCGGACTCCGCTGGAGATTATCCAGCTCACCCGCGACAAACCGCTGGAGTTCGCCCCGGGGAGCAAATTCAAATACGACAACAGCGGTTACATCCTGCTGGGGTACGTGATTGAAAAAGTGACCGGGAGGACTTACGAAGAGCAGTTGCACCAGGCCATCCTGGACCCGCTCGGCATGAAGGATACCGGATTCGATCATTACACCTCGATCCTGCATCACCGCGCCGAAGGATACCAGAACCAGGACGGCAAACTGACCCGCGCCCCGTTTCTGGACATGTCGCTCCCGTACGCCGCCGGGTCGCTTTACTCCACCGTGGACGACCTTCTGAAATGGGACCAGGCGCTGTACGGCACGCGCGTGCTGAGCGAGGCGTCGAAAAAGAAGATCTGGACGCCCAATCTCAACGACTATGGATACGGCTGGTTCATCGCCAGGCGCTTTAAAGAGGACACGGTCGAGCACGGCGGCGGCATCAACGGCTTCAACACCATGATCATTCGCGTCCCCGCCAGGAAACTGCTGGCGGTGGTACTGGCGAACGCCAACACGCAGGAGACCGGAGCGCTGGCCGCGGGCCTGCTGGGGATCGCCTTGGGACAGCCGGAGGATCCCACGAAATCGCGCACGCGGATTCCCCTGTCCGCCGAAGCCATGAAGCCGTTCGAAGGCGTCTACGCCGCGAACCCGAGTTTCAAGCTGACGGTCAAAGTGGAAGGCGACCACCTGAGCGCGCAGGCCACCGGACAGGGCGCCGTGCGGCTGGACCCGATGAGCCCCACCCGGTTTTTCAATGACCCTATCAACGGCGAGATCGAGTTTGCCAAAGACGGGTCTTCGCTGACGCTCTACCAGAACGGCGCCGCCATGAAATTCATTCGGGAGCAAAAATGAATCGCGCCTTCTACCTCTCACTGGCTGTAGCCGCGCTGCCTCTGTGGGCGCAGGACCCGACCGTCGATCTGCTCCGCATGCTGGCCGACGCCCCCGGCCCGCCCGGCTTCGAAGAGCCTGTCCGCAAGATCATGGTGGAAGCCATGAAGCCCTACGCGCAGTCGATTCGCTATGACGGCATGGGCTCCATCCTGGCCACGCAGGGCGCCGAAGGCCCGCGCATCATGGTGGACGCGCACATGGACGAACTGGGCGGGGTGGTCCGGCGCATCACCCCGCGCGGGCTGCTCACCATGCAGATGCTGGGTGGCTGGCTGGACCAGGCGCTGGTGGATCAGCGGTGGACCATCATCGGTTCCAAAGGCCCGGTGCACGCCGTCACCGGCATCCGCGACGCGCACGTGGTCCCGGCCGAAGAGCGCGCCCGTGTCTTTTCGCGCGACAGTCTTTTTCTGGACGTGGGCGCGCAATCCGAATCGCGACGTGCGCAACATGGGGATCGGGCCGGGCTCTCCGGTGGTGCCCGGATTCGCCCTTCACGGTTCTCAACGGAACGGATAACTATCTGGGCAAAGCGTGGGACGACCGCGCCGGATGCGCCGTGATCATCGAGGCCATGCGCCGGCTGGCCTCGCTGCCGCACCGCAACCAGATTATCTGGGCGCTCACCACGCAGGAAGAGGTGGGACTGCGCGGCGCCCATACCGCCGCCGAAGCGGCCCGGCCGGACATCGGAATCGCCCTGGAGGCCGGCGTCACCGGAGACGTCAACGGGCGCCCGGAAGAGTCGCAGGAGAAGCTCGGCGGCGGCCCGGGCATCTTCCTCTACAACAGCTCGCAATTGCCCAACCGCAAGTTCATCGACCTGGTCAAAGAGACCGCCGCGGAGAAAAAGCTCCCGCTGCAGTTCGACCTGGTGCAAGGCTACGGCGACGATTCGGCCGAGATCCAGAAGAGCAACGGCGGCGTCCCCACCGTGTGCCTGCTGGTGCCGGTCCGCTACACCCACGCTCACAACGGCATTATGAATCGCCGCGATTTCGACCAGGCGGTGGACCTGCTGGTGGCGCTGATCGAGCGGCTCGACGCCCCCGCGGTCCAAAAGCTGCGCGACTTCACACCGTAGGGCGGCTGTTTCACCTCAATCTAATGGGCGGGAGCAATTGGCGGCAAAATCGTCCCGGGAGCACTACGATATGAGTCGTGGCGCTCGATTAGGCAGGATGCTCAGTACGCCTGCCTGGGCAGCAACGCTGGCGGCTTCCTTGCATTCGCAACCCATCATCCCCGCCCGGGCGGGCGTGGTTTCGTACGCCGTCGATGCGTCGATCGATGATCGGTTAGTCAACGATAACTTCTTCGTAGTGAATGCGAATTCGATTCTACGCACCGGTGCAGGCCGTGCCGAGGTCCTGCTGGGACCGTGCGCGTCGCTGTGGATCGATGACAACAGTTCGTTCCGCATGATCTCCACCGCGCTGAGCGATGTCCGTATCGATGTGCTTAAGGGTTCGCGTAATCGTTGCCACGGGTGCGATGGCTAACGGAAACAAACTGACCCTACTGCTCAAAGGGCTCGGTCGCGTCTGTCGATCGAAGAGGAGCCTATCGCTTCGACGCGGAGCCGCCACGAATCCAAGTGCTGGCGGGAAGGACAACCGTACAGTGGGACAGCCGGCACATTTCGGTGATCGCGGGCCGATGGCTCCCTTGGACGGTCGGGTTTACGCCCGCAGGTTCGAGCGAAATCCGGACGAACTGGACAACTGGAGCAACCGCCGGGCGGCTTTTTTGGCTCGGCTGGCAGGTCGGCAGCCGGCGGATACCAAAGAGCCGGCGCCGTCGGCCGATCTGGGCGCCGTCAGAATCGCAACAAAGGGCGAAGCCCGGGAGCTCCCGAACATTAGCGGTCAAGTATCCACGGACCTTCCGCCAACGCCGAATTCCCCACCCTCGGGATGTGGGGTGGGGCCTTGGCATGGCCGGGCGCACTGAAGCGGACGCAAGTTGGCGGTGTTCAGGTACTGGTGAAAGCTGGTCACTTTCCCGTCGCGGAGTCTCCGAATGTGACACACCTGTGCGTCGAGCGCCCTGCCGGTGGGTTTGTATCTGGGCGAATAGCGGCACTCCACTACCACCACGCCCGGCGCCTCTGCGATTTCGGCGGGGATCACGTTCCAGTTCTCCCACTCAGGTGCTGCCTTCCGGAAGAAATGCTCGGTGATCTCTCGGCCGCCGGTCCACGGCTTTCGCGCCTGCCGCCGGTGGGCGCGTTGGCGCCACTGGTAGCCCGCGCCTGCATCGGCCTGGCCTCTCCGGAGGAAGAGCCTTGGGAAAAGTTCAGCTTGCAAGTTGCCGCGCGCGGTGCAACCCGGTACCGGCGTCCCGCCGCGGCCGGACTCTTCGCCAAACTCGGTTACCCGAGTCACTGCTGCGGTGCGCCGGATCGACTGTGACCCCGGTTTGCCGCTCACTCTGAAAGAATTGGCCGAAGATGCCGGGCTGAGTCCAGGGCGCGGATGCGCCACGCTGACCGGATTCTGGATACGCCCTGGGTCGCGGCTTCCTCGATCTCACCAATTTCAATAGGACCTTCCGCGCCGAGTCTGGCCTCAGTCCCCGCGGCTGGCGGACTGCGATGAGGCGTTGAAATTCTCCATATTGACGCCAACAGGTTGGCAGCGCAAACTGGTATGCATGATGAGTGATCTTACGGGCATCCTGGAACGGCCGAAAGCCTACTACAACATCGACGGCGTCGGTGAACTGGGAATCGGAGTGATGGCCTCGCCTATGCCCTGCATCGGCTGGATGCAGGTCCGTTCGCCGGAAACTTCCGTCTGGAACCGGCCCTACATGCTCCTGGTATTCATGGGGGCTGTCTGCCTGCTCATCCACTACGGCAGCAAAGCGATCAAAAAGCACATTACGTATCCTCGCACCGGGTTCGTGCAATACAGCCGGCGCGACACCGTGTGGCGGCCGATGATCATTAGCTTCGCCGTCTCGGTGGTGGCCGCGGTCGTCCTCTTTTTCGCCATCCGTCACCATTTGTCGATGACCACGCCAGCGTCCTTGATGGGTCTGGTATTCGCCGCCAGTTATGCCTACGGTTTCGCGCGGACGGTTCGCTGGAAGTGGATGGTGGTCTGGGTGATGATCGCCGGTTCGATCGTGATCGCGCTCCTGCCGGCGGATCTGATCGGATCGCTGGCAGATCACTCGTGGATTACGAAAGTCGTGTCCGCGAAGACTGTCGGGGCGGTGGAACTCATGCATCCTGCTTTATGGTGTGGTGCTTTTGATTTCCGGCAGCGTCAGCTTCTGGCTCTACCTGCACCATACCCAGCCGCAAGCGGCGGAAGAGCAATGAAACCGCAGGTCCGCAAGATCGCCGAACTCGACCGGACCATTCACGAACCGGGGCGCCTGATGGTAATGGCGCTGTTATTCGCCGTTGAGGGGTGCGATTTTCTCTATCTCCAGCATGAAACCGGAATGAACAAGGGCACCCTTTCCAGCCACTTGTCGCGCCTGGAGGCGGCCGGTTATATCGAGGTTTCTAAGACCTATCGCGGCAAGGTGCCGCAAACTCTGCTGCGTTTGACAAAGACCGGCCGCAAAGCGTTCGAGCAATACCGGCGGCATCTCCGCGAGGCGCTTTAGTTTCCATCTCCAGGTCTTATAGTTTGTCTTGGGACAGCAAATCGCTCAGTTTGGGAAACCTCTTGGGTCCACTCCGCAGGAGTGTACCCGGTGACTTGGTCCGCGTGATTCGCTATCACGGAACTGAGCCGGACACCCCGCCGCTAGGAATCTCCGGGTCTGGCATCCGATGCCTGGGTTTAGTGTTTCCAGCGGCGGGGTTGCCTGGCTCCTGAACGAATTCTCAGAAGCTGTTTATGCAGGACCACTATAAGACTTTCGCCGGAACCAGGCCAGCCCGCCCCAGGAGGTAACTTGATGTCAAACGTCTCTCCATCCCACGGCGAACCCGCATGGGCCGCATTCGCGGCCATCGACTGGGGCTCCCAGAACCACTTCTGGGCTTTGCACCCCACCGACGGCAGTCCGACCGAAAACGGCACTCTGCCTAACACCCCGGAAACCATAGAAACCTGGGCCGTCAGCCTCCGCCAGCGTTTTCCTGGCCGCCCCCTGGCACTGGCTATCGAACAGAAGCGCGGTGCCATGATCAACATGCTTTGCAAATACGATCATCTCCACCTGTACTCGGTGCCGCCCGCGATGTCGGCCGGCTACCGTCGTGCGTTTCATCCTTCCGGCGCTAAGAACGATCCCGGCGACACCAACCTGCTTCTCGACTTGGTCCTTCATCACCGCGAGCAGCTCCGCTGCCGCCGCCCCGATACCGGCCCAACCCGCCTGCTTCAGTTCCTGGTGGAGGACCGGCGCCGCATCGTGCAGGAGAGGGTCCGTTACATCCAGCGCCTGACCGACTCGGTGCAGCAATACTTCCCTCAGGTCCGCACCTGGTTCGGCTCCCTCGACACCATTCTGGTGGACGACTTGCTCCAACGTTGGCCTCAGTTGACGGATCTGCAGCACTTCCATCCCGGCACTATACGCCGCTTTTTAACCAGCCACCATTGGCGCAGCAAAGGGGAAATCGACGAGCACATTCAGGTTTTCTATGCCGCCGTGCCGGCCACCCAGGACGCCGTCGTACTGGAAGCCGCCTGCAGGAAGACGGAATTCTGCCTGACGATGTTGCGCACCCTGCGCTCGCGCATCACCGAGATGGAAAAGCGCATTGCCGCGATTGTTGCCGACCACCCCGATGCGTCCATCTTTGCCTCCTTCCCCGGCTGCGGAAAAGCCACTACGCCCCGTCTTATTGCCGCCTTGGTACCGATCGCGACGTTTGGACCAATGCCGACGAAATCCAACGTTTCAGCGGTATCGCCCCCGTCTTTATCGGCAGCGGCAAATCCGCCCGGGTAGCCATGCGCCGCGCCTGCCCCAAGTTCATGCGTCAGACCTTCCATGAATACGCCGGCCAATCGATCCGCTTTTGCCAATGGGCCAAGGTCTATTACGATCATCAGCGCAAGGACTGCAAATCGGATCACCACGCTGCCGTGCGCTCGCTGGCGTATCGCTGGATACGCATCCTCTACCGCTGCTGGAAGAATCGCGAGCCTTACAACGAAGCGATCTTCCTGGCGGCTCAACAGCGCCACAACTCGCCCTTCGCCGGCCGTGGGAATCCAGACACGAAACTGGATTGGCAAAAGGTAGCGGGCTTCCAAAAGCTCGGCAAGCAGAAGAGCTAGCCCTCGCCGGTTGCCAGCACTGTTCGCCTCAGTTTGACCCTGACCAGGTTCGCCGCGCATCGCCCGTGCCCATCCGCCGCGCACCTACCAGTTCGGCACGTTTCCGCCTCCCTGAGAACGGACGGTAGAATCTTGTCCATCCCTTCATCAACGCCCTTACCCTTTCACCTCCTCTTTGTGTATGCCCCACCTCTCTGCGCACAATTCTCTTGACACTCCAACTCAGAAGACTAAACCCTTCGCCTTTCAGGCGAACAGCTTGCAGCAGATTTCACCTTTGTGTGGCGGACGCCCCCGGTCGGTAATGCCTCCAGAAAACGGGGAGGCCGACGAGGGCGTCGGCCGCGGACCAGGGGTCCGCCTACCGGAGGATCCGATGCGCGCGTTAGGCGAGGAATAGCGACTGAGCCAACGCTATCCGCGGCTCAGTGGCGTTGCGAGAAACCAGGAGTTACCGGCAGGATCGCTAACACCGGCTCCGCGCTCGCCGTACGGCTGGTCGGCCGGAGCGCTGATCGAGGTAGCACCGGCTTTCAGTGCGCGATGATACATAGCATCCACATCGGGTACATAGAAATGCAGCCCCGCCGGCATAGGCCCATATGGACCGTGAGCCTCGCCCATCTCGATTATCGAGTCACCAAGCCGGATCTTTGCATGTGTAACCGGGCCGCCCGCCTGCGCGCGATAGACTTCGACTTCCTCGGCACCAAAAGCCTGCTTCAGAAACTCGATCAGTTTGTCCGCGCCAACGGGGTGCAGGTAGGAATTGATCGCCCGCAAGTCTGCAGGGATATGGCTAGCGCCATGATGCGTCGCGATGTACCAGTAATTCCCGAAGGGGTCTTTTACACTGCCCGAGCGTTCCCCGTAGGGCATCTCCTCTACCGAGTGGAGCGAGGTCGCACCCGCGCCCAGTGCCCGTCGATACACACTGTCTGTGTCGGGCACGTAAACGTGAATCGCCGCCGGGCGCGGTGGATATTGCTCATTCCCATCGCTAAGCTCGATCATCGAATCACCCAGCCTGAGTTCCGCGTGCATAATGCGGCCTCGGTTCCCGCGCGGGAACCCGGAGTTTCTCTTCCGCTCCGAACACTTCTTTTGCGAATTCGATGAACTCCGCCGCGCCGCGCATGATGATATAGGGCGTGAGGGAATGGAAGCCCTCGCGCAGTGGAAGCGTTGTTGCTGTGTCTAACGTCATTGCTCTCTCCTCCAGTTGAACTCTGAGTTTTGCCCGAAATGTTTCGCGCGGTATGACACGCAGACGGCGTGCCAGTGCAAGCAGTTCGCGGATTTCCCGGTCGGGAGCCGCCTGGTCCTGGATCGAGAGGCCTTCCAAGGCCGTATTGAGCCGCTCGATGGGATCTTGTTCAGGCATGTTTGCCGCCTAAGCTCGCTCGCAGGTTCTCCAGGCCGCGAAACTGAAGTTGCTTGATCGCGCCTTCGCTGCGACCCAACACCTGCGCGACTTCGCGAGTGCTCTTCTCCTCCATGAAACGAAGCTCCAGGACCCTGCGCTGGTCTTCCGGCAGTTCCCGCATCAGGGCCAGCACCGTTGACCGGTCTTGCGCCTCTTCCTGATCCCCTTCCTCAGCTTCGGGCAACGCCTGGATCGTTCGTTGACGTCCCAACCGCGCGGAAAGGTCCGTGATCTCATTGGCCGCGATGCGAAACAGCCACGCCGAAAACGGGGCGCCCCGCCATTCGAACCGGCGAAGATTCGAGAGTGCTTTGTGGAACACCTCGGAGACCAGGTCTTCCGTCTCCTCGCGGCTACTCACCCGGCGAGCCACATACGCGTAGAGGCGATCGAAATAGATGTCGTATAGGTCTGCGAAGCGCGCCGGGTCGCGCTTCGCCGCCTCGATCAGCAGGCGTTCTTCTGAATCGTCCGCTTGGGACTGCCGTAAAGGTCGCCCGCGTTCCATGCTCTAATCATAGAAACCGTTGGGGCCGTGAAAGGTTACGGGAGGGCGCTTTCCCCCATAATTGACACCATTGTTGAGCTCTCGCGAGTTGTTTTGCATGGTCTATGTCCGGGAGTCAGAACGGTACGTGGTCTTCGGCCGGACCGCTTAATGTTCCGCAAATTCCGAGTTCGATGCGCGAATACATCAATGAAAAAAAGTGGAAGCCGCTGATCAGCACGCTCGGCCTCAAAACGCCAACCGTAATGCCAACTGAATACTGCGGTCGCCGCCTGTCCCGATGGGCGACGTGTTCAGCAGGCTCGTGATGCGGCCAAGTCGCGGGCGCGGCGGAGGTTCAGATTCGGAGGCCCAAGCTCCGGATGGTTGAAGATGTTGAAGATGTCGGCGCGGAAAATCAGGCTCACACGCTCCCGAATCCTCGTATCTTTCGCCAGCGCGGCGTCGATTTGAAACAGGTTGGGACGGTCACGATGTCCGCTCCAGCATTCCCCAGGTCCCGTGGGCCGGCGCTGAGAAGGCAGCGATATTGGTCCAGTTGTTGATGCCCTGGCCGCCCGGCGGAATCAGCGACACACCAGTCACTACATCCGGACGTTGCTGGGCGGTATTCCCGTCCGGCGTGTCCGTAGCCTTACGCGATGTGCTGACCGTAAGCGGCAATCCGGTCCGAAACGAACCCACCGCGCTGATGGACCATCCCCGCCACAGTTTCGACTTGCCAAAGGGTAACAGGTAGCTCAAGCGTCCGTGCAGGCTCTGACGCTGGTCGGATGGACTGTTCGCCCAGTCGCACCGGACGCAACTCACGATCTCGGTCGGGTTGGGACCGCCTCCACCCTGCGAGCCCTCATTCAGCGCGTGCGCCCAGGAGTAGTTGAAATTGATGAAGAACCCGCTCCTGGTAGTCCGCTGAATCGACATTAGCAGCCCGTTATAACTGCTGTTACTCCAGGAACCGACCGAACCGAGTTGGTTGGGAAAGCCCAGGCTCGCCAGGGGCCGGGTAACGGTCACGGGATCGATCAGGTTGATGTAGCTCTTGGAACTGAGGTGATTGGCCTGAATACCCTGGTAACCGATCTGGCCTGTGAATCCCGCGGGAAGGATCTGCTGCACCTGAAGTCCCCACTCCTGAAAATCCTCGCTCTTTCTGTGGCGATCGTAATCCGTGGGCGCCGTTCGGGGTAGATTGTTCGGATCGACAATTACCGGAAATGCCAACCCGGCCTGCAGGCAAAGGTCACTGAGCATAAAGCTCCGGTCATTGAACCATCCCGTTTCGGTTCTTGATACATTGCAGTGAACAGCGTTGAATGAGGTGACGGAATCTGCAAGGCTTCGGGCGTGAACGCTTATGAACCGCAAGCGGATGTCCGCGGTTGTCAGCCTGCGGAACAATAACAATTCGGCATTCTGAACGCCTCTGTAGAGAACGGCCTCGCCTCGATCGATATAGGGCTGCGATTTCATATCAGCGATCAGATAGCTGCCGTGTTGCATCAAGACGAGACGTTCCGTCCCGGAAGAGGCCCCGAAATGGCGGTAGACTGCCAGCGGTGCCGTCACAACCTCCCTTCCGGATGTCGGGTTCGGAAGGGATCGGGCAATCTTCCTATGCAAGATCCCGAATGCACGCCCGGAGCGTTCAACCCAACCGTCACCGCCGATCTTCTCAGAAGTGGCCGATTCCGGACGGGCTGCGTGCGCAACTGCGTTCACGACGCAAGCCCAGAAGCACGTCGTGTACGAGCGGTACGGCGTCCACAAGGATCGGGCGACGTGCGAACTGGACCACCTGGTGCCGTTGGAATTGGGTGGCGCCGACACGCTGGATAACCTCTGGCCGGAGTGCGGGCCGTTCGGCGCAGAGGGATTGAAGGTCTACTTCAAAGAGAAGGATCTGGTCGAGGATTACCTCACGGCATCGGTGAAGAACGGAAGTATGCGATCTTCGGGAAGCACAGGCCGCCATCGCGAAGGACTGGACCCAATATCGAGATGCCGCATTGAAGCGATGCGGTACTGCGCCTCTCGCCGGTGCTCGGCCGAGCAGTAGTGACTGCGGCTAAACTCGTTCCGGGAAGGCAGTCTCCAGGATCAAATCCGCCTATCCTGGTACCCAGATACCTTTGGCGGCGATCACGTCGGCGCTCCGGGGCAATTGCAACGGCTCAGCCGACTTTGTGTAGAAGACTAATCCTTTGTAGCCCACCAAATACTGATAGTTCTTAGTGAAAAGGCCGCCTGTAGCAACTACCACCAAAGGCTCCGGTACGCGACTGACGATTTTCAGAAATTCCGCCGGGTCGAGACGCACGAGAACGCCGGATGCTTTGATCGCCTGTGCGATAGCACCGGCTGCCGCGCCTGCCGCCGCTCCTCCTGCCGCCATGGTTCACCCCCGCATCCAATTGTACCCAGTCCGATCAATGCGAACGGCATGTTCGTCGTACTGTTTGCCGCTCCGAATTGCCGGAACGGAGATACGCGCCGGCCCGGCGTACCGCGCCGCGAATTGCGGGCCTAAAGACGAGATTGAAAGGGACCCTGGGCATGCGCGGTAAGCGAGTTTCCGGAGTCTGCGTGGCGCGATAGCGACTTCGGCCTGCGCATCCCAGGTTCTATGTGGTCGCGGCCCGCTTCGCCGCCCATCGCTTCTTCTGAGCCGCGGCAATCGCTTTCCTGCCGGCCGCGCTGAGTTTCCGCCTCGGCATTGAGGCTTCGGCAGGCGCTGGCGACTCGCCTCTAACTGCGGCCCAGCGGCGCCGCTGCCCTTCCCTCATTCTCTCCAGGGCTTCGGGGCTTACTTTGCGTTTGGTCCGACCCCGATTCGTTGGAGCCGGGGCCGCCGGCGTCCCAGTCAGCATTGCTCGCAGTTCGGCGATCTGCGCATCAATACTCTGCTTTTGGGCTTCGAAACCAGCGACCGCGGCCTCGATGATTTCCTTCGTCAACTTGGGCATGTGTAAACCGTCCTCCCCGACGATCTAACGAATGGTGTCTCAAGATGAGGCACAGTCCTATAGTGACACGACGGCCGTGCGGATCGTGCCACGTGACAAATGTCGGTCCGGACGTTGCAGGCGCGCGCCATGATATTCGCTATTATCGGAAACTATCTCTGCGCTACGATGGAAATTGCCAATAGAGTTCCCCCGTGGCGCGGTGCTTTTCGCGAAGATTGGGTCGCTGACTGGCTGGCAACCTGTTCCCGAGGAGATAGCCCAAGTCGTCAATCACCGCCCGAATGTCACTGAAATAGCTGTGCGCTAAGAGACCACGGTCGACAGCGCTCGCATCCACGGTGTCCATGCCACCGATCACGAAAGGCTCCTTTTCGAGATAGCCGACGCGGCCACTTCGATTGAGTTGACCGGAAAACTTAAGAGCCCGATCCTTGGAGGCGACGTACAAGGTTTTGCCTTCGCCCTTCGCTGACAGTTTCGGATATTGCTGGGTGAAGAAATCGGTGCTGACGTCGGCCGCGACGAGTACGATCTGGCCGAGGCCCTTTTCGGGCGCCGCCGAATCCACCAATCCGCCTAGTGAAACACGCCCGCCCATGCTGTGCGCCAAGAGGTGCACGCGGCGCCAGGGCCCTTCGGCGATCGCAGCCAGGAACTCCGCCAGAGGCGTGCCCGAGAATTCGGCGCTGCTGAGATCTGCCAGGTAGGAGAGCAGGCTGCCGCGAGAAGGCCAGGTGAAGAGGACGATCTCTCCAGGGAAATTGAGATCGTATTTGAGCTGCGCCGCTCGCAATAGGGCGTCTTCGAAAGAAACGTTAAAACCGTGGATAAATACCAGTAGGTCGCTCTTCGCTTCGCCGCGAAACTGCTCCGCCAACTTGCCGCGGAAAGGGCCGATTTTGAGAACCTCCAAGTCGCTCCTAATCGCAAAATGATCCTCTATCTTCCGGCGTTCGAAGAACCCGGGCTTTTCAAGGTGTCCCTTCTTGTGGCTGACCGGAATGGAAACGGAGACATGGCCGAAGACCGTCTCCGGGGCATGGTCGTACCCGAACCGTTCGCCGGGCGTCTGTGAGTCGGAGGCTTTGCGATTGGTTGCAAAGAAGACGCGCACGCCCATTAAGCCTGTGGGCTCAACAATGCCGTCAGCCAGAGCTTTGCCGGTCTCCGCCATCACCACTTCGGGTGCTTCGGCTGTCTGGATGTCGGACTTAGGAGTGGTGACCGAAAGAACATGTTCCGTCTCTACCCTGTCGAGCGATGGTTCGGTAGGCAAGAGTGACAGAGCTTCCTCACGGGTCTGGGGCGTAGCCGGAATTTCGGGCATGCTGTTCCGCGCCATCAGGCCGCGGACATATTCGGCGGCGTCGGTATCAGCGATCAGATCCAGCAGATCGTCGAGTATGGCGGCGAACTGTTGCGGCGATCCGGCTGCTCTGAGCCGCTCAGCGATCGCCGCGAGCTCCTGCAAGAGGGCGGGGCTGGCCGGCATCAGGCGTAACTGGATCGCACGCCAGTTGGTTCGTAAGGCCTCCAGCCAGATCCACTGCTGAATCATCGGTGTCATCGACTCATCCTTTTCCTGAAATGGTAAACGCCGCCCAGAAATAAGGCTCGGCGAAAGGCCGGTGATCCTGCGGCAGCGCGAAGAGCTTGATGCGGAGTTGCACAGCCAATTCGCCCACTCGGCCGGGTTCGTTGCGAAGCTCGGCAAGCATGTCTGCGAAGCTTCATCACCGAGGCTGTCCGGAGCCAGCTCTGTGCCCGCCGCAGGGCTTCGGAGGCTGTGCAGCCCGCGGAATCGTATTCGGCATAGAAGCGGCCCATGAGAACCGCGGTGGCGGCGTCATCCACTGGCCACAGTGTGGCCACCACGGCGGCAGCACCGTGGTCAAGCAGTGCGGCAGGAAAGCCCATGAATTCATCGGGCATAGTGGTGACGCGTGCCATTGCAGTCTCGCAGGCGGAGAGAATCATGAGGCTGGGAGGGTGTTCGGCGAGTAGCGGCAAAAGCTGTTCGAGACTGAGGTGCTGGCCGCCAGCGAGCGCTAGGCTGGATTGTAGCGGATTCAGCAGATCGAATCTTGCATGTGTAGAGAGGTGCACCCAGTCCGCGCTGCGCAGTGCATCGAGCACGGCATCGACTGTGGCCGCGGAGCCTTCCAAGACCTGCCAGCCCGGCGGGGGAGCATGGCGCTTCACCCAGGCACATTCCAAATCGCTGTAGTCGAGATCACCGCCCGGATTGGAGACCAGAAGAGCGGCACGCGCCTGTGACGCGGCCCGACCGCTAAGCAGCACGGCGACGGAGGGCGCGAAACGGAGCGCGTACCGGTCAATCAGCCACTCGCGCTGGCCACCTTCCTCATTCCAGGACGCGTGTACTGGAAATACACCCGCTCCCCCTTGCGGAAACCAGACTAACTCGGCGCCGCGCTTAACCCCTGACTGATTCAGTTTTTCGATGACTTGCTTCCAGATCAATTCGTAAAGTACTCCGCCGATCCGATCGATTTCCCGGATCCAGTTGAGGGGCTCCGAGCGGTGGAAGCTGTATGCCCGCAGCCATCCGCCGAGTTCACCCCAATTCTTGTCGCCGCGCTGCAGGAGGAGCATTTCGTCAACCCCGAAATTCTCCAGCCACACGGGTTCAGCGCGTAGATCACCGGGGACTGAATTAGTCTCCGACGCGGCGCCGGCGTTGGTGACGACAATGATCGCACCTTGTTTGGCGGCAAACACCCCGAAAAGTAACGCCCCGCCAGGCGGAATCTGCGTGCCAAGCAATGGCCAGATCTCGCGCGCCTGACGGCGATTCCAGAAGCGGGCCTTGCCGCGATCCAGGGCTTCCAGAGCGCCCCGGATATCGTTCAGCTTCAGACGGCAGTAGCAAAGCAGAGCGCCCGAATCCTGGAGCTGGAAGACACGCTCGAATCGGCTCGAATCGGCCACCGTTTCGGCGAGCAACGCTTCGCCTTCGAAAAGCGCCGCTTCCAGGCAGCAAGCTGCTTTCTCGAAGTTCCCAGCTTCGATCCAGCCATGCGCTTCCACCTGATAGACGGCCCGACGACTGCTGCCAAAAGCCGAGCCGGAATATCCGGCAAGGGCCTCGCGAGAACAGCGCACCAGCTCGTCAATGCTGCCTCCCTCGCCGAGGAGCATCAAGTCGCGATGCGCAATGGCCTCGAGCGAGCGTATGTTGGCCAGCAGTTCCGGTTTGGCGGGGTCGCAGTCCTCGCTCGCGAGTTCGAACCATTGAATAGCCTCATGCAGATTTGCGCTGCCTACCGCCCCACTGCTGCGAGCCAGCACTCGGCCAAGCGACAAACGCGCGCGGCGCCGCAGATCGGGCGTGCCGCCGTGCGCGCAGGCAGCCACAGCTTTTCGGCCGTAGGCTGCGGCTTCGACCCGGTTCGCATTCCAATCGCCGAGGCTGAATAAATAGCATTCGCACAGATAAATGCAAGTTTCGATCCAGGTGTTGTTGGGCGTGTCTGGCGACTGTTCGTCTCCGAAGCCGCCACGTTCGAGCAGCCGCAAAGCTCCAAGGTGCAACGCAATCCTCTTCGGCATGGCAGCGGCAAAATCGCAACCGGGCTCTTCGGTGGCTGCCAAGCCCAATTCATTTTGCAGGCCTGCCAGTTTTTCTGCGTCTTCATCGGGCGACATTTGAGAAATCGCAAGTTGGAGGTATTGAACGCGGCACGACCAGTTTTGCGCCAGATCGCCTGCGGCACGGAACCGGTAGAGCAGCGCGAGTGTGGAAGCCAGCCAAGGATAATCGGCCACTGTGGTCTTGCAGACACATCAGCGCTTCTTCGGATTGTGGCGTGCCTCGCTGTGAGCGCGGCGCAAGAATACAGCCAATGTTCATGGTGCAATTCGCCCAGGAATCGTGGTCTTCACCGGGCGTGAAGACCGTGAGCGCGTCGCGGTAGCCTTGCAGCGCCTGTTCAGGATCGGAGTCTCCGCACATCTGCGCGTACATCGAGCGGAACGCGGCCCATTTCTTGGGCTGTGCTGCCCGATCGACGAGCGCCGCGGCTTCGCTAAAAATCTCGCGCAGCCGCGCCTGATCGCGATTTCGGTCGAGAGTCTTGTATTCGGCGATGAGCAGCGCGAGACGTTCCGATGCCACTATTTCTGGTCCTCCGTTCTCAGGCGTCTTCGCAAGGGTAGCGAAAGGCGGCCACCAGCACAAGACCCAGCTTCGTAGTTTCCCAACTGGTCCGCCAATCCGGACGGTAAGACGGGGTGGAGGGGTTATCTGGTGACTGCGAAATCGGCTATTGCATGGCGGCGTTAGCGGAACATATCGCTAGCTATCCCGGTTCGAATCTGCCAGGCTCCACGCCTCCAACCCGACTGCCACCCCAGGTCTGTTACCATGCCAGACGTGCGGCGGCTTGAAGCGCTGTGGACGAAGATTGTCGGCGTCCTGCTGATCTTGCTCGGCATGACGTTGATATTCTCGCCGCAGATCGCATACACCGGAAGAGAAAAGATCCCTCATACACAGTATTCGGTGAAACACGAAAAGACCGTCGTCATTCCCACTGCCGCGTCGGTGGTTGTCATCGGCGCGGGTGTGATCGCACTGTTACTGGCAAACCGAAAACCACAAATCGTAATACAGCCGATTCCGATTCGGTATTGGTGTATCGTTTAGAATTTTGATCCGCCCCGGGCGGCGGGCGGATCGAACCTCTCGCCCTTGGAATCAATCCACGTGCACGCTTCCACCGGCTTGGTGCCGGCCTGGAACGTCAGCTTGCAGAGTTTCTGGTTACGCAGGAACGCTGCCATCATTCGATCGGGGAGGCGGGTATGATCGCGCAGCCACAATCTCAGATACTCAACCAGTATTCGTCCGGCCTCGCGGTCGCCACCTTCGATCTTAGGAACGACCTGCCGGGCTCTTTTACGGACAGCGTCGTGGCGCTGTTTGTGCCAGGGCAGTGACTCGTACCGGGCGGCACGCATGAGCCGTTCCTCATGGGCAAAGTGCTCCACGGAGCGAGCGACCAGTCGTTGTGTCAACTCGCGAATACGCGGCAACGGACTCCCGTCGGCAAGGGACTGGTCGAGTTGGGCAAGAGCCTCAAAAATCTCTTTGTGCTCGTCGTCGATTTCCGGAAGGAACACCGCGTGCGAAATTGTCCACTTCAACGAACCCATGCTGCAATTCTAACGTCATTTCAGACGCCAGAGGCTGAATTATGGCTTCCTTTTGCATCGGAGAATTCGGACTCAAATAGTCTAAATGGACCGCGAGAACCACGCACTCAGTACCGGCTGGCAATGAACACGTTCGACGCATGGCTTCGCCGGCCAGGTGGATCGCCCGCCGATGTGGCGCTGAAGACGCGATTGAGGGGACCAACCATGAGAATCTGCTATCGACCAGCCAACGCGTTGTTGTTGGGGGGCTAATGCCGCCACCGCCCGGCGCCAACATTATCCGTCAAAATCGAATTGAGGTGACGACCGTGGTGCCTGCCGTCGTTCTACTGGTCTCGTTTGCGGTTCTTCGATGTGTGGGGTTTCTCGGTGTGGCCGCCCTTGACAATTGGGATATGCCGCTTCGGGTTGCCCTGTTTCTGATGTTTCTGGTCACTGCATCCGCACACTGGGGGCGTGGGCGGCCCGATTTGATTCGGATGGTGCCCTCGGTCTTTCCGGCGGCGGGAAGCATTATCACCATTACGGGCATCGGCGAAATTCTGGGTGCCGTTGGGTTGCTGATTCCGCTCTTCGCTCGCGCGGCGGCGATCTGCCTGGCAATTCTCCCAGTCGGGATGTTTCCGGCAAACATCCGCGCCGCACGCGAACGGCTCACGATCCTTGGACGGCCAGCAATGAGCATAGCCGTTCGGGGTGCAATGCAATTGATGTTCGTGGCCGCTCTCCTGGCTGTTGCGGTGCGAAACGATTAGGGGGTCGAAGTGCGCTCGATATCCGCCAATATCGGCAACTATTCCAGAACCTCTCCTAGTTAGGCCGGCTTCCGCGAGCATTGACGAGCCCAGCCACTCTGCACAAGATCTCACCCGCGGTCGCGAATAAGACGAATGATCTCCTCGACGGTCGGCAGCCGGCCAGTCTGCTTCTTGGAATAGATTTTTTGCTTGTCAACGAAGACGTCCAGGGCGCCCGGCCTGCCCAGGCGGATCCGAGTTGGAATCTTCAGTTTGCCTTCGATGTTTTCTTTCAGGCTCACGGCCTGTGCCTGGATGTCGTGTCAAAAGAAACAGCGCTTGATTTCGACGGTCATAGTGGGCTCTTGCAGATGTTACCACGCCATGCAGCGGGCCGACGTTCCCCAAATCCCGGCCTTAAGAGCCGTCCAGATTGCCCCAATGTGTCGCAATATCGGTAGCCATCTCTTCAGTAGCCAGTGGTGTTTCGACCGGCGGACCGAACGGACAGGGACGGAACACATCGTTACCTATCCGCCGACCGGTCGGGGCACCGGACGCCAACTCGATGTAAATAGACCTTACTTCCCCTTGCGCTGCAACTCGGCGGGAGCGCGCTCGCGATCAAGCCCTTCCACCTGCAACATCCAGTGCACTGGAACGGTCTCGGGTGGGTAGCAGAGTTTGTCATCGCATGCCTGGTACCTCAACGCGCCTTCGATGACTAATCTGCCCTCCGCGTCGAGCAGAGATCGGAGCGCCGCGTCGCGCGCGACTGTTACGTCGCGCACTAGGCGAAATGTGTCTTGGTACACTGGCACCGTTTCATTGATGGCCTCCAGGTGCAGCATCTTCGAACTCGGGTACTTCACCGCGCGCACTGTCAGCGCCTGCGATTCCTTCATGCTCCACTCGATCGGGATGTAGTCGTCTTTCACACCAGGCGCGTAGACGTGGAGGCGAGGTCCGAGTTGCACATCCATTACCAGCGAGATCCGCTGTCCAGAGCGCACGCGCTCGTTGCTCGCGGACGCCGAAATCCGCAGGTGTTTGCCATCCGCGATGGAGTGCGCCGCACTCGCGCTCTCGCCAAAGTGGTTCACCAGGATCTCGGCAGATGTGTAGCGCTGCGTATAGTCATCCTCGAAGTATTTCTCGGTGACACGACCGGTGCGGTCCAGCAGGTACGTGCCCGGATAGGGAATCCCGTATTGCATCGTGCCTTGTTGCGCCTGCTCGTTGAGGATGCCGAAGTCGCGGATGATCTTCGACTCGGGATCTGACAGCAGCGGAAAGGTAATTCCGCGGCGTTCAGCGAAACTCTTCAGCACTGCCACCGAATCGTAGCTGATTGCTGCCACGCCGAGCCCCTTTGCCCGAATCTTTTCCAGGTTGCTTTGCAGCTCCACGAGCTGGCCTTTACAAAACGGTCACCAGTCCGCCGAGCGAAAGAACACCAACATCGCGCCCTTGGCACCCATCACCGAAGCTAGCGTCTGAGTCCGTCCAGTCTGGTCGGTGGCGGAGAAGGCTGGCACCACTTCTCCCACAGCCGGCCCGGTCTTGGCGGGACGCGGAGTTTGAGCCATCACGGTCAGGCCGAGGGCGAAGCCAAGAAGATTTTTTCTCATCACGATTTGCAATTCACCGTAGCCCTAATTGTATTCCAACTCCTTCTCGTGCTCGGTTCGGCGCTCGGAGCACTGGCTGCGGATTGAGGCGAAAGTGCTCCTTCACGGTGTGTTTATGGTGTCGGGCGACCTCACCGGGCCGGTGCGTCCTACGCAACCATCATCCGGTTTGTGGCGGCCTTAACTGGTGATATCGGCAGGCAACCGAGCGAGCTGAAATCGTTTATTACGGTAAATCTACATCAAAACAGCCCAGCGTGAAGGCAAACGGGAACGGGCCGGGCTCGTTCGTTGGATAGAGCCCGTCGAAGAAGACGATCGCGCGGCTCGGAAGCTGCTCGTCAAAATCGAACGATGGCTTCCATGGCCCGGAATGCCACCCACGATTTGCCGCTGTCATGAGCTGGACCGGCGAACTCCATTCGGAAAGCGAGTTCGATGGGCGTTCCGCCTGGCACCACCACAGACCAGTCTCCGGCGCCGGCACTCCGCTCCCCACCCAAACGCGGGCGAAGATAGCGTCGAATCCACTCCCCCTTGGACGAACGCAGAAATCGAACAGCTTCATTTCCGGCGGCGCAAAGACGACGTGCTCACTCCAGCCGGTACGCCCATCGTCGCTCTCAGCGTAACCTTGGACAATATAGTCCTGATGGTTCGATCCGGCCACAAACCACATTTTCCACTTGCCTTCGTGATAGATCAGGTTGGGCTCGAATACGCTGCCGCGTTCCCAGTGTTCATTCGCGACGAAGGCTGGTTCGGATTGATCGATCCAGAGTTCCCCGTCCCATTCCAAAAAGCCGATGGTGTATGGTCCCCACAGGTTGTCGGATGCGCCGGCGTAATAAATCCTCTCGATCCATTTCTCTTTCGCTGGGTCCCAGCCGCGCGCATATGACGGGCAGTGTCGACCCCCCTTGCCATCCCACGCACTGCTGCGCCGCCGTCCCGAGAGTGGCACCAGATCTCCCATCGCGCTGCGAGTGGGCGCCCAACCGATGGCTGACAACGGCGCTCCTTTGACGAGCGAGGCGCTGAAGATGTCGGTGGGTCCGAACCCTGCGGGTTGTCCGGCGAGGTACATCCACCACCGCTGGTTTCGCTGGCAGACGCTGGAGTCTAGCAGTTCAACTCCGCCCGAGCCTGTGTCGGCATCGCGTGGGTCGAAGATCTTCAGTTCAGGCCCCGGCACGGGCCTCTTGGAAGGATTCATATTCTCGGTTAGCACCATCATATCCAAGCCGTGCGCGCCCACAGCGGCGGTGGAGATGGGCAAGCTGGGTCCACCCCGTCGGGAGGAGTTCCGACCGCCATCTAAGCATGGCGTGGCTTGACCAACGCATCAGCTTGAACTCGCCCGTGCTCGCACGCAATGTTCCGTGGCGATGCCGGACGTTAGGCGCGGCGTTAAGGACAGATATCGTTAGCTATTCCTGCCATTGGTTTTGGCGAGGGGCGGCGATTTCGCGGCCCCGACCGGTTTGGCCCGTATACGAGTGGCTAACCATCGACTCGATGGCGAACCGGGCATTTCCGCGACTAGATCATCGTTCTCTTATTAACTATACAATAATGACTTCGTCCATTTTGTACTTCCAACGAAATACCACGGGGGCCGCGTTGATCTCCTCGAAATATTGATGAATTCGGTCGATCAGCTCTTGCTTGCTGGCTACGCGGATTCCGCGGAGCATCGTACGCGTCATTTTGCTGAACTGATTCTCGATCAAATTCAGCCACGAGGCGTGTTTCGGCGTGAACACAAAAACGAATCGTTGGGGCATGGTCTGCAGATAGGCGCGCGTCTCTTTGGAGATGTGCGCGGAATGGTTGTCCAGCACCAATCGAATTTGATGGTGCTCCGGATAGGCGCGGTCCAACTTCTGTAGGAAAGCGATGAAATCACCGCTGTTGTGTGTGTCGCTAACGGTTTCGGTCACTCTCCCGCTGTGTAAATCCAGTCCAGCTAATAGCGATACCGTACCCAGTCGCACATACTCTCCATCCCGAAGGTGGCTGGGATGCGTTCCCACCACAGGTGGCCGATCAGGCGTCGTTGTTGCGATGGCCTGAATGCCGGGCTTCTCGTCATACGAGATTGTCACCATGCCCAGTTGGCGTCCGGCTTCGCCCCGCCTATATTCATCGACGATTTCGACCTCCTTGTAGACGTGCAGCACGCTAGCCATTTTAATTTCGAAGTCTCGGTCCCTTTTCTCCACGTAGTATCGAATCTTGTGCGGCCGCAGTTCGCCTTGCCGCAAGATCTTGTGAAGTTTGGATCGACCAGTCGGAGCAGCGCCGGATGTCCGGCCGCTCTTCAGTGCTGAGTGAGCGACCACGACTTGTACGTCCACAATTCGAGGAGTATCCCAGTTCCTTCGGCTTCTGGCAAGCCAGTGCTGTACCCAGGCAATGCATCGTCCGGCAATTGCCGGTTACCCGGTCTGGCCGTTTCCCATGCCGTTCAAGAATCCAGGCACGAAGTGCGGCGCGACGTCGCTGACGATGTCGTACTCGGCCGGCAGAAAGAAAAGCTGCCCGAAGGGTACGCCGCTTCTCCTCGGTTCGAGACTTGCGGATGGACTCCAGCTTGAGCATGTCCTGCTCGCTGAACTGGATGGGACTGCGCTTCCTCGGGAAGGGCATGACCCATTAAAACATAAATTGAGTCAATTGTATCGATACTTAGGAACGATGATCATCTGTCCTCTCAGGCTATTCGCAAGTTCAGTCATCGTGAAACGACGTAGTTCAAAATTCCGTTACTGCGAAAGCTCGCCCTTCGAGGTATGTCAGGCGCGGATTGCTTCAGCTTGAGACCGCCGTTCGCCACTGCCAGTACATAGCCGGATTCCTCACGCGCTTCCCAGTGAAGCTTCATCTGAAAACGGTCTGCCAGGGGATTCTGCAGCATCTCGGCAATATGGCCCTTTGGCGCGTCCGCTGGCACGTTCGCGTGGATGTCGTATCTCCGTTCCTGCATCCATGCGGGCGCCTTGAGGTCGGCCGGGCGCGCACCGTAGGCCCGGCACACTACACCGACAAGGCTGACGTCGCTAAAGTCGATCCGAGCTGGATTACCTGTAATCTCCGGAGCCATGCCGGTCGGCCTCGCGTAAGTACCGTAGTCCCTCTCAGGCGCAGCCTTAACCGAGGCGACTTCGAAGGTGAACTTGGGTTTTGTCTGCAATTCCTGCGCCTTCGCCAAACCGACAGCCGCGGGGACTACAATTGCAAGCGTCGCCGCGGCGGCCAGCATTATCCTGGTCCCGAGGCGCGAGGCAGCGACCAAGCGATTTTCTATGATGGTTTCGATCCCTTTAAGTCCTCCGTCCCCCAATTCGAGCTACGCTGATGTCGAATAAAACATACCAAACTCTTTTTCAATTAATTATACGACCGTGATCGTCCGGTCAGGGGCGGTTCTTGTGATGACGCTATTCGACCGGCAAACAACACGATTCCGGCCGTTTCGTTTGAGATGCGACTCCCACTTGGCTGTGATAAGTCGCCATGTCGTTCATTTGCTCTTCCGGTTCCTCCCGGTTTAAGCGCCCCTCGTATAGGCCCGGCGTTATTTCCTATTATCGGCAGATGCCGGCGTCGAATGGGGCTTGTTCGCTGCGCACGCAAGTCGACCATTCCGAGTGGCCGACCATTCGACCGGCAGCAACCCGGGCACTTCCGCGACAAGGGCGTTTCGGGCTCCCTGTGCGAATCAGTGAATAGCAGCAGGGCAGCGGCAAACTGCGGCGCCGGCGCTGGAAAGGGCCATGCGCGCTCGACCACGACGATGCGACCAACGGCGTCTTAGGAAGCTCGTCCGGCCTTACCAGACGCCCGGAACCAGTCGGTAGCGTGTCCGGGTGCAGTACTCCTCAGAGCCCGGCAACTCGCGGCGCAGGGCGCCATCTTCCAGCACCGTACGGACAATGAAGGTTGCCATCAGCATCGCGATCGGCGCAAAACCCCATGCCGAGCCAAGAACCAGCGCGCACCCCGGCAGCAACAGCATCAGCCCGGAATACATGGGGTGACACACCACGCGATACGGTCCCGTGGTGATGACGCGATGGCCAAGCTCGGTCTGAACGCGGACCTGCCTTTCGAGGAAAGGATTCCCGGCGATCGCCGGGTAAATGGGTACGAATCCCAGGAGTTCCAGCGCGATGCCGGGCCATATCCAGGTAGCGCTGAGTTGCGACCAGCCGTAGCGGACGTCGAGGCCGGCCACCGCGTAAAAGCTGACGAAGCCGACGATCGTCGCAGCGAGCACGACTTTGTCGAACCGCTTGACGCCCGGTTGCGCATCAGGTCCGGGTTCTTGCGCCGCAATACGGCGAAGCTCGCCCCGGCGATTAGCAGCAATGAGCCGACGAAAAGCCAGCCGCGCCACCAATCCAGGCGGCCCGCGAAAGCAAATGGCAGCATGAAAGTGAGCGCGCGGAAGGTGGCCCGGAGCGCCAGCTTCCAACTTGGGGTCTGTGCCGACATTGAACAGCCTGCCTTCCCATTCATAGGTTCCATCGAATCGCGCACTCTGCAACGGCTGGTTCGCCGATGAACTCCGGGGGATGCGCGGAACCCGCGGCGCCTGGCGCGCGTAGCTATTCAGAGTAGAGAATCCGTTATAGCGCCCGTCCATCGGAGACCAGCCGCGGCGAGAGCCCGCGTGGCACGAGGTCGCGAGAAAGGCCGCAGCCTATGTCAAGTGAAGCCAGGGCAAGCGAGTCCAAGAAGATCCTCATCATCGGCGGAGGCATCGCGGGCCTTTGCGCGGGCGTGTACGCCAGCAAATGCGGCTACCAGGCCGAAGTGTTGGAGATGAATACCTTGCCCGGCGGCCTGGCGATGAGCTGGCGACGGGGCGAGTACACCTTCGAGACGTGCCTGCACTGGCTGGTGGGCTCCAAGCCGGGCGCCGATTTGCGCGACTACTGGGAGGAGCTGTTTGACATCTCCGCGCTGCGCTTTGTCGATCCCGCGGAGGTAGCGCGCATCGAGACCGAGAGCGGCGAAAGCCTCGCTATCCCCACAGATCCCGACCGGCTGGAGGCTACGCTGCTAGCGCGCTCGCCGGCCGATGCCAAGGCGATCCGTGCCTTTGTCGGCGACGTGCGCCGGCTGGGGCGATTTCGAATGCCCTATCCCGACCAGGGCTGGGCCACCCTGGCCGGCATCCTACTCCGCGACCTGCCGATCTTCCCGACATTGAGTCGCGTCTCCAAGATGACGTGCGAGGAGTACGGCGCGCGATTTCAAGACCCGCTGATCCGCGCCTACTTCGGCCGAGGCGAGCTGGCGCAGCTCTCGGCCGTCGCCGTGGTCTTTTCGCTGGCGTGGATGCCCGTTCCGGCGAATCAACGGAACGACCATCAGATACAAGATCGGGGACATTACGGCTTTCCTGGAATCGCAACCGGGTGGCGGTGGTGCCTCCACGCCCAGTAGTCAACCGAGAACCGGGCCTGGCCGACAACGCAAATCTTCGACTTGACTGATCCGCAACCCATAGACCCGAATGGGGTCGAGGCAAATTCCGCCGCATGAGTGTTTTCAAGAACGGTAAGTTCTATCATTACGAGTTCATCCTGGACGGGCGGCGCCACCGAGGTTCAACCGGCACCGCCAGCAAGCCGCACGCCATTGCGGAGGAGCGCCGCCAGCGTGAGCGGTTAGAGAAGAGCTACGGCCAGGTCATCGAAGAGGAAGCCCGCGAGCAGCGCCGGAAAACGGTCCGGGAAGCAGCAGATGAATTCCTGCTCGAATACAAATCGAAGCACGAATCTGCGACGTTCGCGGTATACGCCCTCGGACACGTCACGGACCTTCTCGGCGGCAAGTTGGTCGTGGAGATCACGCCGACGGTCGTGAAGCACTACCAGACGGATCGGCTTACGCAGAAGGCTGGCCCGAAGACCATCAACGACGAGGTGCTGCTCCTGTTGCGGCTCTGCGGCGACCAGGGAGATCTGATCCGCGCGAAGCTGCGCCGCGAGAAGGCGATGAAACTCGCGACCTTGCCATCGCCGGGACGTGCCTACACAGCCGACGAGAAGGCGCGATGCTCACTGAAGCTGCGAAGTTGCGGAGCAAAAACATGTACCCCGCCCTCGTGGTGGACCTGAACTGCGGATTGCGTGACAAGGAACTGCGCGAACTCCGGTGGCGGCAGATCGACCTTGTCCATAAGAAGCAACTCACGGTGGGCAAGTCGAAAACCGACGCCGGTACGGGCCGGGTGATCCCGCTGAACGATACTGTGATGGTCGCCCTCGAGGCGCACGCCGCGTGGTACATCCGGCGGTTCGGTGAGTGCAAGCCGGAGTGGTACGTTTTCCCCGCCGGCAAAGGCCAACCAAATGATCCAACACGCCCCGTTACCTCGCTCAAGACGGCATGGACGAAGGTGCGCGAAGAAGCGAAGGTCGTTGGGCGGTGGCACGACAACCGGCACACGCTGGTCACGGAACTCGCCGAGTCGGGCGCGGGCGACGAGGTGATCATGAGCATCGCCGGGCACGTCTCGCGCGCCATGCTCTCGCGTTACTCCCACGTGCGGATGGAAGCGAAGCGGCGCGCTCTCGACGAGATCGCCACGCGCCAGAATGCGGCCGACGAAAAGCGCCAGAAGGAAGCAGAACGGCAGCAGCAGGCCGCAACGGCCTCTGAATCGACGGTGATCCAGTAATCGCCAGCGGCAGAATAACGGCAGTTACTTCGTTGGACCGCTTTCCTCCCTACTTCACGGAAACCCAGATAGCGACGACGGCGAGGATGAGGGAGATCACGGCGAGCGTAAGTGCTTGCAGTCTCGTGCTTTCTGTTCGGAGTTTCTCAACCTCCTTCTTCAGTTCGTTGATAGCGCCTCTGGATGCATTGGCAGGAAGATAGTCCAGCAATCGCTTTGCCTGATACTGCCCCCTATACGCGGCCGTCGGTTCGATCAGCTTGTGAAGCTCCAGAGTGGCGTAGTGTTGGCGGCGCTTCATAAGAACTGGACTACTGGATGTGTTGAACAGAAGACAGAACAATGGGCCGCGAAACCCCGGATCTACTTGGGGCCCATTTGATAACACGATACCCTGAGCGAATAGGTTAACGGCGAGATCGAATCGCGCACACACATCTGGTGGCAGATTCGCCGATTCGTGCGAAGTCACGATGGCATAGTCATAAGGCTCTATCAACAAAATGGGGCGCTTGTCTGTCAGAGTGCGGATGCGTCCACCATAGAAATACTCATCCCCGAGGGACAAATCATAGGACGCACCTTGTATCTTCCTCTCGTCTGCTTCCTCCAGGTACAAGCCGCATTTAGCGCCAGCCCGTATGAGCCTTTGGGAAAGTACACCACTCTTGTCGAACGCATTCCATAGCGCCTCAAGCAGTTCGACGGAGTCGCGTGCATCGCGGTTCTCGAACGCATATAGGCACTCCGCCCTGACGACCGGTCTGCTATCCTTTGCTTCTTTACCGCTTCCGCGTCAGTCCCATCTCCGCGCCGTTGCAGCCTATCATCTAAGACAGGATCACCCACGTCAAGGAATACGCTTACACATTTCCACTCTCCGGACCGGTTCGTTCTCTTTTGCAACCCGATCGCCGACTCAGGCGTCAATGTCAGTACTGGAACATGCCCGGCACGCGTTATCCGGTTTACTTCGTCGTGCAGAATGCCGTAGCGGAAGCCCCGGTAATCCGCGTTAACAAGCAACTTGCCCGCGTCGAGTAGCTTGCCGAACTCTTCGGGACTGACATAATCGTACTCTCCTGTATCGCCTTCACGCTGGGTACGTGTGGTGACAGCACGCGCGTGCTTAAACTTGGCCGACGCGGCGCTCAGAGCGCTCGCTACGGTAGTCTTCCCGCTTCCACTCGTTCCGGTAAGGATTAGCCAACTGGGGTTCATTCGACCCTCCGAAATACATGAATTCTTTCCCGCTCAAGACTTGTCCAGCCTTGGTTGTGGTGGCGACGGCGCTCCGGGAGAATGCGCTCTAACTCATGCTCAAGCAGCATGCCGCTGTCGCTGACGTATCCGAGGCACTCTTGAATGACCCGCCTCCGCACCAGATTGTTCGTCTGGTCTGTCTTGAAACTTGGCAACACGAAGCATACATAGCCGTCGACACGAACCTTCCTGCAAACCACCTCAATCACGGCCTTCATCTTTGCCCGATACTGCTCTATCGCATTTTGTGCGAATCGCCGCCGCCTCGCGCCAATTTCCCTGGGAAGGTCATCCGCGGGATCAGCACCAAGCCAGTAATATGACAGCCGCTGTGAAGTGGCGTAGTCTGTCATGTTTGGATACGGTGGGGAAGTGACGACCAAATCCACGGTCCCGTCATCTACTGGTTGAGCCTCGATAGTGTCACCGTGTATTAGATGTTGATTAACATCGGCGCTACGAAGCAGTTGGGCGGAACACTCTGGCAGATGGGAACGCACCAGTTCTACGTCGCGGAGCAGAATCGTCGCATGCCGCCGTACATGACCGAGCGCGTCGCGGTCCTTCTTGAGTTGCTCAGGCTTCGGGTAAACGTTATCCGCGATACACCCCCAACCTTTGTCCTGCGCGCAGACCGCCTTCAAGATTGCAGAAAGGCTGATCCGTAATGCAGCCCGGGTGCCTGGATTCGAACATCGTGACTCGCACAATGCAAGGTACATGAGCTTATTGAACGTGAGCGGGTTATACCACGGACGCAACTCATCAACACGAACCTTCGTCCGCTTAAGCCGCGAATCATAACGGACGGCGGGGTCATAGCCTTCTACAATCCGCTCAAGATCCTGCGCGCTACTGTCGAGGTCCGTGTCTGGAGATAATAGCTCCCACATACAGCGGACCACTTCGACCGCGACACGGCAGAGCTCTGTAGCGTATGGCTTTCGGCCCAGCAACAGCGACTGGAACATCGTGGTCCCAATCCCTCCGAAGGGATCGTACACGACAGCACCCGGACTACTTAGCAACTCGATCAATGTATAGGGAAGCTCCGAAATGAAAGTAGCGGGATACCAATGGTGCTTGCGAGCATCAAACAGCCGAACGCCGCTTCGCCCCACAGAAAACGGTGTCGAGAAGCTCCAGTTGATTCCTTTGAGAATGCTGCTACTAGCACCCGGAGATAAGGCCTTACCGTTGTTGCGAGGCTTCAGCATATAGCTCCAGTTGCGCGAGATCGGGATCTCCGAGTTCCGTCTTCAAGACTTCTGCCACAAGCTGATCGACACCAGCCACCGCTACCGTACTTGGCTTAAGCTGCACCATGGAGAACCCAACATTCTTTAGAAACACGCCGATCAATAAGCGCCGCGTCGGGCGACCGACGGTGATGGAGCGGCCCGAGCAGGTTTGAATGACAATCTGGCGCTGAGTCTTGTTGATGTCCTTTATCACGTGAACGGCGACAAGTGCGTTCTTGAAGGATCGTGTCCCAGAGAGTCTTAACCTGTCGGCTATGGCCTTCTCAAGCTGACCGCGGTAGACGGGGTTCTCCAAATTGCCCGCCAGGCTTGTCTTGGCTGAGACGTAAATCGCGATGCAACCATACAAGTCACCGATGACAAGCCTCGAAATGACACCTCGCGTCTCGTCCGACGCCTCTGCCAGTTTTGTCAGTAACTCAAAATCAACGTCATGCCAACGAAACAACTCCTTTTTCTGCGCCTGGGCGAGTTCGAGCGCTTCCTGTAGCATGCATTTTGCGGAGAACTCATCGGGATTCAGAAGCAAGAATTCGTATAGTCTGCGACGAGTCTCATACCAATCTGTGACAAGAGCATCAGCGTCGTCGGCGAGTAGCAGAGCGCCATCAGAGACACGGAGGTGCCGCGCCAGCTCCAGGGGAACCTCACCGGGCTTCACCAGACCAATATGATAGGCAAGGCGGTATACATTATCGATATTGTCTAGATCCATGGTCCCACTTATTAGTGGACCAAAGGGGCCCTTTCCCTCGACCATGTCGTTGATTGCTTCGAGATCAGCAGAGTCTAACATGGCGCTCAAGCGCTTCGGCATTCCGAAGTAGATGGGCTCGGTAAGTGCAAACTGGTACGTGTAGTGACTCTTAGATGTGTTGGGGCCGTGGACAATGTCCAGAAATGATTGGTGCTCGAATCCCTCCCGATCAATTACGTATTGGACTGAATGCCCAAACGCCGTGCTGCCGATGTCATGCAACAATGCGGCTAGAACTATTCGGCGAGCCTCGGCATCGGAGAGTTGCGACGGCCAAGCCTGGATGCACTGCAGTGCCAGGTAGGCTGCACCTAAGGAGTGTTCGTACCTGTTGATATTTGCCCCACCCGTCAGGCAAAGGGAATTGATGTTGCACAACCGTACTTCACGGAGCCGTTGGAATTCCGGGCAGAGTGAGACCTTCCAAAGATACTCCGGATAGTATACGGGGCCGTATAAAGCATCGAAAACGTAGCGCCTTTCATCCATGTCGTGCCTCCGATAACATGTTGGCGCAAGTTAGGCCGGAACTGAAGGCTTGCAGGATGCCACGAAAATGGCCGCTGGCGTCGCCAATAATAAAGAGTCCTGGCGTGTTCGTTTCGAAGCCCAAGCGCAGGGCATAGCGAGACCAGTACTGGTCAAGTTCGGGACCGAAAACCGAGACCCGTGACCAGGATGGTTCCGGGATCAGTTTTGACGCGAAGTAGGATACAGCGCTTCGCACTGTGTCAGACAGGCGATCAGGGAAGCAGTCGTTTAAGTTGCCCGAGGACCAGAATGAGATCGAGCTGTCGCACGGGAAACTGTTCGCAGTTGTACGATTCTCCAGGAAGTCTTGGAGCCGCTGCCTAACGGGGCGGGTCTGGGATCTACTGTTAAGCCGCTGGCGGATCGCTTCGAGTATTTGGAAATCGTTAGTACTCGGTTTCTCTCGCACGGTTACGGCAAGGTTGGTCATGCCGGTGCTGCTACCGGGTTCAGAGTGCCCTTCGGTCAGAAAGATGCCGTTAACCCGATAAGGAGCAATCCAGCCATCTTTGCAGACACAGAATGTCCGCGCGTTGCCAAAATGCAGCTTCAGGTCCTTGTGGCAGTGATCAATGTCCGGCCAGATCTCCGTCGGGAACTCCAGCCGCACACCCACATCGAATGGTCGCGTGCCGCCTCCGAGGTCCAGCGCGGCGTTCAAACGCTCCATGAGAGTGCTGGCGTTGCGGCCACCAGCGATGAGAACTCGGCGACAGCGATAAGTGCGAACACCGGATTCAGAGCGCGTTGTTACAAGGAAACCGTCTGCTTCGCGACTGATCTGGGTTACCTTTGTCCGCAGGTGGACAGATATCCCTGAGTTCACGATGCGCTCTAGCATTCCCGAATATCCGTGTAATAGGGAGGATTGGCGGTATCGATATGCTGGGTAATACCGAAACTGAAACCCGAGGGAGGCGTAGTTCTGCAAAAACTCTTGAGTCAAAGTGGGGGCAACCGGTTCGAATTCTAAAGGTACGTATCGATTAAATATCGTGAGGGCGGAGGAAAGACATTCCTTAAGTTCACGTTCGCCTCCTGTGAAAGGTTCCATGGCACGGCCGGCGGGAAAGCCGCTGACCTTGCCGCCCGAGAGCACCGAGGATCCGCCAACCCCACTGACCATCTGGCATGGTTCTACTCGCCGGCATGTCGAACCTCTCAATATCGAACAAAACTTCTCCTCTACGGGAACTCCCGCCTCAAAGCACAAAGTCGATTGTGCCATCGGCGAATCTGCGAGGCGAAGCGCGGCACCCAACCCTGCTGGGCCGAGCCCCACGATACAGTTCTCGAATAAGGAGTTTTCCATGAAACACTTCCGGTCACCGGCGGAATACGTAATCTTTGCGTGTGATCCTGGATGCTGAGGAGAAGGAGACTCGACTGATAGCCTCTCTGCCTCGATGGCTGAAAAGTACCGGGACGTCCTGCTGTGCCTTCGACAGGATTTTGAGTCTGTACTCGCCATTTGCTGTGGTCTCTGTTCGGAACCCCCCCGCCTCAACTTTGACGCCTGCGAGCGGCACGGTGACATTTTGGCCTTGCGTAGCTGACGTTTCAGAGACGGTGCCCTCGATCTCCAGATTCAATGTGGCACCGGAGAGGAGAGTGGAATTGCGGGCTTGATCCCTCAGAGACGGGACCACAGCCACCGCAAAGAGCCCTAAGCTGATGGTGAAGAGCATCAACGGCAAATACCCGATTAGCTGTTTGGCGGTAGCCCGCCCATAGTACTTAGCTAAGATCAGGCCAGCCTTCCACCGGAGGCGAGTTGCAGATGTGATAGAATCGCCCATAGTCTTTTCCCCGAGGGCAAGCCCCATTGAAGGGCACCCAAAATATTCTTTTCAAAAGCTTTAGCATAGCATCCTGGAGGTCGTTGGATCGGTCTTCTCCAAGCTTGCAGCCGAGGCGGCCAATCCTGGATGACACGGCCCCGTTGTTTCAGTTCTCAGGTTCTGCGCCGACGCCGAAGATCATCTCAAGGAGCGACTCTAGCCAGGCACGATCAGCATCGACGCCATACCCGTCCCAGGTTTCCAGGGCGGCCTTAACTCGTGCGAGTTCAGCGTCAGCCAGGGCAAAATCCCTCCGCTGCAACTCCAGTGATGGATTCCAGATGATCCGCTCTCGACCACCGGTGAACTCGCGCTTGAGTTCAATCGCTTTCTCCTCGTCGGCGTCGAGTGCGATGCGATCCTGGATGCTCCAAATCACTCGAATAGAACCCACGTCCGCACGCTGCGCGCCCAGCAAGGCGTGCAGGTTCAGACGCTGGGTGTGGTCCAACGTCAACTTCATCGGTTCGTCCTTTCATGGATTACGGGTTTGAATACAAGAGGATGTAGCCAGCGGTTGCCCCGGCAGGGTTCTTCACTTTGACGACACCGGACCATCCAGACGGGTTCGTGGCCCCCATCAGTTCTGCGAGGCGGTAGCCGTTGCCCGCTCCGCCAGCCAGGATCAACTCGCCACCGGCGGTGACCTCAAGAAGCCTGTGATCAGCGAGGTTCGAGCCTGGGCCGTAGATCCGAAGCGGCGACTCCGTGTTGTCCTTGGCCGCGATCACGACCGAGCCGCACGCGACTCCGGCCGCGACAAGGGCGGTTTGCGACGCCCACGTCCGGGCATATCCAGCCTTCGGATCAATGCCCTGCTGCAGACACGCGCCCCACAGGTAGATGGCACCGTTGGTCCAGTTGTCGCCGTTGCCGGCGAACTGGCGCACGACGATCCACAGCCCGGTCTGGCCGCCCGCCAGCGTGCCGGTGATCTTGAATCGCTGCCACGACGTCGTGAGCGTAATGCTGGTGGGCCCGGCCAGGTACGAAGCATATCCGTTGTCCACGATGGCGATGGACACCTGCTTGGTGCCCGAAGCCACTTTCGCCCAGACATAGAACGTGTACTGGCCTCCGGATGCGAGGCCCGCCACCTGCTGCTGGATGATCGGCGTCGCGGTTACCGCCGTGATGGTGTCCGCTGTGCTGTTGCCATCCGGCGCGGCGGTGCTGTTCGCGGTCGCCGAGCAGGACCCGCCGTTCTTGTCCCAGGTCGCGACAGTGAAATCTTCGGCGTACTTCGCCATATTCTCGAAGGAACCGCCGACTGTCTGGTATGCGCCGGACTCGAGCGACTGAAAGTGTGAGTCGAGGTAGGCCCACTGACTGTTTGCCGCCACGTAAGCGAAGGAGGCACCACCGGAGCCATCGCGCAGGACCACAGTGCTCGCTGTGGCGTTCGCTGTCGCGTCGCTGATCTGCGCGGACGGGTGGTTGTGCGCGGGCAGGTCCCCGGACGCGAGCGCGGCTACCGTGACCGCAGCACCCGCGCCGGCCTGCTTCAAGAAGCCGGGGCCGGTGCCGGAGAGGTCCGCACCCACGCCACCGCGCACCAGGGCCAGCGTGCCGGTATTAATCTCGCTCGCCGCGTGATTGTGCGCCGGGACCGACGCGAGCGCGACCGTCACGTTCACACGGTCATTGGCGGGCTGGTCGAGGAACGTCAGACCGATGTTCGCGCCTTGGATCATGTTCAACGCGCGCCGGGTTCCGACCGCCGCGCCGTTGTCCTGGATTGCGAAAGGCATCGATCCGGACGTGATATCAGA
>CAVVLD010000055.1:0-175283 GCA_963748795.1 uncultured Solibacteraceae bacterium
GGGCCAGCCTGATTTCCAGGTAAGCGGCATGATGGCGAGGGTTGCTTTGCCTCCCATCCGGGTATCGCCCTCAAAATCGCAGGTGAACCAGCTCTTTCCGTTATCGACAAGAACGCCCGCGTGGCCGGGTCCAAACAGCGGTCCCTTGTTGGAAAGCAGGAGAGTGCCGCCGCCTTTCAGCATGTCGACGCCATCCTTATCGATGTACGGACCGGTAATGTTACGGCTTCTTCCAACGCGGATGTTGTAAGTGCTGTTTACGCCGCGGCAGCATGAGCCCCAATTGACAAAGAGATAGTAGTAGCCGCCGTGCTTATAGAGGCATGACGCCTCGATGGACTTGTTGTACGCCAGCGATGCGAACGGCGCGTCGGGGTTCAAGGGCTTCCCGGTGCTGGGGTCGAAGTTCCTCGCCAGCTTGATTCCGCTCCAGTAGGAGCCGAATGCCAGCCACAGAGTCCGCTTGTCATCGGAAAACACGGAAGGATCCATTGTGTTGAAGTCGCCGCCCTCCCGCGATTGCACGACAATTCCATGATCGGTCCAGCGATAGGCGGGATCGGCTGGATCGAGAGTGGGGGTGGTTGCGAGCCCGATGGCTGACGTCATTTTGCCGAGGCTGGAAACGGAGTAGTAGAGCAGATATCGATCGCCCAGGTGGATGATGTCGGGAGCCCAGTAGCTCAGGCGACGTTCCGGTTCCCGGGAACAGCAGCGGCAGTCCACTCGGGAGCTGTCCGGAACACCGGGGCGCCGGGTTCCCACTTCACCAGGTTCTGGACCGGAACGAGGAAGGCCGCGGCCGGTATAAAAGACCCAGAACTCGTTTTTGCATTTCACGATCGTCGACGGATCGCGAGTAGTGATTCCCCGGCTTGCGGTTTGCTCCAGCGGCAGCCCGGCTCGTACTGCCAGGCCGGTGTCATCCGCGAGGGCGGTTGCCGGGAGAGATCCAACCAGCAGGAGTGTGGGGAGACGACGCAATACGAAAAGAGTTTCATTGATCCGGACTCTACCGCTATTCTCCTATGCTCGCCATCAATCTGCCCGCCTGTTTGTGGTGAAATGGTCGGACGATGGCTCCCCGCCATGATCCCCTTCGCCCGGCTGTCGTCTGGACCCTGGCCACTCGCGGCATTCCTCCTGGTGGAAGGGCTGCTCTTCCGCACCGGTCGGCAGACCCGTCGGCTGGAGCCCAACTCCTCCGCCGGCCGGCTCGAAGCTACCTCACGTGGCTCGCCAAACGCCCCGGCAGTCCTACTGCCGAGGTCGTGGTGCTGGGCGATTCGCGCATCGCGCACGGGCTCTCGGCCCCGGCCGCGTCTGCCGCAGCAGGAACAAACTGTACTTCTGGAACCTCGGCATCGCCGGAACCCTGCCGCGCGACTGGTATTACATGCTGCGCGACGCCGACCCGGACCATCGACGATTCGAGGCGATCGTTCTGGCGCTCGACCAGTATTCCGATGAGGATTACGAAGATGTGTATGCCGACCGCATCATCGACCTAGTCTTCGTGATCGCCAGGCTGCGCCTCTCGGATTGCTGGGAGTTCGCCGCGTCTATGAGATCGCGCGAGAACCGCGCGCATGCCCTGATGGGATGCCTGCTCAAGGGAATCGCGTTACGGCGCGACGTTCGCGACCTGCTGGCAAACTTGCCCGCCCGCTTCGAGCGCGCCGGAGTGTGGCGCGCCCATGGACTGGCGGACGTGAATGCCTTCCCCGGCATCGATCGCGACCTGCGCGGGCTGCGCGCCGATTGGGACCGCCGCATCCTCACCTTTCCACCCGGTATCGATGCCGCTACCCGCGCCTCGATTCAGGCCACCGTGATGCCTCTATTGGCCGCCTCACACCGGCGAGACCACGCGCTACCGGCTGCGCTGGCTGCCGCGCATTTTCGACCTCTACCGGAACTCTCCCACGCGTGTGATCCTGCTGCAACTGCCGCGCGCTCCTCTGCCCAAGCCGGAGAGCACCACGCCGCCTGTCTTCCTGAGCGCCGCGGTTCCCCGCGCCGGCGTGGTCGCGCTCCCGGAATCCACATTCGGCGATCTGGAACGCCCGGAGTTCTTCTTCGATGGCCTGCATCTGAATCGCGCCGGCCGCGCCATCTTCTCCGAACGGCTCGGCCGGAGTATCTCCGCCCTCACGGGAGTCCGATAGTCCGTGCTGTTCACTACGTGGCCCTTCGCCGGATTCCTGGCCGCGTGCTCCTGCTCCTTTTCTCATCTGCTGCCCCGCCCGCAGCGCCGCTATCTGCTGCTGGCCGCGAGCCTTCTGTTTTACATGGCGTGGAAGGCCCGCTTCGTGTTCCTCATCCTCGCCCTGATCGCGATCGACTACACGGCCGCGCGGGTCATTCACGCGCAATCCGGCCGCCGCAGAAAAGTGGCGCTGCTGGTGAGCCTGGCGGCCAACTTCGGATTGCTCGGCTGGTTTAAATACGCAAACCTCTTCCGCGCGACCTGGTGGCAACTCTTTCATCCGGGCGCGGCCGTCTCTCCGCTTCACATCATTCTGCCGCTCGGCATCAGCTTTCACACCTTCCAGAGCGTCTCTTACGTCATCGACGTTTATCGCGGCGAACAGGAAGTGGTCACCAGCTTCCTGGACTACGCGCTCTTTGTATCTTTCTTCCCGCAACTGGTGGCCGGACCCATCGTACGTGCGCGCGAGTTCTTTGTGGACCTGTGGAACTGGCGCCCGCCTACCGGCAGGGAGTGGCTGCGCGGCATAGACATGATCCTGACCGGACTGGCCAAGAAACTTGTCTTCGCCGACCAGTTCGCCTTCATCGCCGACCGCTACTTCGGCCATCCAGCGGCCCTGCCCGGATGGGTGCCGGCCTGGACGGCGGCCATCGCCTTCGCACTCCAGATCTTTTTTGATTTTTCCGGCTATTCCGACATCGCCATCGGGGTCGGTTCTGTTCGGTTTCCACTTCCCGCTGAACTTCCGCCGGCCCTATTTTTCGGACAGCATCACCGACTTCTGGCGGCGCTGGCACATCAGCCTGTCGACCTGGCTGCGCGACTACCTCTACATCCCGCTGGGCGGCAACCGCGGCCGGCACGCTGACCTACGCAACCTGATGGTCGCGATGCTGCTGGGCGGGCTGTGGCACGGCGCCAGCTGGACCTTCGTGGCCTGGGGCGTCTACCACGGCGGCCTGCTGGCTCTGGAACGGCTGGTCCGGGGACGCCGCGAGCCCACCGGCCCGGTTCGCATCCCGCTAGCCATTCTGACGTTCCTGCTGGTCACCCTCGGCTGGGTCCTGTTTCGCGCCGGAACGATGGAGCGCGCTGCTTTCATCTTCGGCCAGATGTTCTCGCACTCTTCGGGCGAAATGATATGGACCGCCTGGCAAATGCGTCTTGGCTTGCTGGCTCTGCTGCTCGGCCTCGCGGAGGAATATGGGAATGCGCTCACCCGCCTGGGCGAAGCGCCTGCCTGGGTTCGCGCCGCCGCCGCGGTTCTGGTGCTTCTCGCCATCGAGTTGTTCACCGCGTCGGAGTCGGCCATTCCCTTCGTGTATTTTCAATTCTGAATTGGCCGGGTGGCCGATAATATCTTTGTGCAGTGGTGTCGAACTCCCCTGGGCCCCTGGCTTGCCGCTTGCTTCGCTCTCACTGCTTACGCGCGTTCGCCCCGCCCCCAAACGCTCACTCCCGTGGCGCAGGGGCCGATCCACGTGGAAGGCAATCGCCTGGTGGATAGCGCCGGCCATCCCTTCCTCATTCGCGGCACCGCCCTGACGGAGTTTCGAAGGGCCGCGCGGCGCGGAAACTCCGCCGGGATTCAGCCCGTACTCCTCGACTGTGTTCGGCACCATCCGGCAGCGCTGGAATGTGAATGCCGTCCGCATCCCTTTGAGCCTCGCGGATTATGCCGCCGATCCGGAATACCTGCAGGCCCTCGGAGACGCGATCCGGCGCGCGAATGTGCTGGAATTGACGGTGATCCTCTCCGCCCCCACCGCCGATCCCGCGTTTTGGCGTGAGTGCTCCGCCTTCCTGCGCGACTACCCCGATTTGATTTTTCAACTGGACGCAGGCGGGGCCGCGGTACGCAGGAACTCATCCATGCGATTCGCACCGCCGGCGCGCAGCAGCCTGTCCTGGTCAACTGGCAGGGCGAGCGGTTGGTGGACGATCGTAACGCGATCTACCTGGTATCTCCGCGCTACGCCACTACGCGCACCGGCCAGGACCGGGACCGCCTGTTCGCGGCTCTGGTGCAGCGAGTGCCGGTTCTCGCCGGCGGCCTCGACCCGGAATTGGACGCGACTTCCGGCGAGTGCGCTCTCGCTCCCCACCGATCCCAGCGACGCCGAAGCCGTAGTGGAAGCGAACCTGGAGTATTTCGACGCCCACGGCATCTCCTGGGTGGCGTCGGAATTCCGTCCCGGCAAGCTGATCGGCGATTACCAGCGTCTGCTTCCCACCTCGCTCGAGAACGGGTGGACCTGCGGGCAGCCGGATCATGTCGGATTCGGTATCGGCCAGGTAGTGCAGTTCCACCTTTGGGGCGCCGGCATGCGGGGGCTCTTCGCGGTGAACGCCGCGGGCAATTTCACGCTGGCGCGCGGCAGCGTCGCCATCGTCGTATGGCGCTATCTTTGCCGAGCAGGACATGCATTCACGGCGCAACCCGCCCCCCACGGAGTTGGGCAAGGTCTCGGTCCGGATCACGGACGGTACCGGAGTGCCGCGCAAGGCGGAACTGCTGTACGTTTCGTCCGGCTGGGGCCAGGCCAATTTCGTCGTCCCCGCCCGGTGCGTGCCCGGTCCCGCGCTCGTCACCGTACAACACAGCGATGGGACTACCGGATCGGCTCGCGTCACAATCGCCGACGTGGCCCCGGGATTCTGGACCGCCCCGGCCGACGGGCGCGGGCCGGTCATCGCCGTGGTGCGCCGAACTGTGTCCGGCAAACCGCCGCGGGACGTGCAACTCTACGAATGCCATTCGGGGAAATGCTCTTCCGTCGCCGTTCCTTTTGCGCGAAACGGCTCCCCTGTAGTCCGGCTGTTCGGTACCGGTTTCCGCTACGCCGCGGACCTCTCGGATATTCAGGTGACCATTGCCGGCATTCGCATTCCCGTACTGGCGTTCGGACCCGCCGGCGCTGCCGGAATGGACCAGATGACCGTGCGCCTCCCGTCGCGGCTGCGCGGCAGGGGAGAAGTGGATCTGATCTGCTCCATTCGCGGACGGCTTTCCAACGTGGTCCGCATCAACCTCGGACTCGCCGCCAGCGCGCAATACCGCTGGGATCTGCCGCCGGGCTTTCCGGTGCCGCGCGTCCCCGCGGACAATCCCATGTCGCTCGTCAAGGTGCAACTGGGCCGCTACCTGTTCTACGACAAACGGATCTCGGTCAACGGGACTATCTCCTGCGCCACTTGTCATCGCCAGGAGTTGGCGTTTACCGACGGTAAGCTCAGACCGCAGGGCGCCACCGGAAAAACGCTGCCGCGGAGTTCCATGAGCCTGGTGAACGTGGCCTATAGCGCCGTCCTCACCTGGAGCCGGCCGCACCTGCATTCGCTGGAACAGCAGGCGCTGGTCCCTTTACTTGCGGAGGAGCCGGTGGAACTCGGCATGAGCGGCAGAGCGCGGGAATTCCTCGGCCTGTTGCGCGGCGATCACGCGTACCGGATCCTGTTTCGCCGGGCATTCCCGGGGGAGCCGGACCCTTTCACCATAGCCAACGTCTGCAAGGCCATCGCGTGCTTCGAGCGCAGCATCATTTCCGCCCGGTCGCCGTACGACCGTTATCACTACGGCGGCGACCCGAACGCCATTTCCGATGCGGCGAAGCGCGGCGAGGTCTTGTTCTTCACCGACACTCTGGCCGCCTGTTATCGCTGCCATGGCGGGTTCAATTTCAGCGATGCGGTGGACTACGCCGGGCGCGCCGCCACGCCCGCACCGTTCCACAATAACGGGCTTGTACAACCTGCCAGGGCTCGTTCTCCTATCCAGCTGCCGAACCTGGGAATCTACGAGTTCACGCACCGGCCGGACGATGTCGGCAAGTTCAAAGCGCCGACTTTACGCAATATCGCGCTGACCGGCCCCTACATGCACGACGGGAGCATTCCGACCCTGGAGGCTGTGATTGGCGCATTACGCGTCCGGAGGCCGCAAAAATCCGAACCAGGACAAGCACGTGAGGCTTTTGCCGTTGACCGCTCAGAATCGCCGCGATTTGCTGGCATTCCTGGAATCGCTCACCGACCGGGAACTCACCCGCGATCCGCGCTTCGCCGCTCCAAAAAAGGGGTCAGACGCATTTTAAAAATAAAGGGGACAGACCGCATTTTAAAAATGCGTCTGTCCCCTTTTTAGACGCTCCACGAGGTCGGCGGGAATCTGCAGATTGCCGTCGCATCCGCTGCCCAGGCGTACGCCCGGCTTTACTTCACCGTGAAAGTCCGATCCGCCCGTCACGCGCAGGCCGTACTGCTGTGCCAGCCCCAGGTACAGTGCGGTATCCGCGGGAGTGTGGTCGGAATGGTACGCCTCGATGGCATTCAGGCCGGCGTCGCACAGCTCCGGCATCAGCGCCTGCACATCGCCCTTCACGCGTACGGGATGCGCCAGCGACGCGATTCCGCCCGCGCGCCGAATCGCGTCCACACCTTCGGCGAATTGCGGCTCCTGCCGGTACACATACCCCTTGGCCGATTCGTCCAGGTAATCGTCGAACGCCTGCCGCAGATTGGCCACGTATCCTTTTTCCACCATGATCCGGGCGAAGTGCGGACGCCCGGTCATGCCGCGCCCGCGCGCCTCGGCCTCTTCCAGCGTGATGTCGAAACCCAGTTCCCGCAGCCGCTTCGCCAGCCGGATATTGCGCTCGCGCCGCGATGCCTGCTGATCCAGCACCCATTTGCGAAAATCGCCCATCCCGTCCTGGCCCCAGAAATATCCCAGCAGATGTGCCGAATGACCGTGCAGCTTGGTGGAAAGCTCAATGCCGCAAACCAGTTCCACGCCCGGATTCACGCGCCGCGGCCTGCGCCCTATCGAAGCCGGCAAAGGTGTCGTGATCGGTGATGCCAAGGATATTCACGCCCGCGTTCACCGCCTCGTCAATTAGTTCCGCGGGCGAGCAGGTGCCATCAGATTCGTTGGTGTGCGAATGCAGATCGATCAAAAGAAACCAGACCCAAACGTTCCAGTGTAGCCCAGATCCGCTCGGCACTTTCCTGCGGCGTTTCGAGCGCCGAATGCACTGTGACCTCCGGCGTCGACCGGCGGTTCGTATGGATCGGAGATTCCGGTAAAGTGCGCGATCTCCCCGGCCAGCGCCTTCTTGTACAGGCCCTTCACGTCGCGCTGCGCCAGCACCTCTACCGGGCACTCCACGTAGACTTCGACGAAGTTGGGAATGCGCGCCCGCACTTCCTCGCGAATCGCGCGGTACGGCGAAATGGCCGCCGCAATCGCGATCACGCCGTTCCGCGAAAGCAGCTCGCAGACAAATCCGATGCGCCGGATGTTCTCGTCGCGATCTTCTTTGCCGAAGCCCAGCCCCTTGGAAAGATGCGTCCGCACCACGTCGCCGTCCAGCACCTCCACCCGGGCGCCCGCCTCGCGCAGTCGCCGCTCCAGAAGGCCTGAGATCGTGCTCTTACCGGCCCCGGACATGCCCGTGAACCAAACCGTGAATCCTTTATGCACGGCGCACCAGACCGGAGACGCTGATGTGTATGCCGCACTCCTTTCGATCGTCCTGCTCCCACCACCAGCGGCCCGCGCGCTCTTTTTCCCCGGTTCCAGTGCCCGCGTACACGGAGCGCACCCGATGCTGCCGAACCCTCGCGCATACAAAGGGTGCAGGATTACCCCGCGCTCGGCAATGTACTGGTCCACCTGCGCCGCCGTCCAGTCCGCCAGCGGATTGATCTTCACCCGTCCGTCTACCTCTTGCACTTTGGGAGTGGCGGCACGGTCTTCTGTCTGCTCCCGGCGCAATCCCGTCGCCCACGCCTGCAATCCCGCCAGCTTTCGCTCCAGCGGACGAACCTTGCGCACCTCGCAGCACAGCTTGCGATTTTCCAGGCTGTCGTAGAATAGGTTGACCCCGTGAGCCTCCACCATCCGCGCTACGTCGGCCGGGTCGGGACGGACCACCTCGATATCGACTCCGTACCGTTCCCTCACTCTATCCATCATAAAGTGAGTCTCTTCCGGCAGCCGTCCCGTGTCCAAGGTGAAAACACGAACCTGAGGATCGATGCGCGTTGCCAAGTCGATCACCACCATCCCTTCCTTCTGGAAGCTGGTGGCGATAGCGAACGCTTTTCCGAATGTGCCGATACTCCAGGACAGAACTTCGGCAGCCGGGGCGGATTCAAACTGCTGATAGCTACTCAATCTCTATCAAGTTTAGGGTGAATCCGCCCGGACTGTCAACTTGAGCCGCCGCCTACCTCGAGCGATAGGTGAATTCGGCGCGTTCCCGGCGAAGCAGTTCCAGGTCCAGTTCCTCCGCCATGGAGAGATCCACCACCCGCACGCGTTGCCCCTCGCGCAATTCCTGTAAGCGGACCTCCCGGCCGTTGGCAAACCGCACCGCATCGCGATAACTGTTTGCCGCGGCGGAGATTTGGGTGAAGGTCACCTCTTCCTCCGCGCCCACCCCGAATTCATGCTGCAGCCTTACGGGGATGTCCTGCAGTTTTAGCCGCGCGCCCGGCGGGATACAGACAGCCGGTACCGGATCGGTGCGTAGCGGGTTGAAAAATGCTTTCACGGTGCACCAGAAGCCCCGGTGGGCCGTGGGCGCAGGTTCGAGAATACGCTTGAGATCGCCGGGCGAAGCCAGGCCCAGCGATCCCGTGGGGAAGCGGTGAGCTACCAGATCTTCGCCTTGTTGAGCCAGACGGTTGGGTACAGCCATCAAAGAATAATCACACATTGTCGTCGATCCTCCAGTGCGAACTTCCTAATTCGAGTTTCGGTTTGCCGCACGAGATTGGCAAGCCACAAACAGCACGGAAGCCCGGTACCAGGGCGGTCTACGGTGCGATACAGCACCGTGTTAACGGCGGACTCCTTCTACCCTGATAAGATGTGATGGTGGAGCCTGAGGAAAACACTGCAACGCCGGAAGAAACGCCGCGGGAACTGGACCCGGCATGGCGGCGGGTACTTCTGGCACGCCATCCCAAACGGCCTCACTCCCTGGATTACATCCAACGCATTTGCAACGATTTCCACGAGATTCACGGCGACCGGCTGTTTGGCGACGATGCGGCCATCGTGACCGGCTTTGGCGAATTCGACGGCCGCCAGGTCCTCTTCGTGATGGAGCAGAAGGGGCGCACCACGAAAGAGAAGATCCACCGCAACTTCGGCATGCCTAAGCCGGAAGGCTACCGCAAGGCCCTGCGTGCCATGCAATTGGCCGCCAAGTTTGGGCGCCCGATTGTTACATTTCTGGATACTGCCGGCGCATACCCGGGAATCGATGCCGAAGAGCGCGGCCAGGCCGAAGCGATCGCCCGCAATCTGCGGGAAATGTCCCGGCTGACGGTCCCTGTAGTGGTGGTCTGCATCAGCGAAGGCGGCAGCGGCGGGGCGCTTGCCCTGGGTGTGGGTAACGTGATCCTGATGATGGAGAACGCGGTCTACAGCGTCATTTCTCCGGAGAACTGCGCCAACATCCTGTTCCGCGACACTGGCCGCGCGGAGTGGGCCGCGGGAGCCCTGAAGTTGACGGCTGAGGATTTGAATGCCCTTGGAATGATCGACGGCATCATCCCCGAGCCGCCCGGCGGCGCTCAGGACGATTGGGACACCGCCGCAGCCAATCTCCGCCAACACCTGGTTAGCCGGTTGCGCGAGTTTTCCATCATGAGCGCCGATCAACTGGTGGAGCATCGATACGCCAAGTTTCGCAAGATGGGGAATTTCTTCGCGTGAAGAGGACTACCTGGCTGGGCATTGCCTTCGCCGTGCTGGTGCTGGGCTACATTCTATATTCGAGTTTCCGGCCACAGGGTTTTCGGTGCCGGGTATGTATGAGTTTCAAAGGCAATCGCGATTGCCGTACCGCTTCCGCCGCCACCCAGCAGGAAGCGCTGCGCACCGCCGTCACCAACGCGTGCGCACAGCTTTCCGGCGGGGTGATCGAATCCAGCCAGTGCGAGAACACCGCCCCGGAGTCGATCGCCTGGCTGAAGTAACGAATCTCGTCTGCTAATATTCCTGCGCGCGACTCGTCAATCTTTCGGGTACGCCCGTGTCTGATCCGCGTGCAATAGAACCCGAAGTGTAAAATAAGATTGAACTACCGACTGGCTACCAGCGTCTAAATGGGTGATACCACAGGATGGGAGATTTTTTGTCGTGAAGCGTAAGTGGAAGATTCTCATAACTTTGGTCGCTCTACTGATCGCGGCGATCGGCGTCTATGCCAGCACCGTGTACTCCAAGCGCGGCGTTGTCACCGTGCAGACCGGGCAAGTGGTCCGGCAGGACCTCACCAGCGTGGTGACTGCTTCAGGCGAGATTAAGCCCAAGAATTACATCAACATCGGCGCCAATGCCATCGGGCGACCTGACCGAGATTCTGGTCAAGGAAGGCGACCGTGTGCAGAAGGGCCAGTTGCTGGCCCGCATCGAAGATGTTCAGCCGGAAGCCGACGTCAACGCCCAGAAGGCCACCTTGAGCTCCGCGGAAGCCGAATTCCGCCGCCGCCGAGGCCGGCCTGAAAGCCGCCGACGATAACACCGCCACCATGCAGGCAGCGTTGGAAAAGGACCAGGCCGACCTGGAGCGCATGAAGGCCGGACTTCGACCGCAGCCAGGAGTTGTACAACGAGAAGCTTCTCGCCAAGCAGGATTTCGAACTCAAGAAGTTCACCTACGAAGCGCAGAAGGCTGCCATTCGCGAATCCGAAGCCCGCGTCGTCGCAGGCCAAGGTGCAGCGCGAGCAGTACGCCGCGCAGCTGGCCGCCGCGCAGAAGGCGCATCGCGCAGGCGAAGGCCGTTCTGGTGCGCTTCGACGACATCCTGCACAAGCACAATTCCTACTCGCCCATCGATGGCGTGGTAACCAACCTCCCGGTGCGCGTCGGCGAAACCGTGGTGCCGGGCATCCAGAATTCCGCCGGCAGCACCATCATGACGATCGCCGATATGTCGCTGATCACCGCCGAAGTCAAGGTGGACGAGACCGACATCGTCAACGTCGAAGTTGGACCAGGTGGCCGATATCACCATCGACGCCATTCCGAACAAGACGTTCAAGGGACATGTGACCGAAATCGGCAACACCGCCATTCTGCGCTCCACCGGCGTGGCGGCTTCGCAGAGCGCCGTTTCCAGCCAGGAAGCCAAGGATTTCAAGGTGGTGATCGCCATGGACAATCCGCCCGGACGAGATCCGGCCGGGTCTTTCCTGCACGGCCAAGATCACCACCGCCACCCGCCAGAACGCGCTGACCATTCCCGATCCAGGCGCTCACGGTGCGCCAGAAGGGCGATCTGGAGCCGCAACCCGCCAACGGCAAGGCTCCGCATGCATGCCACGTGAAGCTGATCCCGGCCGAGGAGAAGGCGCGCAAGGAAGAGATCCAGGGCGTTTTCGTGGTGCCGAACGGCAAAGCCGAGTTCCGCAAAGTGGAGACCGGCATCACCGGCGCGACCGATATCGAAGTCCTGAGCGGCCTCAAAGAGGGCGACCAGATCGTCACCGGCACCTACCAGGTGATCCGCACCATCACGAACGAGGCCCAGGTGAAGGTCGACAACAAGGCCCCGGTCGCGGAACACGAAGTCCTAGAAACGAGAGATCATCCGATGGTCAGCAGTGGCAGAAAAAGCACTCATCGAGCGCGGCGAGCAACTGAAGCGCGACGGCATCGTCATCCGCACGTACGATCTCTGGAAGACCTATGTCATGGGCGACCAGGAGATTCACGCCGTTTCCGGCGTCGATATCGAGATCAGAACGCGGCGAGTACGTCGCCATCATGGGCCCCTCGGGCTCCGGCAAATCGACCCTGATGAACCTGATCGGCTGCCTGGACACGCCCACCAAGGGGCAGTATTACATCAACGGCAACCTGGTCAGCGATATGACCGACGACGAGCTGGCGCGCATCCGCAACAAGGAAATCGGTTTCGTTTTCCAGACCTTCAATCTGCTGCCGCGCGCCACGTCGCTGCACAACGTGGAGCTGCCGCTGATCTACTCCGGAATGCCGGCCGAGGAGCGCATCGAAAGGGCCAAGCAGCGCCATGCGCCAGGTGGATCTGGAAAAGCGCATGTACCACAAGCCCAACGAGCTATCCGGCGGACAGCGCCAGCGCGTGGCCGTGGCGCGCGCGCTGGTCAACAATCCGTCCATTCTGCTGGCCGACGAACCCACCGGCAACCTGGACACCGCCACCGGCAACGAAATCATGGCGTTGTTCGAGCGGCTTCACCAGGAAGGAAACACCATCGTGCTGGTGACTCACGAGCACGATATCGCCCTGCATGCCCATCGCGTGATCCACGTCCGCGACGGCAAAGTGGAAAAAGACGAGAAGGTACGGTAGGACAGGCGTCCTCGCCTGTCTCCCCTCTTACTGCACCAGCCGCGCGGTCAACACAAGAAACAGCGCCTGTTCCCGATTAATGCCCATCCGGCCCATCACTACCTTCTGTCCCTCCTTGATATCCAGATCCGTATTCAAGGTCAGTTCCTGGTAGCCGAAGTTCCCCGGTTGCGTCTCCACGGGAATCCTGGTGTTGGAACGGATCTGATCGAGCCTTACGGTGGTGCCATCGGCTCCCACGCTGCTCGAATTGAGTGAAAACGACGTGACCACGGGCTTGGTGACGGTACCGAACTGCATGGAGCCCCCGGAGCTTTCGGTCCCCGCGCGTTGACCGGTGCGCGTGCGCAACGTCATCACGTCGAGCTGGCGATAGTTCTTGAACGGAAAGGTGTTTCTGAGCTGGGTGACCACCGATTCCAGATCCTTCGGCGCTGGCCCACCGATATTGGCCTCGCTGTCGCTCCCGACCAGCAGGTGAATCGTCAAATCGATATCTTTCGGCGCCGCCGACGGCGTATCCAGCCGGGCGACCGCCTCCTCAATCGCTTGCATGGTCTGCGGCGAGGCTCTCACGGCCAAGGCATGCATCTCCGTGTTGGAGATGATGCTCCCTTCAAAAATCCGCAGCAGATCTCCCACCGTGCGCGGATCGGCATATTTCAGCGGGATCAGCTTCTGGATCACCGCCGGCGCGGGCTTGACCGAGTTTACTAAGGGCTCCTGCGCCGCCAGCGGCAGCGCGAGCAGCACGAATGCCATCAATTGTCGTTTCATTTCACTCTCCTGAGTTATCCGTAATCCAGTAAATAACCACGTCCGGGTCGGCGGTCAGCAGCTTCACCACAATCGGCGGACCGGGGGCGCGCGGAAGCGCTGCCGGCGGACGAACCCTCGGGCGCCGGACGTGATGCGCCCTGGTCACCCGGGGAACCAACGGCATCTGCGGTGCAACCTCCACCAGCGGCGGCGGCACCGGAGCCTGTACCGCCATCCGCTTCGGACCTACCGGCGCCGCCGGACGCAACACCATCATCAGGAACAGAGCCACCGCTGCCGCCGCGGCCAAGCCATACACCCACGCCTTTCGCCACCACGGCTGCAGGGAACCTTCCAATCGCGCCATCACCCGCGCCCGCACCGCGGCGAAATGCGCCGGCGCAATCTCTTCCTGGTGAATCCCCTGCAGCAGTTGCAGGCTCTCCTTCAATCCCGAAGCGAAAAGCTGGCAGCCCGGGCAATCGCCCAAGTGCCGCTCCACCTCGGCCGCCTCCGCCGCCGCCAAGTCGCCCCCCGCGTACAGCGCAATCCGTTCCTCCCAATGGGTACAATTCATGTCCGCCTCCGGAAGTAGCGCTCTACAAATCCCTTCACTTTGACCCGCGCCTTGGAAATCTGCGAGCGCACGGTCGCCTCGGTGGAACCCAGCACGCGCGCCACTTCTTGCGTGGATAGCCCTTCGAGATCCCGCAGCACCAGCGCCGACCGTTCCTTTTCGCTCAACAGCCGCAGACTCATTTCCAGCACCCGCCGCCGCTCCGCTTCCGTCGTGCTCTGTTGCGGATCCAATCCGGCGGCGGGCACATGCGCGGCATACTCCATCGGGTCCGCCGCCGGCCTTTTGCGCAGCACATCATGGCTGGCGTTCACCGTGACGCGATAGAGCCATCCCGGCAGATTGCGGGCTTCTTCCACCTTGCTCCAATTCCGGTATAGCCGCAGGAATACTTCCTGCGATACGTCCTGGGCATCCGCCATGTTCCCCACCAGCCGGAGCGCGGTCACCAGCACCAGGCGCTCATGGCGCCGCATCAGAGCTTCGAACGCCGCCAGGTCGCCCACTTGAGCGGATGGCATCGCCCGCTGCTCCGGGCCTTCGATCGGTATGGCCGCCAGAAACGCCAGGACTTTCATCCTTCCTACTAACAAATACAGCGATTTCCGCCAAAGCGTGTACGCTATTTTGGACTAGTGGACAAATTGCTCCTTCCGCCCGAAGAGATCCGGTCTCTGGGGCGCGCCGCCGTGGAACAAATCGCGGCCTATTACGACACCCTCGACGAACGGCCCGTATTGATTCCCACCACCTCGCGAGCCTTGCGCGCCCTGCTGGAAGAGCCGCTGCCGCAGGACGGCCTGGATTTCGATACTCTCCTGAAGACTCTGGACGAGGTAATCGCCCGCTACAGCCGCCACAGCGCCCACCCGCGCTTCTTTGGCTACATCTCTTCGCCCGGAACGCCGGTCACCTCGGTGGGAGCCATGCTCGCCGCAGCGCTCAACATCAACGTCACCTGCTGGCGGTCCGGCCCTGCTGCCACGGTCCTGGAACACGTCACCATCGACTGGATGAAGCAGATCCTCGGCTATCCCGCGACGGCCGGCGGCCTGCTGGTGAGCGGCGGCTCCATGGCCAACTTCGCCGCCCTGGCCGCCGCCCGCAGCGCCAAAGCTCCCGGCAACGTGGTGCGCGACGGCATGGCGGCGGCCGGGCGGATGTGCGCTTACGTCTCCTCCGAGGGCCACTTTTCCATCAGCAAGGCGGCCGGGATGCTCGGCATCGGCGAAGCCAACGTGCGCAGCGTTCCCGCCAACGCGCAAATGCAAATCGATCTCACCGCCCTCGAACGGCTGGTGCAACAGGACCTGGCCGCCGGCTATCGTCCGTTCTGCGTGGTGGCCAACGCCGGCACCACCGCTACCGGCGCCTTCGACCCCATCGGCGATCTGGCCGCTTTGGCCCGCCGCTACGATCTCTGGCTGCACGTCGATGCCGCTTACGGAGGCTTCGCCGCCCTGGCGCCCGCTGCCCGCCCGCTCTTCGCGCACATCGCCGAGGCCGATTCGGTGGCCCTGGATCCGCACAAGTGGCTGTATCTGCCCGTGGGCTGCGGCTGCGTCCTGTATCGCGACCCCGCCACCGCGCACGCCGCCTTCAGCCACGCCGCCGATTACACCCGCGCCATCGGCCTGGAGCGCGACGAGGCCTTCGCCTTCTGGGATTACGGCCCGGAACTGTCACGCCCGTTTCGCGCGCTGGATCTCTGGCTGCTCGTCAAATATGTGGGCGCCGCGCGGCTGGCGCAAGCCGTCGAACAGAATCTGGACTGCGCGCGCTACTTCGGCGAACTGGTCGAAGCCAGCGGCGATTGCGAACTGCTGGCGCCCGTCGGCCTGTCCATCTTCTGCTTCCGCTACACTCCGCCCGGCTACGCGGGCGATCTGAACGCGCTCAACGAACGCATCCTGGTGAAACTCCAGCGCGCCGGCAGCAGTTACCTTTCCAACGCCATGGTCCACGGAAAATTCGCTCTGCGTGGCTGCGTTTTGAACTACCGCACCACCCGCCGCGATATGGAGGTCCTGCTGGAAGATGTCCGCCGCGCTTACCGGGATTTGACCTGACGCGCCGCCCAGTCGCTGAGCAGCTTCGCCGTTTCCGGCCGGAGCCATTGCGGATTGCGGCCGATGTCCTGAAGAAACACGATCGCCGGCATCCCCGGCTTCCAGTACCCGATGCCCAGGCACTCATCGTCTCCGCCGTTGGCCGTTTTTGCCGGGGTGAAGTTGTAAGAGGTTTTATAATCGCAGCCGCGGCCGGTGCCCGCCGCCGCCAATAACTCCCCGGCGTCGTTCACCGAGACAGGGTCGCTCATGGTCTCATGCTGCACGCATTCCGCGTGGCCCGGAGGCGCGGCCACGCAGAGCGGCCGGACGTCGTTAAACCAGGCGATCCTGCTGCCGTCCGGGCTTACGTTGAAATACAGGTCGTGAACTTCGCCCGAGGCGGCGAGTTTCGTGGCCGGCGGCACTCCCGCCCACAGTTCGTGCTGTGCGATCCCTGCCACCACGCGCCGGTCCGAACTGCAGCGGAAGCGGAAATAGGGCGCGAAGGTCAACTCCGCGCCGGTCACCAGTTCCTGGATGCTGCCTGTCGCGCCCAGAGGAATCGGGAGAATTCCGCCGCAGGTGCTGACCACGCCGTCCACGCTTTCCACCCGTTTGGTGGCGCCGGTCTTGAGATTCACCACGGTGGCCGTGGAGGGTTTGCCGCTGACGAAAGCGAGGCTGGCCTGTTCGCCGCTCACGGCGAAACTCTGGACATCGCCGCGACGTGTGACTTGCATGGTCTTGCCCTGGCAGACCATGCTGATGTCACCCCTGGCTTCGAACGCAAAGCAGGGATCTTTGGGCTGCGCCGAGCAGGCGCCGGCAATCGTAAGAAGAGCAAGAAGGCAGCGCACGCTATTCCTGGAAGATCTCCGCGCGCGTCAGTTCCAGGCACGGATCGGCAGTGGCGATCGCGTCGCCATCCACTTCCTGTAGCGTGTTGCCGTGAAAGGTGAACATCTTTTTCAAGCGCGGATCGATCACCCAGATATTCGGCGTGCCGATCGCGGAAAACTCCAGGAGCCGTTCGATCACCCGCGACATCCGGTCGTCTTCCGAAAGAATTTCGATGGCCACGAAGGGCGGATCAAGAAGCACGCTCGTGGTGAGGGCCTGCAAAAGGACAGAAACGTCCGGCAGCCGGAAGCGGGTATTCGCGATCTGGTACCGCAACTCGGGCAGGGCATAGATGTGCGGATACCGGCGGCTCAAAGCGATGATAATGTTACGTTGCACCAGCGAATGTAGCCAATCTCCCACGTTGCGCTCCACCAGTTCGCCATCGATATACTCCACGTCCGGAGAGTACGATGTGCGCAGATACTCCTCGACTGGGATCAGCGTCTCAACCGCCATAGCCATACCATACCAGAATCAAATGTTGCCTCGTCCGCCTGAGGCCAAGCTGTTTCTGAATAGCGCCCATCAAACCGAGTCCCGATTGAGCTTGCAGGTCGGGCTCCCGTGCTCCTCCTTCGCCGGCTGGAGTGGAAGGAATAGGACTACCGACCCACGAAAGAATGAAGTCGTACCTTCCAGCCAGCCCGGTAGCGTTTATCACGGGCTTGTCAACCTGAAACGCCAGAAAATTGACAAACTGGTCCATGGTTTCCTGGGTCGCTCTCATGCGAGCATGTCCGTCGGGGCCGTTCCCCGCTCTCCCTCGGGCTTCTTCGCCTCCGTCAAGAACGTCGGGCCGTTCTTGCCAACTACCAACTGGTACAGAGCGGTCTCCTTCGACTCGCGATGGGTCGGATCGCTCGATCCCGGTCCGCCACTTTGCGACGGACGCACACGAACTACGGTGGCTTGCGCCACTGGCTTAACCGAGGCGGCTTCAAATGTCTGAGCCGTGGCAGAGCCGAAATCAGCAAAGCAGAACCACAAATAAGCAAAAAGTATTGACGGTCGTCTGTGCTGCATCGAGGCATCCATTCACTTGCTTGTTGGCACCTTCTGCGCCTTGTCGATGCGTCTTCGCTCCGCCTGTGACCCGTACTTCGGCCGCTTCGCGCGCCTCGCGCACCACGTCTTCGATGGACAGCGGATCCGCCCCAATCACCACTCCTCCCGCCATCACTCCACCGTGAACGCGTGCTTGATTTGATAATTCTGATTGCCCACCGCGTCCTTCACCTCCACCTGAATGGCGTACTCACCCGGTTTTACGCTCGGCTGGATCGGCACGCTGAACTCGCCGGTAACATACATCTTTGGATAAAACGATTCGGTCTGGTCGCCCGCGGCTTCCGGATTGGTGTACAGGACTTTGTCGCCGCTCAGAATCTTGAAAATGTAACTGACATCGATCTTATTGGCCGGACCGAACTTGTATCCGGTCATATCGAATTTCACCCAAATCGTGCTGCCGGCCTTGTAGTCCGCCTTGGCGACGGGCTGGGTGTCTTCTTCGTTGCGGAAGAAACGGAGATTGCGCACGGTCAGCGTATCGCTGGGCGCCACTTCATGGCCGCGCACCTGGAAGGGAACCGAGAGTTCGGCCGTAGTGTGACCGAACACATCCTCCACCTTGACCACGATCTTGTAATTGCCGGACATCACCAGCGGCGGGATGGCGACTTCCGTAGCGATACGAGGCATCCACTCCTTGTCCTGCGGGCTGATTTCATCGGTCAGTTCATTCTTGTAAACTTCCGAGAGCGGCACGCCCTTCGGGTCAAAGGGCTGCACCGAATATGCCAGGTGAATCTTCTCTTCCGGAGACTTGGCGAAATTGGCAACCCGGCAGGTGAAGAAGAGAATCTCACCCGGTACGTGCGTCGTGCCGGGCGCATCGGCCACGCCGCCTTCGGACTGGCTGACGATCGGTTGCACAATCTGCAGCGGCACCGCGCCGCAGAGAAACGGAGGCAGGACGGCCAGGAGCAAAACGGATCGCATTGCGGACCTCCCAGTTCGATTCTAACTGAGCGCTCTGCGCAAGTATTGCCCCGTGTAGGAGGCGGCCACCTGGGCAATCTCTTCGGGCGTGCCTTGGGCGACGATGGAGCCGCCGGCGGCGCCGCCTTCCGGGCCCAGATCGATCACCCAATCGGCCGCCTTGATCACATCCAGATTGTGCTCGATGATGATCAGGCTTCCGCCGTTTTCGATCAGCCGCTGAAAACTGGCCAGCAGCTTGGCGATATCGTCGAAATGCAGGCCAGTGGTGGGCTCATCGAAGATGAACAGCGTCCCCGCGCAACTGGCAGTGGTCAGATGCGCCGCCAGTTTCACGCGCTGCGCCTCGCCGCCGGAAAGCGTCGTGGCCGATTGCCCCAGCCGCAGATAGCCCAGCCCCACATCGTCCAGCACTTTCAGCTTCTGCACCAGCCTGGGCGTGTCGTGGAAGAATGTCATGGCTTCGCGCACGGTCAGTTGCAGCACCTCGTGCACGTTCAGGTCGTTGTACTTGATTTCCAGAATTCCGGTCTTATATCGCGTACCCTTGCATTCGTCGCAGATCAGTTCCACGTCCGCCAGGAACTGCATCTCCACCGTCACCGTGCCATCGCCCTGACAGGTTTCGCAGCGCCCACCCGGAATGTTGAACGAGAAATGGCCCGCCGTGTACCCGCGCTTTTCGGCCTCGCGGGTGGAGGCAAACAGCGCGCGAATGGTGTCGAACGCCTTGATGTAAGTGACCGGGTTGGAGCGCGGCGTGCGACCGATGGGCGATTGATCGATCATCACCGTATTGGTGATCCGGTCCGCGCCTTCCACCTTCTTGCAGGTCATTTTGGGGCCGCTGTCGAGCGCTCCCGCGGCTTCCTCGAACGCCGCGTCGCCGGCCGATTCGCGCGATTTGTGCAGCGCCTCCAGCGACCGGAAGATGACGTCGTGCACCAGCGTGGATTTGCCCGAGCCGGAAACGCCCGTGATCGCCACCATCATGCCCAGGGGCACATCCACTTGAATGTTCTTGAGGTTGTGCAGCCGCGCGCCGCTGAAGCGCATCACCCGCTTCGGATTGACCGGCCGGCGCTCCCGCGGAGCCGCCACCCGCCGCTCGCCCCGCAGATATCCGGCGGTGAGGGAGCTGTTGCCGTCGGCGGTGAGCTGGGCCAGCGTGCCTTCGAATACAATCTCGCCGCCATGCTCGCCGGCGCCGGGGCCGAGGTCCACAATGTGGTCGGCGGCCTGCATCACGTCCGGATCGTGCTCCACCACCACGATGGTGTTGCCCAGTTCGCGCAGTTCCTCAAGGATGCGGATCAGGCGTCCGGTGTCGCGGCTGTGCAGGCCGATGGATGGCTCATCGAGCACATAGCAGGCGCCCACCAGGCGCGACCCCAGGCAGGTAGCCAGTTGGATGCGCTGCGCCTCGCCGCCGGAAAGCGTGGCGGATAGGCGGTCCAGGGTCAGGTAATCCAGCCCGACGTCGTTCAGGAATTTCAGGCGCTGGCGGATTTCCACCAGGATCTTGTCGGCGATACCGCTTTCCTCGGGGCTCAACTCCAGGCGGCTGAAAAAATCGTGAGCCTCGGCGATGTTCATGCGCGCGATGTCGGCCAGGTTCTTTCCGCCCACGCGCACGTACAGCGCTTCTTTGCGAAGGCGCGCTCCCTTGCATTCCGGACATAGCGCGTATCCGCGATACCGGCTGAGGAAGACCCGCACGTGGAGCTTATACTTCTTGGTTTCCAGGTGGTCGAAGAAGCGGCGGATGAAATCGTAAGTGGCATCCCGCTCGGCATCGCTCAGGTCGCAGAAGGGAACGTCGAAGCGCACTTTGCGCCCGGCCGATTTGCGGAAGTTGCCCAGCCACGACCGGTGCTTGGGCTTGGTCCACGGGTCCACCGCGCCCTCATCGAGCGAAAGGCTCTTATCGGGAATGACCCGGTCCATGTCGAAATCGATGGTGTTGCCGAAACCCTGGCACCGCGGGCAGGCGCCGTACGGCGAGTTGAAGCTGAACAGAATCGGCTCCGGCACGCTGAACTCGGTCAGGCAGGTCTTGCACTGAAACTTCTCATTGAAGCGCAGGGCCTGGTCGCCGGCGGCGCTCTGGAAAATCACTTCGCCGGTTTCGCGATAGCAGATCTCGATGGTGTCCACCAACCTCTGATGCAGGTCGGGGCCGATCACCAGGCGATCCACCAGAACGAACACCGGGTGGCTGAAGTCGATATCGAGCAGCGATTCCGGAGTCGAGAACTCGAACAGCCGGCCGTTCTGAAACAGGCGCGTGAACCCCTTTTTGCGCAACTCGAACAGGTGATCGCGCAAGGCTTGGGTGGAGGCATGATCGCCGCAGGGAAACAGCGCGTACCAGCGGGAGCCCTCGGGCAAAGTCAGCAGGCGCGCGGCAATTTCGTCCACCGTATCGCGCCGCACGCGCGTACCGCAGTGGGGACACATGGTATGGCCGATGCGGGCAAACAGCAGGCGGAGAAAATCGTAGGATTCGGTAGAAGTGGCCACCGTGGAGCGTGGATTGCGCGTAGTGTTTTTCTGGCGAATGGCCACCGCGGGAGCAATCCCGTCGATATCTTCCACTTCCGGTTTTTCCATGCGCTCCAGAAACTGGCGCGCATAGGCCGAAAGCGATTCCACATAGCGGCGCTGGCCTTCGGCGTAAATCGTGTCGAACGCGAGAGAGGATTTTCCGGAACCCGAGACACCGGTCATCACGGTGATTTGGTTATGGGGAATAGAAAGCGAAATGTTCTTCAGGTTGTGGACCCGCGCACCGCGAATCCGAATGTAGTCTTGCACAGGGAACTTTCATTATACCAGCGGGTTGTAGGGCGATATGCTAGGGAACATGCGTCGCATCCTGCTGTTGGCTCTGCTGCTGGCGAATCTCAGCTTCGCCGCCCGCCCGGTGATCTTCGATACCGACATGGGCAACGATATCGACGATGCCCTGGCGCTGGCGATGCTGCACGCGCTGACCGATCGCGGCGAGTGCCAACTCATCGGCGTCACCCTCACCAATGCCAATCCGGCGGCGGTCCCGTACGTGCGCATGATCAATCGGTTCTATGGCCGCGCCGACCTGCCCGTGGGCGCCGCAATCGAAACGCTCAAAGGCGGCGCCGGGGATGGCTACATGGCCGCCGCCTTGCGCAGCGCAACAACAGCCGAGGACAAAACCGCCGAACCCGCGCCCACGGTGCTCCGCCGCCTGTTGCGCAACTCCGCTCAAAAAGTGATCATCGTGCAGACCGGTTTCAGCACCAATCTGGCCGCTCTGCTGAACTCTCCGGGCGGCGCCGCGCTCGCCAAGGAAAAGGTCGCGCTGGTGGTCGCCATGGCGGGCAACTTCACTGGAGGGGAGCCCGAGTACAACGTCCGCATCGATATCGAGTCGCGCCAAAGCCGTGTTTGAGCGCTGGCCCACGCCCATCGTCTTCAGCGGATTCGAAATCGGGCGGGAGCTTCTCTATCCCGCCGCCAGCATCGAGCACGATTTCGCCTACGCCCGCCCGCACCCTATCGCGGAATCGTATCGCGCCTATCACCAGATGCCCTACGACCGGCCTACCTGGGATCTCACCGCCGCCCTGGAAGCCGTGCGGCCGGAGCATGGATACTTCACCCGGTCAGAGCCCGGCACGGTCCAGGTGGATCCCAACGGCGGAACCCATTTCATCCCCGGCCAGGGCGACCGCCGCTATCTCGAGTTCGATCCCTCCACCCGAACGGAAATTCTGGAAGTACTCTCGCTGCTGGCAAGCGAGCCGCCGGTGCGAAGGTAAATCCCCATCCCCCATCCCTAACCCCCGTTCCGCGTTCCGCGCTACTCAGAGTCCGCCGCATCACCCGGCACGCTGCCGGCATGCGCCAGTTCCTGGTCCTTGTACTGAAGCTGGTACAGCTTCCAGTAGATGCCGCGCTGCGCCAGGAGTTCCTGATGGGTGCCGGATTCGCGCAGCCTGGCCTTTGTGCATCACCAGGATGCGGTCGGCGCGCTGGATGGTGGAGAGCCGGTGCGCAATGATGATGGAGGTGCGCCCTTCCACCATGCGGTTCAAGCGCCTCGCTGCACGCGCAACTCGGTTTCGGTATCGACGCTGGAGGTGGCTTCGTCCAGAATCAGGTAGCGCGGATTGTGCGCCAGCGCGCGGGCGAAGCTGATCAGCTGCTTCTGGCCGGTGGAGAGTCCGCTGCCCGCGCTCGCGAATGGGTTGCGCGAAGCCCTCGGGCAGGCTGCGGATGAAATCCAGCAGGTTGACCTGTTCGGCGGCGGCCTCCACCTGTTCCTGCCGGATGCTCTCCGTGCCCAGCCGGATGTTTTCTTCCAGCGTGCCGGTGAACAGGTACGGATCCTGCAGCACCACGCCGAACTGCCGGCGCAGTTCCAGGGGATCCATCTGGCGGATGTCCATTCCGCCAATGCGGATGCTGCCGCGCTGGATATCGTAGAAGCGCAGCAGCAGGCTGATCAGCGTGGTCTTGCCGGCGCCGGTGTGGCCCACCACCGCGATGGTTTCGCCGGGTTCGATGGTGAAGCTGACGTCGCGCAGCACCCAGTCCTCGCCGTGATAGGCGAACCAGACGTGGTCGAATTCGATGGCCGCAATGGCCGCGGCACGCCGGGACGCGGCTGGGCCGGCGGAAGAATGGCGGCCTCTGTATCCAGCAGCTTGAAAATGCGCTCGGAGGACGCCATGGCGCCTTGCAGAATGTTGTACTTTTCGCTGAGGTCCTGAATCGGCCGGAAGAATCGCAGCCCGTACTGCAGGAACGCCGCCACCACTCCCAGGGTGAGGCCGCCCGCCTGGACCCGGAATCCGCCGTAGGTCAGGATGCCGGCCAGGGCCACCATGGAGATGAACTCGATCACCGGATAGAACCAGCCATAGGCCGTGATGGCGTCTTTGTACGCCTCCATGTGCTGCCGGTTCACCACTTCGAACTCCGCCGTGCTCCGGCGCTCGCGATTGAAAAGCTGTAGCACCACGATGCCCGTGATGTGCTCCTGAATGTACGCGTTGATACGGGCGATGGCCACGCGGATGCGGCGGTAGCTCTGGGTCACGCTGCGGCGGAATATCACGGTCACCAGAATCACCAGCGGCATGGCGCCCAGCATGATGCAGGCCAGCAGGGGGCTTAGCCGGAACATGATGGCCAGAATGAAAGCCGAGCACCAGCACATCGCCCAGGATGGTAACCAGGCCGGACGCGAACAGGTCGTTGAGCACATCCACATCGGTGGTCACACGGGTGACCAGGCGGCCCACCGGATTGCGATCGTAAAAGGCGAGGTCCAGCCGCTGCAGATGCTCCATGAGTTGCTTGCGCAGGTCGAACATGGCCAAGCTGGCCGGTGTACTGCATCAGGTAGGTCTGAGCGAATTCGGTGACAAAGACTCCCGCCAGAACGGCCAGGTAGAGCAGTCCGATGCGGGAGAGACCCGGCCCAGGCGCCGGCGGGCAGCATCGAATCCAGAAAGGAGGGTCGCGCCTTCGGGTCGAAGATACTTATCGATGGCGGTCTTAGTCAGCAGCGGGCCCATCACCTGGAACACGGATTGAGCCAGCAGGAACACCAGGGAAAGAGCCACGCGACCCCGGTAAGGCCGCATATAACCCATCAGCCGGCGCATCAACCGGGCGTCGTAAGCCTTTCCTAGTATCTCTTCTTCCACTTAATTCAGTTTAGTACGCCTATTGATCAGTCCCTGGAAGCCCACTGGATTGGTATGATATGCGAGTAGTGTCGAGTACGACCATCGTTGCACGATACCCCGGTGCGCCCATTGCCTTGGATTAAGCTTGCCTGGTTCGGCGGGCTGATCGTGCTGTGTTACGCGCCCATTCTGTACGCTCTCGCACGGGAGTGGGCCACTAATGACGACATGGGCCACGGTTTCTTCGTGCCCGTCATTTCCGCTTTCATCGTGTGGCAGCGGCGGGAGGAGTTGGCTGGCCCTGAAGCCTTGCCCGAACTGGTGGGGTCTTCTGGTGGTTGTTTTGGGGCTGCATCCAACTGCTGGTGGCGACTCTCGGGGTGGAACTTTCCTCGGCGCGCGCGGCGTTCGTCATTACGTTGATCGGCGTCGGTGTGGCTGCTGGGTGGCACTGCAGATTCTGAAGAAAGTGGCTTTTCCGCTGTTTCTGCTGTTCTTCATGATTCCGATTCCGGCCGTCATTTATAACCAGATCACCTTTCCGCCTTCAGCAAGTGGCCAGCTATCTGGCGGCGTCGGCGCTTTCCGCGCTCGACATTCCGGTTTTGCGCAAGGGAAACATTCTGGATCTGCCCAGCGGTCCGCTGGCTGTGGTGGAGGCGTGCAGCGGCATCCGCTCGCTGCTCTCGCTCACGTTTCTGGCGCTGGTTTACGGCCACTTTTTCGAACCGAAGCGGTGGATCCGCGTGGTGCTGTTCTTGGCCACGATTCCCATTGCGATTCTGGCCAATGGCAGCCGCGTGGCGGTCACCGGAATTCTGGCGCAGTGGAAACCCGAACTGGCGGAAGGCTTTTTCCACGAATCCACAGGCTGGGTGATTTTCATGATCGCACTGGCTTTCCTGATTATTTTCCATCAACTCCTGGTGCGCACCGTGAAGCGTCATGACAAAAGGAGGGCCCGGCATGGGGTTTCTTAAGTAATAAGTATGCGCGTGTTTTGACGTTAGTGCTGTTGTTGCAGGCAATCGCCTTTTACGCCGTCGCCCGGCGGTCGGACATCATCCCCGCAGTCGGGCCCCTGGCGAATTTTCCGGCCCACGTCGGCGAGTGGCAGATGATTCAGGACATGCCGATCGAAAAGGAAGTAGAGGATGTGCTGCGGGCCGATGACACCCTGAACCGCGCTACGTGAATGCCGCGGGAACCCGGGATCTGTACTTCTTCATCGCCTATTTCAAGACGCAGCGCACCGGGCAGTCGCCGCATTCCCCGAAGAACTGCCTGCCCGGCGCCGGTTGGACTCAGATCACGGCCGACCGGCCGCAGGTCACGGTTCCCGATTGGCCGGGCCCGGTCCGCATAAACCGTTACGTGGTCGAACAAGGCATGGAAAAAGACGTGGTGCTGTACTGGTACCAGAGCCATAACCGCGTCATCGCCAATGAGTTCGCGGCGAAGTTCTGGCTGGTGGCCGATGCCATGCGTTACCATCGCAGCGATACGGCGCTGGTGAGGGTCGTGGTTCCGGTTCGCGAAGACAATATCGACGCCGCTACCGCAACCGGCATCTCATTCATAAAGCAGGTTTTTCCGCCCGCTGCTCCAACAGCTCCCGCTGTAAAGTGTGATTTCAGTACCGGATTAATGTCCGTTAGTTAATGCACCGGGAATTACTCTTTGGGGCTTACCCTGCAAGGTGCGATCGTTTACTCTAAGGGATCAGAACGATGTCTCAGCCGATTCGGGTATTATTTATCGGTGAAGCGGGCGTCGACGCGATAAGCGCCGAGCTGGAGCGAGGAGGATATCAACCCACCTTCGGCCGGGCCACCACCCAGGCCGACCTGCAATCAGGCCCTGACAGGCAGTTGGGATATTGCCATCAGCGACTTCGCTGCTGGCGGATTTTGGCGCGCTGCAGGCCCTGCGCACCATCCAGGAAAAGGCCATCGACCTACCGGTGATCGTGGTTTCCGGGAAGATCAAGGATTCGGACGTGCTGTCTGCCCTGAAGGCCGGGGCGGCCGACCACATGACCCGCAGCAACCTGATGCGGCTCAATGCGGCGGTGGAGCGTGAAATCCGGGCGGCCAAATCCCGCCGCGACCGCATCCGTCTGGAAGAGCAGTTCCACCAGGCCCAGAAGATGGAGGCCGTGGGCCGGCTGGCGGGCGGCGTGGCTCACGATTTCAACAACCTCCTGACCGTCATCACCGGCTATAGCGATCTTCTGCTGACCAGCCGCGACCTGAAGGATAACCAGCGGACCGCGCTGGAAGAGATCCGCCGCTCCGCGGAGCGGGGAGGCGCGCTCACTCACCAGTTGCTGGCGTTTAGCCGGCGGCAGCCCATGGTTTCGCGCGTCGGTGCATGTTAACGATCTCATCATCCAGATCGAAAAGATGCTGCGCCGGCTGATCGGCGAGGATATCGACCTGGTAACCATCCCCGCCGCCGCCCAGGACACCGTGGACGGCCGACCCCGGCCGGCTGGAACAGGTGATCATGAACCTGGTGGTGAATGCGCGCGACGCCATGCCCCACGGGGGCAAGCTGACCATCGAGACGGGCACCGTTCACCTGGGCGAGAACTTCTCGGCGAAGCATCTGGGCGTGCCCGCCGGGTCCGCACGTCACCATCTCGATCACCGATACCGGAGTGGGCATGGACGAAGAGACCCAGAGCCACCTCTTCGAGCCGTTCTTCACCACCAAGGGCCCGGGCAGCGGCACCGGTCTGGGACTGGCGACGGCGTACGGAATCATCCGGCAGAGCGGCGGCGCCATCGGCATGTTCAGCGAACTCGGCAACGGCACCACCGCCCGTATCTACCTGCCGCTGGCGGAAACCAAGGCGCAGACTGCCGCCGAGAAGGCGCCCTCGGAGAGCGCGCTCAACGGGGTGGAGACCATCCTGCTGGTGGAAGACGAAGCGCGCGTGCGCAAGCTGATTGTGGATGTGCTGACGGCGCGCGGCTACCACGTGCTGGAAGCCACCCGCGGCGAAGAGGCCATTCGCCTTTGCAAGCAACTGCAAGGCAAGATCGATCTGGCCGTGATGGACGTGGTGATGCCCGAGATGAGCGGGCCCGACCTGGTGAAGCAGATGGCGCCGGTGTGTCCCGATATGCGCGTGCTGTACATTTCCGGCTATACCGACGAAGCCATTGTGCACCACGGGATTCCGCAATCCGGCGCGGCATTCCTGCAGAAGCCTTTCATGCCGGACGCCCTGGCGCGCAAGGTGCGGGAAGTGCTGGATATGCGCAGCAACTCGGCCTGCTGAAGGAAGCAGCCCCTTACCTGGGGTGCTCGAATTCGTTGGCGTGAGGAATCAGCTCGAAATAGACCCTTTCCGGCAGGTCGGTACGCCAGTTGTGGGTCAGCCGGGCATAGGTGGTGACGCCCGAGGAACAGCCCGGCAATCCCGGCGGCCACGGCCCAGGCCGGTACGCGGCGCCGGCGTGGCGCGGAGAGGAACAGCGCTCCGGCAGCCGGGACAGGAGGCCACGCATTGCAGGCAGCCGGTGCATTCCACCGACGCGATGGTGATCAGGTGGTCCACCGGCAGCGCCGAAGGGCACGACTTGCTGCATTTGCCGCAATCGATACACAGCGACGTATCGCGGCGGATGCGCACCGGGCTGGCCAGGGCCGCCAATCCCATAAGGGCGCCGTACGGGCACAGGAACCGGCACCAGAAGTTCTGCACGAAGACCGAAGCCACCACCAGCAGCCGCCAGGACGATACCGCCCGTGAGTCCCAGGAACCGGAAGAAGTTCAGCATTTTGACATCGTCCACCACGCCGTAGGGACCTTCCAGGAAGGCGTGGATGGCCGGTACGCTCATGGAGCCGACCGCGTAGAAGAATAGCGCCAGCAGCAGGTATTTCAGGCTGCGCAGGCCGATATCGAGCTTGCGCGGCAGGCGGAAATTGCGTCCGAAGGTCTGCCGGCCCAGCCGCCAGAGGTACTCGGAGATGGTGCCGATGGGGCAGAGCCATCCGCAGAAGCTTTTGCGGAAGATCCAGGAGATGGCCAGGAATGCCAGCAGCAGAAACATGCCGGCGGGATGCAGCGCGGGCATCCGGCCGGAAGCCAGCAGCACCTTGAGATTCATCAGGGAGGCGATAGGCAGCCAGCCCTCCACGCCGGGGGGACGGGTGGCGTGGATTCCCGAGCCGCCGGTCTCGTAATAACGGACAAACAGGTAGAATTGGGCGCAAATCCACACGTTCAGGAGCAGAAACGCCAACTGCATTCCGCGGCGGAGCGCTTGCGACCGGTCGGGAAGGGCCCGTTTCAGAAGTCTCTTTCGTGTCGCCGGCATCATGCCACCTCCCAAACCGCAGAGTAAAGCCTGGCTGGACGGCGGGCAGTGACTCAGGTCACAAGGGCTTTGCGCCACTCGGCGTGGAGCGCCTGGCGTTCGGCGGCGTTCAGCGGAGTGGCATCGGGACTGGGCTGGTCTTCCAGGCAGCGATTGTTCACGTAGCAATCCAGTTTCTGGCGCATGGCCTGACGGCCGCGATGCAGCCTGGTTTTGATCACATCCTGACTTACGTCCAGGATGTGCGCGGTTTCCTCGGTGGAGAGTCCCTCCATGTCGCGCAAGAGAACCACGGGGCGCAGGGAGGGCGGAAGTTCCAGGATGACGCGGTCCAGAACGGCGCGGAGTTCCCGCTGGAGAAGGGAGAAATCGGGCAGCGCGCCGGAATCCGGCGCCTCGTGGGGGGTATCGTCCAGGGAGATTTCTTCCGAAGGCGCGAAGACGCTCTTGCGGCGCTGCATCAGGCAGGCGTTGCGAGCGATCCGGAAGACCCACGGCCGGATGCGCTCGGGATCGCGCAGTTGGTCCAGGTTTTGGAAGACGCGCAGCAGCGTTTCCTGCGCCACTTCTTCGGCATCGTCGGCATGCCCGCAAACCAGCCAGCTATAGCGAAATACCTTGGAGCGGAAATGCTGGACGAAGCGTTCAAATGCGTCCGGTTCGCCGGCGAGCAGCGAACGAGCCAGATCGATTTCTTCCTGAGACGTCAAGCCCGATTGTAACGTGATTCAACGGCCGCGCGAAAAAGCGCTCCTTGACTTTCGCACGGCTGGTAATTTATTCTGACGATTCGCTTTGGCCGCGCATCCCGGCCGTCTTATGTATGCGTGAAAATATGCGCCACACTCCGGAAACGGTCGAACGGTTTCTGGAATCGTCGCTGGAAAGCGTGGATAGCGCGGAGGAACTCGCTACGGGTATGGCGGAGCGGGCAGGCTTCCGGGATGAAGACCTGATGAAGATCGGAATGGCCGTGCGGGAATCGATGGTGAACGCGGTGGTCCACGGCAATCGGTATAACGCGAATAAGAAGGTGCGGTTGTCGGTTTCTCATACTCCGGATCGCTTCGTCATCCGGATATCGGACGAAGGCGAAGGCTTCGATTTGGCCAGTCTGCCCGATCCGCTGGCTCCGGAGAATCTGCTCCGGACTTCGGGACGAGGGATTTTTCTGATCCGCTCTTTTATGGATGAGTTCGACATCCGGCGGGGCGAAGCAGGCGGCATGGACGTAACTTTAGTCAAGTACCTGGTGTCAAAGTAGAGCGGGTTTCTGTAAGGAGGCATATTCAGTGAGCGTAAAGTTGAGTTCCCGGCAGGTGGGAGACGTGACGGTGTTGGATGTGGCTGGACGGATCACGCTAGGTGAAGGTTCCAGCGCGATGCGCGATGCCTTGCGCGACCTGGTTACGAAGGGTCAGAAGAAGATCCTTTTGAACCTGGGAGAAGTATCTTATATCGACAGCTCGGGCATCGGCGAGCTGGTTTCGGGATTCACTACAGTGACCAATAGCGGCGGGCAACTCCGGTTGCTCAACCTGACCAAGCGCGTCAAGGACCTGCTGCAGATCACCAAACTCTACACCGTCTTCGACGTGCATGAAGACGAAGCTGCCGCGATCCGAGCCTTCGCGTAAGCATTCCTTTTGGGCCGCAGATGGACGCAGATGAACGCGGATGAGCGATCCGCGCCGTCTGCGTACGTCTGGGGCAGATTCCTTCTCCTACCCACCGCCGACGAACTGCACGATTTCCAGCCGGGCCCCCGGCGCCAAAATAGTTTCAGACCATTTTGGCTGTTTCACAATGCGGCGGTCCAATTCCACGGCCACGCGGGCGGGGTCGAGGTTCAGTTGCCGCAGCAGACCGAGCACCGTTTGGCCTTCGTGCGTGGAGCTGGATTCGCCGTTTATGACGATTTCGATATTCATGCTCGGTTGACACCCCCGTTTTGCAACCATTATAGTCAAATTTGAGTCTTCTTCTCCCTCAAACGAATGCCTAACTCTTACACGGAGTTGTATTTTCCTGTCCTTGTGCAGGCGCTGCTCGCGATGGCCCTCGCGGGCGGGCTCCTCACCGTGTCGTATCTGTTGGGAAAGAAAGTCCGCAACAGAGTGAAGGACATGCCGTACGAAAGCGGCATCACGCCCACGGGCGATGCCCGTTCCCGTTTCAGCGTGAAGTTTTACCTGGTGGGGATGCTATTCATTTTGTTCGACATTGAAGCAATCTTCCTGTATCCGTGGGTGGTTGTTTATCGCGAACTGAAGATGTTCGCGTTCGTCGAGATGCTGGTATTCGTTATTTTGATTCTTTCCGGGTTTTTCTACATCTGGAAAAAGGGCGCGCTGGATTGGGCCACGAGCGAGATCACCAGCCGCAAGCACTGAAACGTAGTACAACTCGAGATGCTACCCGACAATTTGCGAGAGCACGCCGTTGCTCTGGCGGTGGAAGCGTTCGACGCGGAAGCTGTCAAAGGCGGCAAATACGACCGGAACGAACTGACCCTGGAGATCGCGCCAGGCAAGATCGCCAGCGTGTGCGGATTTCTGAAGTTTGACCAGGCGTTTGTTCGCTTGAGCACCGTCACCGCGGTAGACCGGTATCCGGCCGAACCACGGTTCGAGGTGGTGTACCATCTGCACTCGGTGGAACACAAGGCCAGGGTGCGGCTTAAGTGCCTGGTGCGCGGCGAAGATCCGGTCATCGAATCGGTGACAGGTGTGTGGCGCGGCGCCAACTGGTACGAGCGAGAAGTTTTCGACCTTTTCGGCATCAAATTCATCGGGCACCCCGATCTGCGCCGGATTATGATGCCCGACGATTGGGAAGGGCATCCGCTGCGCAAGGATTACCCGATAACGGGGTCGAGGGTTTAGACATGAGCGACACCGGACAAATCGCAGTAGAAGGCGAGGTACAGGCGGGACCGCGCCGCATGGTCCTCAACATGGGTCCGCAGCATCCGTCCACTCACGGCGTGCTGCGCCTGATGCTGGAACTGGATGGCGAGACGGTGCGTCAAGTGCGCGCCCGACATCGGGTTTCTGCACACCGGCATCGAAAAGGAATTCGAAGTCAAGACGTACCAGCAGGGTGTGACGCTGACCGATCGCGTGGATTACCTGGCGCCGCTTTCCAACAATCTGGGCTACTGCCTGGCGGCGGAGAAGCTGCTGGGACTGGAAATCCCGCCGCAGGCGCAGTGGATGCGGGTGATGCTGACCGAGTTGACGCGCCTCAACAGCCACCTGGTCTGGCTGGGCACGCACGCGCTCGATATCGGCGCGATGAGCGTGTTTTTGTACTGTTTCCGCGAGCGCGAAGACATTCTGCGCATCTTCGAAATGTTCAGCGGGCAGCGCATGATGACCAGCTATTTCCGCATCGGCGGCCTGGCGCTGGAGCCTCCGCGGGGCTGGTACTGCGCGCGTCAAGAAGTTCATCGACATGTTCCCCAGCCGTATCGACGAATACGAAAATCTGCTGACCAACAATCCCATCTGGATCGGCCGCACGCAGGGCGTCGGCTACATCTCCCTGGAAGACATGCTGGACCTCGGGGTGACCGGCCCCATGCTGCGCGCCGCCGGCCTGAAGATCGATGCGCGCAAGGACGAGCCGTATTCCAGCTACGAGAAGTTCGATTTCGAAGTGCCCACCAGCGATCGCAACGATGTGTTCGGGCGATACCAGGTGCGCGTCGAGGAGATGCGGCAGAGTACGCGCATCGTCAAGCAGGCCATGGATGGCATGCCGGCGGGACCGTGGAAGGCCGATGCGCCGCACGTGGTGTTGCCCGACCGGGAAAAGATGAAGACCCAGATGGAGGCGCTGATCTATCACTTCAAGATCGTGACCGAAGGGTTCCGCGTGCCCGAAGGCGAGGTCTACCAGGTGGTGGAATCGCCGCGCGGCGAACTGGGCTTCTACATGGTGAGCGATGGCACCACGCATCCCTATCGCGTGCACATGCGGACCCCTAGCTTCGGCAATCTGCAGGCCACCGGGAAGATGGTGGAGGGTTCATCTGATCGCCGATGTGATCGCCTCCATCGGCAGTATGGATTTCGTGTTGGGCGATACGGACAGGTAATGACTTTTTCACCGGAACTGGAAGAAAGGTTTGCCAAATTCCTGACGAGCTATCCGCCGGGGCGCCAGCGCTCGGCCATGATCCCCATGCTGCTCTACGCGCAGGACGAGTTGGGCTCACATTTCCGACGAAGTGATCGACGAAGTGGCCCGCCGCGTGGGCGTGACTCCGCTGCAGGTGAACGAGGTGCTGTCGTACTACTCGATGCTGCACAGGAAGCCGCTCGGGAAGTACCACGTGCAGGTCTGCACCAACATCAGTTGCCTGCTGATGGATGGCGACAAGTTGTGGGACCACGCCTGCAAGAAGCTGGGAATCGGGCACAAGGAAGTGACGGCGGACGGAGAGATCTCGCTGGAAGAAGTGGAATGCATGGGCGCCTGCTCGTGGGCTCCGGCCATTCAGGTGAATTACGATTTCCACCACAAAGTGACGCCCGAAAAACTGGACCAGCTTCTGGACAGCCTGAGGAAGAAGCAATAACGAATGCTGTACAACGAACCCAGCCCGCTCGAGACCAGGGTGCTGACGCGCCGCTTCGGTCTGCCGAATTCCGAAACGCTCCCGGTTTACCTGGAGACCGACGGCTACCAGGCATTCCTCAAGGCGGCGAAGATGACGCCGGAAAAAATCATCGAGGAGGTGAAGGCCTCCAACCTGCGCGGGCGCGGCGGCGCCGGATTCCCTACCGGCATGAAGTGGAGTTTCGTGCCGCGCAATTCACCCAAGCCCAAGTACATTGTGGTGAACGGCGATGAAAGCGAGCCCGGCACCTGCAAGGACCGCCTGCTGATTGAAAACGATCCGCACCAGTTGATCGAAGGCGTGCTGATCGCCGGACTTTCGGTGGATGCGCACAAGGGTTACATCTACATTCGCGGCGAGTACCGCTACCTGATCGACATCATGGATAAGGCCCTCGCCGAAGCGTACGCCGCGGGATGGCTCGGCAAGAACATTCAGGGCACGGGCTTCGACTTCGACCTTTACACGCACACCGGCGCGGGCGCCTACGAGTGCGGCGAGGAATCCGCGCTGCTGGAATCGCTCGAGGGCAAACGCGGCATCCCGCGCATCCGGCCGCCCTTTCCGGCGGTCTCGGGCGCATTCCAATCGCCCACGATTCTGAATAACGTCGAGACCTTCTGCGCCGTACCCGCGATTCTCCGCGACGGCGGCGCGGCCTTTGCGGCGCTGGGAATCCCCAAAGCGGGCGGCACCAAGTTGACCTGCCTCACCGGCCACGTCGAACAAGCCCGGCGTGTACGAACTGACGTTGGGCTTCCCGGTGAAACAGATGATCGAAGAAGTGGGCGGCGGAATGCGCAACGGGAAAAAGTTGAAGGCATTCATCCCGGGCGGTTCGTCGTGCCCGGTGCTGACGGCGGCGGAACTGGAAGGCGCCACCATGGATTACGATTCCATGGCGCAGCGCAAGAGCATGCTCGGGTCCGGCGGCGTGATCATCATGGACGAGGACACGTGCATGGTGAAGGCGGCGCTGCGCATCATGCGGTTTTACGCCCACGAAAGCTGCGGCTGGTGCATACCGTGCCGCGAAGGCACCACCTGGCTGCGAAAGATCCTGGACCGCTTCCATCAGGGCCAGGGCACGAAAAGCGACATCCCCCTGATCGGCGAACTGGCCAAGAACATGTTGGGCCGCACCTTCTGCCCGCTGGGCGATGCCGCGGCCATGCCCACGATTTCGATTGTGGAGAAGTTCCGGCACGAATTCGAAGAGCATCTCGATGGCAAGCCGTGCCCCTATGAGCACGCGAATCACATGGTAACGGTGTAATGGCAGACCTGGTAAAACTGACGATTGACGGCCGCGAGGTGCAGGCAGCCCCGGGGACCCTGGTAATCGACGCCGCCAAGACGGTAGGGATTGAGATTCCGGCATTCTGCTACTACGAGGGGCTGACGCTGGCGGCCGCCTGCCGCATGTGCCTGGTGGAAGTGGAAAAGATGCCGAAGATGATGACGGCATGCACGCTTCCGGTTGCCGAAGGCATGGTGGTGAGGACCGAGACGCCGCAGGTGAAGGCGGCGCGCAAGGGCACGCTGGAATTCCTGCTGACCAACCATCCGCTGGATTGCCCGGTGTGCGACAAGGGCGGCGAGTGCGAACTGCAGGACATGGTGTTCCGCTACGGCGCCGGGGAAAGCCGCTACAACGAGACCAAGATTCACGTTCCGGAAAAACAGTATTCGCCGGTGGTGTTTTTCGATGCGCCGCGCTGCATCCTGTGCTTCCGCTGCATCCGCGTCTGCAATGAAGGCATGGGCGTGGGCGCGCTGGGCGTGATCAATCGCGGCGCGGTTTCGGAAATCGCTCCCAGTTCGGGCGACCACCTGGAGTGCGACGAGTGCGGCGCCTGCATCGATATCTGCCCGGTGGGCGCGCTGACCAGCGGCGCCTACCGCTACCAGACGCGGCCCTGGGAGATGACCCACGTGGGCACCATCTGCACGCACTGCGCCGATGGCTGCAAGACCACGCTAGGCACGCGCAATGACCGCATCATCCGCGGCAACAATCGCGACCATTCCGGCATCAATGGCGAGTTCCTGTGCATCAAGGGCCGCTATGCGTTCGATTTTTACGACGCCGGCGAACGGCTGCAGGCTCCCCTGGCGCGGGTCAACGGCAAGCTGGAAGAAGTTTCCTGGAGCGAGGCGCTGGCCCAGGTGGCGAAGCAGTTCAACCAGGTGCTGGCCGATGGCGGCAGCTTCGGCGTGATCGGCAGCAACCACACCAGCAACGAAGAGAATTACTATCTGCAGAAGTTCGCGCGCGAAGTGCTGCGCACCAACCATATCGATCACCATCGCACCGGCGACGTGGTAGCGCTGGTGGACGCGCTGAGCGGCAAGACCGGCAAGCTGGCCACCGTGGCCGACCTGTACGAGCGCAAGGCCGTGGTGGTGCTGGGCGCCGATCTTTCCACCGAGCACCCCCTGCTCTCCAACCAGATTCGCGCCAACTGGCGGCATCATCAGGCGCACGTGTACGCCATCTCGGCGGGCACCGTGCGCGAAGACAAGTACGCGGTGGCGAGCGTTCGCGCCGGGGCCGCGGCCGAAAACAGCGACCCCTCGCGATTCGTCCATCCGCAGGGCACGGCTTCGGCGGCGGACTACCTGGCGGCGCTGGAACAACTGCGCGACAAGCTGAAGGCCGAGCCGGAGCTGGTGATTCTGTTCGACGATTCCTTCAAGGGCGGAGACGTCCACAAGCTGGTGGAGTTCGGCGAATCGCTGGGCATCCCGGTGAAGTATATCGCGCTGGTGGATTATTCCAATTCGCGCGGCGCCATCGACATGGGGCTGACTCCGGAACTTCTCCCGGGCTACAAAGCTTCGGGGCAGCCGGGCATGCACCTGGAAGAGATGCTGGCGGCGGAGTTGAGCGCATTGTGGGTGGTGGGAGCCAATCCGTTCAAGGGCGGTGCGGCGCGCAAGGCCGGGTTCCTGGTGGTTCAGGACATGTTTCTGACCGAGACCGCGGCGCTGGCCGATGTGGTGCTGCCGGCGGCTTCCGCATACGAAAAGAACGGCACCGTGACGAACGTGACCGGCGAAGTGCAGAAGCTCAAGCGCGCCATCAATACCATGGGCGCCAAGCCGGACCTGGAAATCATGGGCTTCATCGCGCGCGAAATGGGCGTGGCCGGGGCGCTGGGGCCGTGGATTCCCGATGCGGTATTCGCTGAGATTCGCAAAAATGTTCGCAGGGTATGAAGTTCCGACGCCGGTGATTGCCACCGGCGGCGCTGCACAGACGGCCCCGGTAAACGGGCGCGTGCCCGTGGAACTCCGGCCCGATCTGGTGCATTCCGACCATAATGGGCTATTCGCGTCCGGCACGCTCGGGCGTTATTCTAAGGTTCTGCACACAGTTTTGGAAAGCCGTTTGAGCCGCTAATGATAGATTCGTTCGTGGTCATCACCCTGATCAAGGTGCTGGTGGTCTTTGCCGTTCTCATGACCACCCTGGCGTACCTGCAGTGGGTCGAGCGGAAAGTGATCGCCCACATCCAGGTGCGGCCGGGGCCTTACCGCGTGGGCCCGCACGGATTGCTGCAGCCGCTGGCGGACGTGATCAAGCTGGTCACCAAGGAAGACCTGGTGCCGCCCTACGTCAATAAACCGTTGTACCTGGCTGCGCCGTTTCTGGCCATCACCATGGCGCTGCTTTCGATTTCGGTAATTCCGTTCGGCCCGGAGATCTCCGTGGCCGGCCACTCCACACTCATGCAGCTCACCGATTTGAATATCGGGGTGGTCTTCGTGCTGGCGGTTTCTTCCATGGGCGTGTACGGCATTGCGCTGGCCGGCTGGGCGTCCAACAACAAGTACGCGCTGCTGGGCGGGCTGCGCAGTTCGGCGCAGATGATCAGCTACGAACTGCCGCTTTCGCTGGCCATCGCGGCGCCGCTGTTGATCTCCAACACTTTGAGCCTGCGGACACTGGTGGAAAAGCAGGCGGGAAGCATCTTGCATTGGAACGTGCTGCACGGACCCTTCCCGCAGATCTTCAGCTTCATCATTTTTCTGATCGCCGCGTTTGCCGAAACCAATCGCGTGCCGTTCGATCTGCCGGAAGCCGAAAACGAGCTGGTAGCGGGCTTCCACACCGAATACAGCAGCATGAAGTTCGCCTCTTTTTCATGGCGGAATACGCCAACATGATCACGGTGAGCTGCATGGCCACGCTGCTGTTTCTGGGCGGCTGGATGGCGCCGTGGCCGGCCGCATACGGCTCGTCGCTGGTGCCGCCGGCGATCTTCGCCATCGCCGGATTGATCGCGCTGTATCACGGATTGAATTATGCGCGCAAACGCGATAAATACACTTTCCCTGCGTTCGGCGTGATCTTCCTGATCATCGCCGGAATCTTTCTGCTGCCGATCGTGCAGGCATGGCTGCTGCCGCTGTTCTGGTTCTGCGCCAAGACGGGCGCGATTCTGTTTGCCTTTATGTGGATTCGCGGCACGCTGCCGCGCTTCCGCTACGACCAACTGATGGGCTTCACCTGGAAATTCCTTTTCCCGGTGGCCATGTTGAATCTGCTGGTGACCGGCTTCCTGGTTGCCTGGTTTTCGTGAAATGGACGTCATTCTTTTTCTGGTTTTCGCGATTATCGCCGTGGTCTGCGCCATCAACGTGGTGGTGCAGACGCATCCGATTTCGAGCGCCGTCTCGCTGATCGGCGTTATGGGCTCGCTGGCGATTTTGTATCTCCTGCTGGGCGCGGAGTTCATCGCCGCCGCGCAGGTGATTGTCTATGCCGGCGCGGTCATGGTGCTGTTCATTTTCGTGATCATGCTGCTGAACGCCGGTACCGAGGTGCGCAAGGGCCGCTCGCTGATGGTGCAGGCGCTGGGAGTGCCGCTGTTGATCGCGCTGCTCGGGGTGCTGGCGTTCTTTGTGCAGCGGCTGTACCCGCAGAGTACGGTGCATTTCGGCGGCTTTCGCGGCGGCACCGCCCTGGCTATCGGACGGGCGCTGTTCACTACTTACTTGCTGCCGTTCGAGATCACTTCCATCCTGATTCTGATCGCCATTGTGGGCGCCATTGTACTGGCGCGAAAGGAGCTGGACTAAATGTCTGAGGTTCCGGTTTCGTGGTTCCTGACGTTGAGCGCCGTGCTGTTCGTGCTCGGCGTGAGTGGTTTTCTGTTCCGGCGTAACATCATCACGGTATTCATGTCCATCGAGCTGATGCTGAATGCCGTCAACCTGACCTTCATCACCTTCGCCTATCAACTGAAGCAGGTGAACGGAAACCTGTTCGCATTTTTCGTGATGGTGGTGGCGGCGGCGGAAGCGACCGTTGGGCTCGCGATCATCCTGACGGTGTACAAGAACCGCGCCACGCTGAATATCGACGACGTCAATTCGATGAAAAACTGAGATATGTTCAACGCTGAGCCCAACGAACACAATCCTGGCCCCTGGCCCCTGGCCCCTGGCCCCTGGTCGCCGGTCCCCGGCCCCTGGACACACTAGATGCAACTCTGGCTCATTCCTATATTGCCGCTGGCGGGCTTCTTTATTAACGGCGTGTTTGGACGCCGCTTTTCCAAAGGCCTGGTCAGCACCGTTGCCATTGGCAGCGTGGTGCTTGCGTTCGCCTGGGCGCTCAAGACCATTCTGGCGCTGGGCGATTTGAACACCGCCTACACAGAGCATTATTTCACCTGGATCCAGAGCGGCTTCGTCAATATCGGCTGCGACATGGCAGTGGACCGCCTGACCGTGGTCATGCTCATGGTCGTCACCGGAATCGGGTCGCTGATCCACATCTATGCCATCGGCTACATGGCGCACGAGCACGGCCCGAATTTCGGCGGGTTCTACCGCTTCTTCGCCTACCTCAACCTGTTCATGTTCTTCATGCTCACCCTGGTGCTGGCGGCGAATTTCCTGCTGCTCTTCGTGGGGTGGGAAGGCGTGGGCCTGTGCAGTTACCTGCTGATCGGTTTTTACTTCGATAAGAAATTCGCCACCAACGCCGGAAACAAGGCGTTCATCGTCAACCGCATCGGCGACTTTGGATTTTCCCTGGCCGATCTTCCTCATCATGGTGACCTTCCGTTCCGTGGATTTCGCCACCGTGTTCCAGCAGGCGCCGGGAGCGAGTGAAGCCACGCTCACGACCATCGGATTTCTGCTGCTGGTAGGCGCGTGCGGAAAATCGGCCCAGCTTCCCCTGTACGTCTGGCTGCCGGACGCCATGGCCGGCCCGACGCCGGTCTCGGCGCTGATCCACGCCGCCACCATGGTGACCGCCGGGGTCTACATGTGCGCCCGCTCCTGGCCCATCTACGTGCACGCGCCCGAGGCCATGCACGCGATCGCGCTGATCGGAATCGCCACCGCGTTTTTCGCGGCGACCATCGGCCTGGCGCAGAACGATATCAAGAAAGTGTTCGCCTACTCCACGGTGTCTCAGCTTGGATACATGTTCGTGGGCGTGGGCTGCGGCGCGTTTTCGGCGGGCATCTACCACCTGATGACGCACGCGTTCTTCAAGGCGCTGCTGTTCCTCGGTTCCGGCAGCGTGATTCACGCCCTTTCCGGCGAGCAGGACATGCGCAACATGGGCGGACTGCGCACGAAAATCCCGTGGACGTTCTGGACGATGCTGTGCGCGTCTCTGGCCATTTCGGGTTTTCCGTTCACTTCCGGGTTCTTCAGCAAAGATGCCATCCTGATTGCCGCGCACGGGTATGCCCCCTGGATGTACTGGCTGGGCGTGGTGACGGCGGGCATGACGGCGTTTTACGTATTCCGCGCCATGTTCATGACGTTCTTCGGAACCTATCGCGGCCACGAGCATCCGCACGAATCGCCTCCGGTGATGTATCTGCCGCTGGTGGTGCTGGCGGCGCTCTCGCTGGCCGGCGGATTCATCAGGATCCCGGCGTTTCTGGAGAAGTTCTTCCCGACCGGCGAAGTGCCCGAGGATTCCACCCTGATGGCCGTCTCGGTGGCGTTCGGCCTCGGCGGGATCGCGCTGGCGTACCTCATGTACGTGCTCAAGCCGTCCATGGCGGAGTCCTTCGCGGATAGCGTAAAAGGTCTCTACACACTGGTCTACAACAAATATTTCGTGGACGAGATTTACGATGCCGCGGTCGTTCGCCCCGTAGTGAACGGGTCGCGCGTGGTGCTGTGGAAGACCCTGGACGCCGGATTCATCGATGGCATGGTAAATGGCGTGGGGACGTTCTCGCGCGGCGTGGGCGGCGTTCTGCGGCGGATGCAATCGGGCAATATCCGCAGCTATGCCAGTTGGGTGCTGCTGGGCTCGGTGACGGTGATCGGCGCGGTCCTGTTCTTCCTGGGAGGCGTGCGATGAACCTGCTAACCCTGGTTCTGGCGCTGCCCCTGGCGAGTTTCCTGATCGCGCTGCTGTTGCCCCGCTCTTCGCCGCAGGCCAGCCGGATGTGGGCGCTAGTGAGTTCGCTGGCTACCTTCGCCGCCTCGGTGGGCCTGCTGGCATGGTTCGACCGCGGATCGTCCGCCGAGCAGTTCCTGGTCGACGTGCCGTGGATCGCCTCGCCCAACATCCACTTCGCCATTTCCGCCAACGGGATCAGCCTGTGGCTGGTGATTCTGTCCACCTTCCTGACGCCGCTCTGCGTGCTGATCTCGTGGAACTCCATCCAGGTCGCGCGTGAAGGAGTTCTTCGCGTTTCTGCTGCTGCTGGAGTTCGGCCTGATCGGCGTGTTCATCGCGCAGGACCTGTTCCTGTTCTTCGTGTTCTGGGAATTCTCCCTGGTGCCCATGTATTTCCTGATTGGCATCTGGGGACACGAGCGGCGCATCTATGCCGCGGTGAAATTCTTCCTGTACACCATGGCCGGCAGCATGCTCATGCTGACGGCCATCATCTATCTCTACAATCGCACCGGAACATTCAGCTATCCCGCCATTCTGGAAATGCTGCTGAGCGGACAACTCCGGCTGGCTCCGGTGGAGCAGATGCTGCTCTTCCTGGCCTTTTTCGTGGCCTTTGCCATCAAGGTGCCGTTGTTCCCGCTGCACACCTGGCTGCCGGATGCGCACGTGGAAGCACCCACGGCCGGTTCGGTGATGCTGGCTTCGGTCATGCTGAAGATGGGTTGCTACGGACTTTTGCACTTCTGCCTGCCGCTGTTCCCGGCCGCGGCCCGCACCTGCGCCCCCTGGATTGTGGTGCTGGCCATTATCGGAATCATCTACGGCGCGCTGGTGGCCATGGTGCAGCCCAATTTGAAGAAGCTGGTGGCCTACTCTTCGGTGAGCCATCTGGGCTTCGTGGTGCTCGGCATCTTCACGTTCACGCAGATGGGCCTGGACGGCGCGGTCTACCAGATGCTGAATCACGGCATTTCCACGGGCGCGCTGTTCATCGGCGTAGGCCTGCTGTACGAGCGCCGGCATTCCCTCGAAATCAAAGATTTTGGCGGCGTGGCTACGGCCGCGCCCTGGCTTTCGACCATGTTCCTGATCACCACGCTGGCCAGTATCGGGCTCCCGATGCTGAACAATTTCGTCGGTGAATTCCTCGTGCTGCAGGGAACGGCCCTGGCAAATTATACGTGGACCGTCTACGCATCCATCGGCGTGATTCTCTCCGCCTGCTACATGCTCTGGATGTACCAGCGCGTCTTTTACGGCGAGCTGGGCGCGGAGGTGCGGGCGCACGTGCCGGACCTGAAGCTGCGCGAATGGGCCGCCGTGGTGCCGCTGATCGTGATGATGTTCTGGATGGGAATCTATTCGCAATCGTTCCTGCCGCCGGTGGGCAAGGTGGACGCGCGGGTGCTGGGCCAAACCCAGGTGAATGTGCCGTTCCGGGTGGCTCTGCCGCCCGTGAAGCGCGCGGAGGTGGCCCGTGCCCGTTAGTTCTTTCGCCGGCACCATGGACCTGGCGCGCTTCCTGCCGGTACTGATCCTCACCATTGCCGGCACGCTGCTGATGGTGCTGGATCCGGTGATCCACAAACGCTCGTCGAGCCTCTTCGGGCATCTCAGCATTCTGGCCTTGCTGGCGGGCATCGGCGGCGCGCTGTATGGCTACGCGCACCAGGGGCCGGCGTTCGGCGGCCTGCTGGTGGTGGATGGGTTCGCCACATTTTTCAGTGTGCTGGTGATGGTGGTGGGCATTCTGACGGTTCTGCCCGCGTACAAGTTCCTGGAGCGGGAAGATGCGGAAACCAGCGAATTCCACGCCCTGCTGCTTTTCTCCGTGGCCGGCCAGTGCATCATGGCGTCGGCCAACGAGCTCATCATCATCTTCATCGGCCTGGAGATTTCCTCGATCGCCAGCTACGTGATGGCCGGATATCTGCGCGACGACAAGCGCGCCAACGAAGCCGCGCTCAAATATTTTCTGCTGGGTTCGTTCGCCACGGCGTTCTTCCTTTATGGCGTGGCGCTGATTTACGGCGCGACCGGCACCATCAATCTCTCCGCGGTACACAGCGTAATCCTGGGGCCGAACGCGCCTTCGCCGGTATTTATCGGGGTGGCGGCGGCCATCATGTTCGTCGGGCTGGCCTTCAAGGTGTCCGCGGCGCCCTTCCAGATCTGGGCGCCGGACGTATATCAGGGCGCGCCCACACCGGTCAGCGCGTTTCTCTCCGCGGGACCCAAGGCCGCCGCCTTCGCCGTCTTCCTGCGCATCTTCATGACGGCCTTCGAGCCGATCGCCGGCGGGTGGGTGCCGCTGGTGTGGATCTGCGCGCTGCTTTCCATGACGGTGGGCAATTTCGCCGCACTCCTGCAGACCAACGTGAAGCGCATGCTGGCCTACAGCTCCATCGCGCATGCCGGATACGTGCTGGTGGCGCTCACGGCGCAAAGCGATGTGGGTACCGCCGCCGCCATGTTCTACCTGGCCGGCTATGCCTTCATGAACGTGGGCGCGTTTGCCGTGGTCAGCCACCTTTCGGGACGCGGCGAGAAGTACCAGGACATCGAAAGCTTCAAGGGGCTCGCGCAGAAGCAGCCGTTGACCGCCGCCATGCTGACCATTTTCCTGCTGTCGCTGATCGGCGTGCCGCTCACCGGCGGCTTCTTCGGCAAGTTCTACATCTTCAAAGCGGCGCTGGAATCGCACCTGGTCTGGCTGACGGTGCTGGGCCTGCTGAACAGCGCCGTGGCCGCGTATTACTACCTGCGGATTCTGGTGATGATGTACATGCACGAGCCCGGAGAGGCCGTGAACGACATCGAGCCGCTGACTCCCGTCGCTGAGACTGGCAATGATTTTGCCGGCCCTCGGCACCCTGTTCCTGGGCATCTTTCCGGGATGGGTGCTGGACTTCGCCGGCAAATCGTCAAATTTGTTGAAGTAAACTCACAGTACAATTGACGCATGGCGTGCGGAGGGGCGCGGGTCCTCGCGATTCTTGTGTCGGTGTGCGTGCTCTCCGCGTTGCGCGCCGATGACCGCGCCGATGCCGTCAATGACCTGCTGGCCCCGTTGCGTGTGAAGGACGGTCCGGGCTGCGTGGTGGGTGTGGTGCAGAGGGGCAAGCTCCTGTACAGCGCAGCGTTCGGGCTGGCCAACCTGGAAGCACGCCAGCCCATCACCATCGATACGCAGTTCGATGTGGCGTCCATGAGCAAGCAGTTCACGGCCGCCTCGCTTTACTTCCTGGTGGAGAGCGGCAAGCTGGCGCTGGAGGACCCGGTACGGCGCTTCGTCCCCGAGTTGCCCGAGTATGCCGGCGGCATCACGTTGAGCGACCTGCTGCATCACACCAGCGGATTGCGCGACTTGAATCCATTACTGGAAATCGCGGGCCGTCTGCGCCAGTCGCTGGATGGCGCGGCGAGCCTGCAATTGCTGCGTTCGCAAAGCGCGCTCAACTTTCCACCGGGAACCGACTACGAGTACACCAATACCGATTACTTCCTGCTGGGTCTGATTGTGGAGCGCACCAGCGGCGAATCGCTGGCCGCCTTCGCGGAGGAGCATCTCTTCCGGCCGCTGGGCATGACACACACGTCGTTTCAGGGGGAGTGGCGGCCGCCGGTGTTCGCGCGCTGGGCTATAGCCGTGCAAGGCGAACAGTTTCGCAAAACGGGTCCGCCGCCGCTGACGAACGGAGACGGCGGCGTGCGCACCACGCTGGAAGACTTGCGGCTCTGGGATCAAAACCTGTATACCGGCAAGGTAGGCGGGAGCCGCTTCATCGCCTTTATGGAGACCAGCGGACGCCTGCGCTCGGGCGAACCGGTGGGCTATGCCGCGGGGCTTTCGGTGGGACGCTACCGCGGAGCGCGCGTGGTGAGCCACGACGGCCTGCTCCCTGGCTATCGCGCCGATTTTACCCAGTTTCCCGGCTACCAGCTCTCCAGCATCTTCCTCTGCAATCGCGGGGATGCCGACGCCCCGGCGCTGAACCGGCGCATCGCCGCCATCTATCTGACCGGGCACCTCAGGCCGCGCAGGGGCGCCGCCGACGTGGACTATCCCACCACGCCGTTCCCCGAACTGGATGGCGTCTGGGAGTCCCGGCAGGGATGGATTCTTCGCGCCTGGAGCGGTATCGACGGCATGACGATCGATACCGCGGAGGAACGGTACAAGCTGTACCCGCTCAATCGCCGGCAGCTTTTCACCGACGACGGCGGGTTCCGTCTGACGCTCACCATGCTCTCCACCGATCGCATGTCCCTGCAGTGGGACGGCGCTCTCCCGGTGGCCTACCAGCGGCTGGAACCCGTTTCGATGCACGCCGACCAGCTTGCCGCGCTGGCGGGCGAATATCGATCCCCCGACGCCGGAGCGGACTGGACCCTGGTGTTCCGTCAGGGCAGCCTCGTGATCACCACCAGCGCCGGCTGGAAGATCCCGCTCGATGCCATAGGGTCGGACCGCTTCGTGGTGGGACCGTGGTCGCTGCACTTCATCCGCGATTCCGAGGGCCGTCCGCAGGGGATTCAACTGCATCGCGCGCGCTTGTGGAACTTGTGGTTTGCGCGGGTGCCATAGGTCGAGGTATTTTATTTCACGGCCCATCAATAACTTACAGACTGGAATTTCAGAGTCGAGCCTGCCCGGTTGTTACCGTAAGCTTGCTGAGGAAAGTTGATGACAACCAGAAAACTGTTTCTGATCAAACCGCGCTTAAAATCGGACCTCGATCCCAAGAAGCATTGCATCCCCGGCGAATCGCCGGAAGAGTTCGCCGCGCTCCAGGCTGAATATTTCGACCGCTTCGCTCCGGGCGACGGTCCCGAGAAATTCCAGGTCGACATGCTGATCGAGGATGAGTGGCAGCTTCGGCGCTACCGGCGCATCGAAGCCGTAATGCTGCAGATGCCCAGGAGCGAGAAGACCGACCTCTCCTTGATGCGCCTGCAGCGGATCATAGCTTTCCACGCCAGGACCAACAAGCGGACCGCGGCCCAGATCGAACACGTTCAGAAGGCGCGGCGCAAGGAAATGGCGGCGCTGGAATGCCAGCCCTATGTGATATGACCCGGTGCCCTTACCGCGTCGTCAGTTCTTTGGCCTTGGCTGCGTCGGCATCGGCGCCCGATTTGTCACCGGACGCGCGGCGGGCGGCGGCGCGATTCTGGTAAGCGTTGGCGTATGCCGGATTCAGCTTGATGGCTTCATCGAAATCGGCGATGGCCTGAGTGTAGTGTTTCAGACGGTACTGCGCGAAGCCGCGAGCGTTGTACGCCAGGGAGAATCGCGGGTCGAGCTGAATCGCCTGCGTAAGCACTTCGATCGCCTTGGGGAAGTTGCCATCCGTCAGGAACTGCCGGCCTTGCGCATTCAGCGAAACGGCGTTTCCGGCCGCCACCGGCTTGGGTGGCTCGGGCTTGGGTAGCACGGCCTTCGGCGGTTCAGTCTTGACCGGTTGAGTCTTGGACGGTTCGGTTGCAGTTTTGACAGGTTCAGTCTTGACAGGTTCGGGCTTGGGCGGTGCAGGTTTCGGAGCCTCAGCTTTGGGCGGTTCGACCTTCGCCGGCTCAGCCTTCGGAGGCTCGGGCTTGGTCACCGCTACCGTCGATTGGGGCGCTGGAGCGCCATCCACCGGCGCCGGCAGGGTCAATTTATGGGTATCCGGCGCAGCCTCTTTGGCCATCGCCTTCTTGACCATGGCATCCACTTCCGCCTGCGCCTGATCCAGCAGGTGACGAGTCTCCTGATTGCCGGGTTCGAGTTCGGCGGCACGCTGCAGATCCGATACGGCGTCGTCATACCGGCCCAGCATGTAATAGGCGTTGCCCCGCGCTTCCCATGCCAGCGCATAGTTGGGATCCAGGGCGATCGCGGCGGTACGGTCCTTCAGGCCTTCCTCGTGCCGGCCCAGCAAGTGATAGGAACTGCCGCGCGCGACCAGGGCTTCGGCGCTTCGCGGCGCAAGTTGCACGGCCTTGTCGCGATCCTGCAGGGACTCCTGATATTTCTGCATGCGCGCGTAAACCGAGCCGCGCGCCAGGTACGACCGTTCGTCCTTGGGGTCCAGCCGAATCGCCTCGGTGTAATCCTCCAGGGCGCCCAGATCGTCGCGCAGGCGCTCGCGCACGGCGCCCGCGGACCCGCCGGGCGCGCACATCTTCGGGCTGCAGCCGCAGCGCCGAATCCAGGCTCTGTTCGGCGCGCGGAAAATCGTTGAGCGCGGTATAAGCCAGCGCCTGCTCCACATAGACGTCCTGGTAATCGGGACGGTGGCGAAGGCATTGGTCGAAATCGTCCACCGCCTCGCGGTACTTGCCCTGCGCGGCGTAGGCCATGCCGCGGCCTTTGTATGGTTCGGGGTTGTCCAGGCGCAGCTTAATCGCCTGGGTGAAATCGTCGATCGCCTTGTCAAACTGAGAGGTCGCCAGATAGCTCTTGCCGCGCCCCGTGTAAACCTCGGTGCGCTCTATCTTGAGGCTGATGGCGGTGCTGAAGTCCTGGATGGCGCGGGCGTGGTTCTCGGTCAGAGCCCAGTATTCGCCGCGGGCGGCATAACCCGCTCCGTCGGCAGGCGCGAGTTGCACGGCCCTTTCCAGGTCGGGGATGGCTTTATCCTTCTGCCCGCCGGCCAGGTACAGTTTGCCGCGCTCGCGATAGGCCGCGGCGTTGGCAGCGTCGGCCTGAATCGCCATGGAAAAGTCAGCGATGGCCTCGTCGCGACGGCCCACTTTCTCCGCCTGCAGCCCCCGCTGCAACTGAGACTGCGATTTCTTCCTGTCCGGCTTGGCGTCCGCACCGAATGCGGGTATAAACGTCACCGCTAGACCAAGCGCGAGTACTAGTCGCCCTGGTACGATCTTCGGCTTCCACATGGCTTTATAAGGATAGTGTACTATTGGAATGTAGTTAAATTCACGCTGGTGCACGGGAAGCTGGTGAGAATCCAGCACAGCCCCGCTACTGTAAGCGCGGAGGGCCGTTCGACTCAAGCCACTGTTCCACTTCGTGGAATGGGAAGGCCGGACGGTCCGATGAGGCGCAAGTCAGGAGACCGGCCAGCGAGATTGCATGGATCGGCTCTCGTGGGAGGGGCCTTAAGTGAATCTACGTCTTTCCAGCCTGCTGGCTGGCTGCCTGTTTTTTTCCGCCTGCCTTACCGCGGCTTCGCTTCAAGGTACGGTCGTCGATCCGTCGTCCGCGCCCCTTTCCGGCGCGCAAGTTTCCGTTGTGGACCGCGTCGGCGTGGTACAGCAAACCGTCTCGGCGTCCAACGGAGCCTTCGATCTGAAGCTTCCCGACCCTGTGCCCGCGGGCTGGCGGCTGGTGATTACCGCGCCGGGATTCGCCACCGCGGAAGTCCGCCTGGATGGCGCCACGTCGCCGCTTACGGTGAAACTGGCGCTGGCTCCCGTGGTGGATTCGGTGCGCGTGGTCGGCTCCGCCATCGACGTCACCGCCAGCCAGCAAGGCGGCAGCGTCAGCATTATTCCCAGCGCGGAGATCCGCCAACGCAACCAGCCGATGGCGGTGGACCTGCTGCGCTATATTCCCGGACTGGCCTTCAGCCAGACCGGCGCCACGGGCGGAGTGGCCGGCCTCTTCATTCGCGGCGGCTATAACGATTTCAACCTGGTGCAGATCGATGGCGTCCCGGTGAACGCGTTCGGCGGCAATTTCGATTTCGCCCACATTCCGACCGAGTCGTTGGACCGCATCGAGGTGATTCGCGGGCCGCAATCGTCGCTGTACGGACCTTATGCCAATAGCGGCGTGATCAACTTTCGTGACCCGCCAGCCGGACGCCCCGAATCTCGACGTGCTGGCCGAAGGCGGCAGCAATTACGAACGCCGCTTCGGGGTCTCGGGCGGCGGACAGTTGCTGGGCTTCGGTGTGGCCGTTTCCGCCTCGCGCACCGACGACAACGGGCCTGTCGCGAACAGCGATTACCGCAACGAAAACCTGATGCTCAACGTGACGCGGCGTTTCGGCCGCCAGTCGCTCACCCTGCACGGCGATTTCGATTCCAACTCCGTGGGCGAGCCCGGTCCGTGGGGCTCCGACCCGCAGGCACACCTTCACCGGCATCGACACCGTCAGCCGCAGCAAGAACAATTTCGGCGATTACCTGGCTGCACTACCAGGCCGATCTTTCGCAGCCGCGTGCGCGAGGACCTGTCCGGCGCCTTTTTTCTGAATAACAACGGCTACACCAGCCCGTACGGCTTCAGCTTCAACAAGGACCTGCGCGGCGCAGGGCGAAGCGCGCACCATCGTCAGCGTGACGCGCCATTACATGGTGGCCTTCGGCGTCGAGCGAGGCGCGAGGAGGTGAAGAACACCTACATCACCGACGCCGGCTTCAGCACTTTCCCGATCCGCCGCAACGACATGGCCGTTCTACGTGGAGAACCGCTTCGAGATTGGCGGCGCCTGTTTCTGAACGCCGGCGTGCGCGGCGAATTCATCCGCACCGGCGTCGATCCCCGCCGACGGCTTTTCGCGGCCGTTCTTTCCCGACGCAGACCATCGGCACGGCCAATCCCAAACTGTCCGCGGCCTACGCGGCCGGCGCGGCACGCGCCTGCACGCCTCCGTTCGGCACCGGCATCCGGCCGCCCGGCGGCTTCGACCTGGCCTATCACCAATAATCCCGCGCTCAAGCCCGAGCGCACCCGCAGCTTCGATGCCGGCATCGAGCAGCGGCTGCTCCGCGATCGCCTGTCGCTGGACGCCACTTACTTCTACAACCGCTACTACGACCTGATCGTGACTCTGGGCGGGTCGATCTGACGCACGCTGAGCCATTACCAATCGGACAACCTGGCCAATTCGCGCGCGCAGGGCGCGGAGTTCTCGGCGCAGTCTGCGGCCGGCGCGGTGGATGTTCGTGACCGGTTCGTACACGCATCTGAAGACGCGAGATTCTCTCGCTCGAATGGCTCGCGGGCAACGTCGCGCCGCCGCCCTTCAGCGTGGGCCAGCAGCTGACCCGCCGTCCGGCGAATTCCGGCAACGGTCGTGGCCACGTTCACCCGCGGACGCGGTCAGCGCCGATCTCGAACGGCTACTTCCGCGGCTCGGCACTGGACGAGGAACCCACCTATGGCGCCACCGAACGGGCTGTTCCGGAATCCCGGCTACGCCAACATCGGCGTCAACCTGAACTATCGCGATGGGCGCACGGCGTGACGGCCTACGGCAATTTGCGCAACGCGCTGAACCGGCATTACGAAGAAGTGTTCGGCTATCCCTTCGCCGCGGATCAATTTCGTGGCAGGCTTGAAGTGGACGCATTGCGAGAGCGAAATAGCCATGGCTGAAGCGCCGTTCGACCAACCGCGCCTGGCCATCAATCGCGTCTACACGCGGCAGGGCGACCAGGGCGAGACCGGCCTGGCCGGCGGACAGCGCGTGCCCAAGGACGGCCCGCGCATCGAAGCCTACGGCACGGTGGACGAGCTGAACGCGTTTCGTCGGCGCCGGCGCGCGCCACGGCGTCCGGCGAAACCGGCGCGCGACCGGCTCGCCGCCATTCTGCTGCGCGTGCAGCACGAGCTGTTCAACCTGGGCTCCATCCTGGCCACGCTGCCGGAGGACGTGCACCCCAAGCAGGCGCGCGTCACCGACGCCGAGGTCGCGCAACTCGAAACCGAGATGGACCAGCATGAACGCGGAACTGCCGCCGCTGCGCTCGTTCGTGCTGCCCGGCGGCAGCCGCCTGAATGCCGAGCTGCACATCTGCCGCACGGTCTGCCGCCGCGCCGAACGCGCCTGTCGTGGCGCTCGCCCGCGTGGAGAGCAGTTCCGCCCGAAGCGGTGCGATATCTGAACCGGCTGAGCGACGCGCTCTTTGTCTGGAGCCGTTGGGCGAGCCACGTCACCGGCGCGCCGGAAACTTTGTGGGAACCGAACCAAGCCGCTTCGGGCTCTGACTGGTAGATAATGAGATTAAGGAGAAAGCAATGCAGAAGACTACGCGCACGGCCGTTGGCTATCGGGCTGATGGTTCTGGGGGCGCTGGTCGCGGTGCCGCACAGGCCTTGAATTTCGCACCCGTGGGCGCGCTCAGCCTTGTTTGCCGGCGCGCGCCTGCGCGGCTGGCAGGCGTACCTGTTGCCACTGGTGCTGATGGCGGTCACCGATCCCGTTCCTGGGCGGCTATTCCGTTCGCCACGCCGTTTGTCTACGCCAGCTTTCTGATCAAGGTGTGGATCGGCACTCGGCTGCGCAATACGGAGAATCCGCTGTGGATCGGCGCCGGCGGCGTTGGCTGGCAGCGTGCAGTTCTTCCTGATCACCAACTTCGCGCGTGGCTGGCGATATCCCCAGACCTATCGCGCATACGCTGGCCGGACTGCTGCACTGCTACGCCGCGGCGATTCCGTTCTACGGACGCACGCTGGCTTCGGACCTGTTCTATTCCGGCGTCCTGTTCGGCCTGCACGCCTGGCTGAGCCGCACCGTGGTGCGTCCGAGCGCGTCGCGCGTCGCGGTGACACGAGCTGCTTGAAACCCTGCTCGCCTGGAGTTCCGGCAAGGACAGCGCCTGGGCGCTGCATACCCTGCGCCGGCAGGGCCTGGAAGCCGGCGCCGCTCCTGACTACCATCAACGAGGCGGCCGGACCGCGTGGCCATGCACGGCGTCCGCCGTGTCGCTGCTGGAAGCTCAGGCCGAAGCGGTGGGGCTTCCCTGTGGCAGGTTCCGCTGCCCTGGCCCTGCACCAATGACGATTACGAATCCCGCATGGCGGAGGCCTGCCGGCGCGCCGTGGCCGAGGGCTTCGATGCGATCGCGTTCGGCGACCTTTTCCTGCGCGACGTCCGCGCCTACCGCGAACGGCAACTGGCCGGCTCGGGACTCACTCCGCTGTTCCCGCTGTGGGAGCTGCCCACCGCGGCACTGGCGCGCGAGATGATCGCGGGCGGTCTGCGCGCGCGTCTGAGCTGCGTCGATTCCAAGGCGCTCGACCGCGCTTTCGCCGGCCGCGAGTTCGACGACGCGCTGCTGGCGGATCTTCCCGCCACGGCCGATCCCTGCGGCGAAAACGGCGAGTTCCACACCTTCGTCTACGATGGGCCCATGTTCCGCGCACCCCATCGCGATCGAAGCGCGGCGAGATTCGCGACGTCGACGGCTTCGTCTACGCGGACCTCGTGGGGGCGCCGTGCCACGTATCGTCTCGCTGATCGCCAGCGCCACCGAGATCGTCGACGCCCTGGGCGCAGCTCGACTCACCTGGTGGGCCGCTCGCACGAATGCGATTATCCGGAAGCGGTGCTGCGCCTGCCCGTCTGCACGCGGCCCGCGCATTCCGGTGGACGGCAGCAGCCGCGAAATCGACCGGCTGGTGAAAGCAGGCGGCGCGCGACTTCGGTCTCCATCTACGACGTCTTCGACGACGTGCTGGAGCGGCTCGAGCCCACCCACATCCTCACGCAGATTCAGTGCGAGGTCTGCGCCGTGAGCCTGCGCGACGTGGAACAGGCGATCGCCCGCGGGATGAAGGGGAATCCGCGGATCGTCTCGCTGCAGCCCGATTCGCTGGCGCAGATCTGGGAGGACTTCCGCCGCGTGGCCGCGCGCGCTCGGCATCGCGGCAGCGCGGCGAAGCGGTGGTCGCGGCACTGCAGGCCCGTATGCGGAACTCGCCGCGTCCGCGCCGCCGGGACAGCACCGCGCGTGGCGTGCATCGAGTGGATGGAGCCGCTGATGGCGGCGGGCAACTGGACTCCCGAGCTGATCGAGATGGCCGGCGGCAGTGAATCTCTTCGGCGAGGCCGGCAAGCACTCGCCGTGGATGACCTGGGAAGAACTGCGCGCCGCCGATCCCGGACGTGATTGTCGATCGCCCCGTGCGGCTTCGATCTCGCCGCGCACGGAGCAGGAAATGTACTGGCATGACCGACCGCCCCGAGCTGGAGCGATTTGCGCGCGGTGCGCAACGGCCGCGTCTACCTGGCGGACGGCAATCAGCTACTTCAACCGCCCCGGTCCGCGCGTCGTGGAGACGCTGGAGATTCTGATCGAGATACTGCACGACCAGGGACCGCCCGGCCCATTGCGCCGCGGACCCCGCGGCCCCGCGTGGCGGCGTTATCATGAGCTTGTGACATGGCGCTGATCGCTGTTTCGGGTCATCCTGGTTGCCGCTTCGAAGAGGTGGCGCGCATCAGCCGCGCAGCGGCTCGGGTTCGAACTGCTGACACAATCGCGCATCCGCGCGCTCACCGACGAGGAGTTCGGCGCCGGAAACGCAAGATCCCCGATAAGGCCTATCCCAGCCTGGTCACCTCCATCCTGGCGCGCCTCGCCACCGAGCATCACATGGTCTATTGCGCCGTGGGCGGCGAGCTGCAGGCGCGCCATTTCCCCGGCATGCTGCGCGTCCACGTGGTGGCGCCGGAGAATGTCCGCATCGGCAACCTGATGCTGGACCACCGCCTGGAGCGCCCCGCCGCGCGCGCAGCTGCTGCTGGAACTGGAAGCCGCCGACCGCGCCGACCGCAAAGCCAAATTCGGCAAGACCAAGGCCACCGCCGATCTGTTCGACCTGGTGCTCAATGCCGAAGTCGCTCGACTCAGCGAGCAGATGGCGGAGCTGATCGAGACCGCCGTGGCGTCCACCGGCCTCAAGGAGCGCGGCTTTCTTTCCGCCGCGGCCGAAGCGCAGCTGCAGTTTCAGATGCGCCTGAAGCTGGCGCGCTACGGCATCGTGCCGCCCGGCAAGGTCACGCTGCGCAAGAAGATCTTCGCCCATCAGAGCGAGGAGATGTTCGCCAACCTGCTGGATTTCTACCGCATCGCCTGGGAGTACGAGCCGCGCAGCTTTCCCGTGCAGTACGATCGCGACGGCAACGTGCTGGAAGTCCTTCACGCCGGATTTCTACCTGCCGGAGTTCGATCTGTACGTGGAACTGACCACCATGAAGCAGTCGCTGGTCACCAGAAAGAACCGCAAGGTGCGGCTGCTGCGCGAGCTGTATCCGCACCTCAACATCCAGGTGTTTTACCAGAAGGATTTTGAAAACCTGATCTTCAAGTACGGCCTGGCCGAGCGGCCGGTGCAGGCATGAGCGCATCACGCGATTCCCGGGCTCGAACGCGTGCTCTTCACCGAAGAGCAGATCGACGCAGCGCATCCGCGAAGTGGCCGCCGAGATCTCGCGCGACTATCCAGGGCAAGACCGTGAAGCTGGTCGGCGTGCTGAAGGGCTCCATCTTCTTCCTGACGGCGCTGGCGCGGCATATCGAAGTGCCGGTCAAGATCGATTTTCTGGGCATCTCCAGCTTCTCCAACAAGAGCGGCGCGCCGGGCGTGGTGCGCATCGCCAAGGATCTGGACGAGAGCATCGAAGGCGAAGACGTGCTGCTGGTGGAAGACATCGTCGATACCGGCTTCACGCTGCGCTACCTGTTGCAGACGCTGGCCGGCCGCGCGCCCAACTCGCTCGCCGTCTGCACGTTCCTGGACCGCAACTCGCGCCGCATCGTGCAGGTGCCGGTGGATTACCGCTGCTTCGAGATCCCCGACCGCTTCGTGGTCGGCTTCGGCCTGGATTACAACCAGCTCTACCGCAACCTGGGCTACGTGGCCGTGATGAAGCCGGACAGAACGTAACATCACACAAAAACACCTCAAGTAACTCAATCTTTCGCGCACCGTCACCTCACTTTGATCCGGTTGGAGTAGAATAAGACCAAACAGGAAGGAAGCGTGCGTATGAGGTTCCGGATTCTGTTCATATCCGGGTGTCCCGACGACGCCCGGCGCCTCTCGCAACTGCTGCATTCTCTGCCGCTCGACCTGGATTACGCGGAGAGCCTGCGGCACGCCTGCAAACTTCTGGATTCCAACGCCTACCACGTGATTCTCACGGAAGCCGAGCTTTCCGATGGGACCTGGCTCGACGCTCTCGAAGTCGCCGGCCGGTCCGCGGACCAAATGCCCGTGATTGTGACCGATCCGCATGCCGATGGCCGCCTCTGGTCCGAAGTGCTCAACCAGGGCGGATACGATTTGCTCACTCAGCCTTTCTACGCGCCGGAGGTACGGCGCATCCTCGGCAACGCCGTAAGCCGGGGCTTCTCGATGGCCGCCACCGTATAATGGTTTCTTCCGTTTGAGGAAACCATGTCCGCCGCTACCGACTCGTTTGTTCAGCAGAATCGCGACCGTCTCCTGGCCGAGTTGAAGGAGTTCATCCGGATTCCGAGCATCAGCACGCTGCCGGAGAACAAGCCCGATATCGAACGGGCCGCCGGATTCGTGGCCGAGAGTCTGCGCGCCGCCGGGATGGAGAACGTAGCGATCATCCCGACCGCCGGCCATCCGCTGGTGTATGCCGATTGGATGCACGCTCCCGGCAAGCCCACGGTGTTGTGCTACGGCCATTACGACGTGCAGCCCGCCGATCCCCTGGATCTTTGGGTCACGCCCCGCGTTCGAACCGACCGAGCGCAACGGCAATCTGTACGCCCGCGGCACGGTGGACGACAAAGGCCAGATGTACATGCACATCAAGGCCATCGAGGCGCTGCGCGCGGCCAACGGAACCCTGCCGCTGAACGTGAAGTTCCTGATCGAAGGCGAAGAGGAAGTGGGCGGCGCCGCCATCGCCCGGTACGTGGCCGAAAACCCGGAGAAGCTGCGCGCCGATGTAGCGCTGGTTTCCGATACGGCGATGTACGCCGAGGGCATGCCCACGCTCTGCATCGGGCTGCGCGGCCTGATTTACATGGAGGTGGAAGCCCGCGGACCGGCGCGCGATCTGCATTCCGGCCTGTACGGCGGCGCGGCGCCCAACGCGGTGTACGGCCTGATCGAGTTATTGGCGAAGGCCAAGGACGCCGATGGCGCGCTGCTCATTCCGGGCATCTACGACGACGTGGACGAGCCCGCCGCCCGCCGAGCGCGAAAGCTGGAGCCGCCTGCCGTTCGACGAAAGCGAGTTCCTTTCAAAAGAGGTCGGCGCCACGCAGTTGACCGGCGAACCGGCGCGGACCGTGCTGGAGCGTGTCTGGTCGCGGCCCACGTTCGAAGTGCACGGCATTGCCGGCGGCTTCACCGGCGCCGGCTCGAAGACCGTGATCCCCGCGCAGGCAACCGCCAAGGTGAGCATTCGAGTAGTGCCGCGGCAGGATCCCGATGCCGTGGTGGCGGCGTTTCGCAACTGGGTGAAGCAGAACACTCCCAAAGGCATTCTCACCGAAGTGCGGGTGCTCAACGCGTCGCCGGGTCTGGTGGTCAATCCCGACCATCCCGCTATCCGGATAGCGGCTCGAGGCGTTCGGCGATGTGTTCGGCGAGCAGACCGTTTTCATCGCGTTCCGGCGGGTCCATTCCGATCGTGGGCGATTTCGCCAACGCACCTGGGCATTCCCACGGTTCTGATGGGATTCGGCCTGCCCGATGACGGGCTGCACTCACCCAACGAGAAATTCAAGATCGAGAATTACTACCTGGGCATCATGACGATTGCGCACTTCTTCGAACAGTACGGAGGATCAGTTCCGGATTGATTCGTTCGAAGGCGCACATTACAAACGCTGCCAGCAGCGAAAGGCCGGTAGCAAAGGCACCCGCCACCATGTAATGAATCGCCTCCCGCGGATGCGGCAGAGCCAGCAGAAACACTCCGGCCATGGCGGCGTAGAACAGCACAAACAGGATGCACACGGCTGCGGACTTCCGCGTTGGAGTCATCTTCTTTCATCATAGCGGCCGTGGGTACTGGAACGGCTGGTAAAATGGTTAATAGTCTTGCGTTCTGGTCTCATATCAAAAGTTAGCTTTCCAGCGGCGCTGGTCCTGGTGTTGGCAGCTTGCCAGACAGGCCCCCCGCGCGATCCACCCATAGGCGAAGCCTACGTGGGCCCGTCTACCCTGAATCTGCGAAGCGACATTCCGATGGAGTCGAAGAAGGTCGCCACCGTCAGGCATGGAGACCGGCTCCAGATTCTGCAGCGGCGGCGCAAGTTCTTTCGGGTGCGCGCCCCGAACGGCGCGGAAGGCTGGGCGAACGAAAACGCGCTGCTGGCGTCCGCGGATATGACGGCACTGAAAGACCTGGCGGCGCACGCAGCAAAGATGCCGACGCAGGGCGCCGCCACGGTGTACAGCGACCTTCCGGTCCACACGACCACCTCGACCACCGCACCGAGTTTTCTGGTGATCAAGCCCGGCGAAAAGGTGGATGTGCTTTCCCAACTGCGCGTGCCACGGACGGATGTACGGCGAACCGCGCTGATCCCACCGGCGCCCAAGAAAGCCAAGGCGCCTCCCAGGAAGAAGGAATCGAAGTACCCGCTACTGCCGATGCCCAAGCCTCCTCCGCCGCCGGCGGACTGGTTGGACCTTTCCAAGACCGACCTTTCCAAGGAGGAACCGGAACCGGAACCCGAGTCCGGGCCCAAGATTGTGCCATCGGACCTCTGGAGCCTGGTCCGCGCCGCTTCCGGGCAGTCAGGCTGGGTGTTGACGCGCCGCCTGAGCATGGCAATTCCCGATGAGGTAGCGCAGTATGCCGAAGGTCACCGGATCGTATCCTATTTCTCTCTGGCCAATGTGCAGGCCGATGGAGAGACGAAGCACACCTGGCTGTGGACGACGGTTCGCGGCAGCGGCGAACCGTACGACTTCGACAGCTTTCGCGTTTTCGTCTGGAGCCTCCGGCACCGGCGTTATGAAACGGCCTACGTCCTGCACGAGGTGGAGGGCTACGAGCCGGTGCTTCTGAAAGAAGTGGAGTACGGCGGCAAGGGTGTGGCCTCGGGGAAGTATCCGGGATTTTCGGTGTGCGTTGTGAATCGGGACGGAGCGAAGGTTCGTCAGGAGTACGCTCTTATCGGCAACATCGTGAGGTTCGCCGGCGAAACGCCTTGCGAGACTTCGTCTGCTCCGGCTTCGCAGGCGGGGTCGTCGCCGCTGCCCGGTTAGCCGCAGGCGCCTGTTCCGTCCGCCAAAGCCCAGCTTGTGGCAGCGGCTAAAGGGCCACCTGCGTGCGTTTGACGAAGCACTGATCGCCGGCTGCAAGCGCTTGACAGCGGACGCGTTACATTTATATACTGCCAGCGGTGAGATGCGCATTTTCCGGTGAGGGGCCGGAGCCTGGATGCAAAGATTCGTTCTTGTCTGCACCGCCCTGTCTGCGGCTGCAACGGCCTGGGGCCAGACTGCCGCTCCGGCGCCGGCGCTGGTTTCCGGGCGCGCCCTGGTTAAGCAATATTGCAGCGGCTGTCATAACGATTCGCTGAAGTCCGGCGGCATGTCCCTGACCCGGCTCGATCTGGCTCACCCCGATCAATCCGCCGAACTCGCCGAAAAAGTGATTCGCAAGCTCCGCGCCGGCCTGATGCCGCCGCCCGGAATGCCGCGGCCGGGCGCGCCTGCGGTGAAAGCGTTCGCCGCCACGCTCGAAACGGGTATCGATCGCGCGGCGACAATCCGTCCGAACCCCGGCCGGCCCGCGCTGCACCGCCTGAATCGCACCGAATACGCCAACTCCGTCCGCGATCTGCTGGATCTCACGGTGGACGTTGCGCCGCTCCTGCCGACCGACGACATGAGCCACGGCTTCGACAATATGGCCGACGTGCTCACCATTTCGCCGGCGCTGATGGAAGGCTACATCCGCGCCGCCGGCCGCATCAGCCGCGAGGCGGTGGGCGATACCGGCGCGCAGGCGCTCACCTCCACTTACAGCATTCCGCGCGTGGCCTCGCAGATGCGCCACGTGGACGGCACGCCGTTCGGCACGCGCGGCGGGCTTGCGGTCATTCACAATTTTCCCGCCGACGGCGATTACATTTTCCGGCTGGGCTTCTACTATGTCGCCCAACGGGCCGCTGTTCGGGCAGAACAGGGCAAGGGCCAGCAGATCGAAATCGCGGTGAACGGCGCGCGCGTCGCGCTGCTGGACATCAATCCGGCGATGACGCTGGCCAAGGACGGCATCAAGACCCGCCCGATTCACGTGCAACGCCGGTCCGCAGCGCATCTCGGCCTCCTTCATTTCCAAATTCGATGGCCCGCTCGAAGACGAGTTCCGCCCCGTGGAGCAGAGCCTGGTCGACGTCAGCACCGGCAACGTTCCCGGCATGACCACGCTGCCGCACCTGCACGAGTTTCAGGTCACCGGGCCGATCAAAGTCGCGGGCGTTTCCGACACGCCCAGCCGCCGGAAAATCTTCACCTGCCGTCCCGCGGATTCCGCCGACGAAATCCCCTGCGCCAAGAAGATCCTCTCCGCCCTGGCGCGGCAGGCGTACCGCCGTCCGGTCAACGCCAACGATCTGGAAGACCTGCTGAGCTTCTATCAGTCGGGCCGCAACGGCGGCGATTTCGAGACCGGCATCCGCACCGCGATCCAGGCCATTCTCGCCAGTCCCGAATTCGTGTTCCGTTTCGAGCGCACGCCTGCCGGCATCGCGCCCGGCACCAATTATCGCATCACCGATCTGGAACTGGCCTCGCGGCTCTCGTACTTCCTGTGGAGCAGCGCGCCGGACGAGCAACTGCTCACCGTCGCCGCCCAGGGCCGGCTTCAGAATCCGCGGTCCTGGAAGCGCAGGTGCGCCGCATGCTGGCCGACCCGCGCTCGGAAGCCCTGGCCACCAATTTCGCCGGCCAGTGGCTGCATCTGCAGAACCTGAAGGACGCCAATCCCGATCTCTATCTGTTCCCCAATTTCGACAGGACGCTGGCCGAATCCATGCGGCGCGAGACCGAGTTGCTGTTCGACAGCATCGTGCGCGACGATCGCAACGTTCTCGACCTGCTCACCGCCAACTACACGTTCGTCGATGAGCGCCTGGCCAAGCACTACGGCATTCCCAACGTGATGGGCAATCGCTTCCGCCGCGTGCCGCTGACCGATCCCAATCGCTTCGGACTGCTGGGCGAGGCCGGCATCCTCACGTTGACCTCGACCGCGATTCGCACCTCGCCGGTGCAGCGCGGTAAGTACGTGATGGAAGTGCTGCTGGGAACCCCGCCGCCGCCGGCTCCGCCCAATGTTCCGGCGCTGCCGGAGAATGCCGAAGGCCGTACCGGCCACGTGACCAAGCCGCAATCCGTGCGCGAGCGCATGGAGGAGCATCGCGCCAACCCGGCCTGCGCGTCGTGCCACAAGCTGATGGACCCGATCGGATTCGCGCTCGAGAATTTCGATGCCGTGGGCGTCTGGCGCACCGACGATAGCGGCATGCCCATCGACACCACCGGCCAGATGTTCGATGGGGCCAAACTGGATGGCCCGGTCAGCCTGCGGCAGGCCATGCTGAAGCATTCGGACTCGTTCATCGGGACCTTCACCGAAAATCTGCTGGCGTATGGCCTGGGCCGCGTCCTGGAGTATTACGACATGCCGGCCGTGCGCGCCATCGATCGCGACGCCGCGCTCCGCAACAATCGCTTTTCCGCATTCGTCCTGGGTATCGTCAAGAGCCGCCGTTCCAGATGCGGCGTGCCGAAGAGCCGCAGCCTGCCGTAAGCACGGCCGCCGCCGAGGGAGGGCAATAATGCAGTACATCACCAAGAAGCATCTTTCGCGCCGCACGGTCTTGCGCGGAATGGGAGTGTCGCTGGCGCTGCCGCTGCTCGATTCCATGGTGCCCGGCGCAGACGCCGGTCCGCAAAACGGCCGCCGCGGTTCCCACGCGCCTGACCTGCATCGAGATGGTGCACGGCGCCGCCGGCAGCACGGTGGAGGGCACCAACAAGCACTACTGGTCGCCCGCGCAGGAAGGCCGCGATTTCGAGTTCAGCGACACCTTGAGCCGCTGGAACCGCTGCCGCGACTACATCACCATCGTCAGCGATACGGACCTCAATCCGGCCACGGCCCGAGTCGCCGGCCGAAGAGGGCGCCGATCATTTCCGCTCGAGCGCCGTGTTCCTCACCGCCGCGCATCCGAAGATGACCGAAGGCTCCGACTATTTTGTGGGCACCTCCATCGACCAGCTCTACGCGCAGAAGTTCGGCCAGGACACGCCGCTGCCCTCCATCCAGCTTTGCATCGAGATGGTGGACGCCTCGGGCGCCTGCGATTACGGCTATGCGTGCGTCTACGCCGATACCATCAGTTGGGCCTCGCCGACGCAGCCGCTGCCGATGACCCTCGATCCGCGCATGGCGTTCGAAAGCCTGTTCGGCGATGGCGGCACGCCGCAGGAGCGGCTGGCGCGCAGCAAGGTGAATCGCAGCATCCTGGATTGGATCTCGCACGATGTGAGCAAGCTGCAAAAGGATCTGGGCCCCAGCGATCGCCCGCGCCTGAACAACTATCTCGACGACGTGCGCGAGATCGAGCGGCGCATCCAGAAAATCGAGAAGTACAATTCCAGCGGCGAAGCTCGCGCCCTGCCGGCCGCGCCTCTGGGCGTGCCCGATTCGTACGAAGAGCACGTCAAGCTGATGTTCGATCTGCAGGTGCTGGCCTTCATGACCGACGTCACCCGCGTTTCGGCCTTCAAGATGAGCCGCGACGTGAGCGGCCGCGTGTGGCCGGAAAGCGGCGTGAAGACGCCATTCCACACCTGCTCGCATCACGGCGAAACGCCCGACGCGCATCGCCGAATTCGCCAAACTCAACCGGTATCACGTCAGCCTGGTTCCGTACTTCCTGGAGAAACTGAAGAACACGCCGGATGGCGACGGCAACCTGCTGGATCATTCGCTGGTGTTGTACGGCAGCCCCATGGGCGATTCCAACGTCCACAATCACAAGCGGGTGCCGCTGTTCCTGGCCGGCCATGCCAACGGGCAACTCAAAGGCAATCTGCACGTGCGCACCAACGACGGCACGCCCATGGCGAACGTGCTGCTGACCGTGCTGCACAAGCTCGGCGTTGACCAGGATCAATTCGGCGACAGCACCGGAGAGGTGGCTATATGAGACTTGTGCTGCTGCTCTCCGACCGCCGCTCTGGCTGCTTCCGCGGCCACCGATACGCGCCTGGCCGACGCCGCGCAACAGGGCGACAAGGCCGCCGTGCGGTCGCTGCTGAAACAACATGCCGATATCAACGCGCGCGCAGGGCGATGGCACCACGGCGCTGCACTGGGCCGCATTTCGCGACGATCTGGAGATGGCCCGGATGCTGCTGCAGGCGGGCGCCAACGTAAAGGCTGCGACACGCGAAGGCGCCATCACGCCGCTGTTCATGGCGTGCACCAATGGCAACGCGCCCATGATCGAAGCGCTGCTGAAGGCCGGCGCGAACGTCAACTCCACCAAAAGCAACGGCACCACGCCGCTGATGACCGCCGCCGCTTCGGGCAACGCTGACGCCGTCAAGGTGCTGCTGGATGCGGGCGCTGGGTCAACGTGAAGGAAGAGGCCCACGGGCAGACCGCGGTGATGTTCGCCGCCGCCCTGGATCGCGCGGACGTGGTGAAATTGCTGATCGAGCGGGGCGCGGATCCGAACGTCACAACGAAGAGCGCCAAGCTGGAGCGTGTGCGCTTCGATCAGGATGGCAACGTGATTCCGGTGACGGCGGCAGGCGGACGCCGCGGAGGCGCAGCCGCTCCCGCCGGTGAGACGCGAGTTCCGGGGTCCGGACGCGGCGGAAGCGCCGGCGATGTGGCCGCGCAGGTTCGCCAGGTGGGACCGAGCTTTATGGGCGGCATGACGGCCCTGCTGTATGCCGCGCGCGATGGCCAGGCAAACGCCGTCCGGGCGTTGGTGGAAGGCGGCGCCGATGTCAACAAGGCCAGCGACGGCGAAGACGAGAGCCCGCTGGTGATGGCCATCAGCAACGGCCATCTGGAACTGGCGAAATATTTGCTGGATCACGGCGCCAATCCGAACCTGGTGGGCGTGGCCGGCCTGGCGCCGTTGTACGCCACCATCGACGTGCAGTGGGCGCCGCACGCGTGGTTCCCGCAGCCCGGCACCGAGCAGGAAAAGGTGTCGTACCTCGACCTGATGAAGGCGCTGATCGCGAAGGGCGCCAATGTGGATGCCAAGCTCGGCAAGAAAATCTGGTTCCGCTCCTTCACGCACGATGTGACCTGGATCGATCCCGCCGGCGCCACCGCGTTCTGGCGCGCGGCGCAAGCCTGGGATCTGCCGGCGATGCACCTGCTGATCGATGCCGGCGCCAATCCCAAGATCGTTTCCAATGCCGGCGACACGGCCCTGATGGCCGCCGCCGGAATTGGATGGGGCGCCAACTTCACCGTGAATGCTCCGTTACCCTGCCTTCGACGCCGTCAAGTATTGCGTGGAACTCGGGATCGACGTGAACGTGGCCGACGCTCGCGGCTATACGGCGCTGCACGGCGCCGGGTATCTGGGCAACAACGACATGGTGAACTTCCTGGTGTCCAAAGGCGCCAAGGTGGACGTGAAGACCAAGGCCGGCGATACGGTCGCCGATATGGCCAACGGCCCCACGCGCTTCGGCTTGCCGCATCCGGAAACCCTGGCGCTGCTCGAAAAGTTGGGCTCGGTGAATTCGCACAATTGCCGCTCCGATCAATGCCTGGTGGCGCCGCGCGACGATACCGCGGGCGGACGCCGCGGAGGCGCGGCAACACCCGCGGCTAAAGCACCGGCCAAACCGGGCCGATGATCGGACTGGCACTGGCACTGGCTGCGCAGATTTATCAGCAGAATCTGCCGGTGCATCCGCAGGAGCCGCTCGACGACCCGGTTTCGCAACTCATCGCCTCTCACCCGACACTGTCTTTGCGGCCGGGCCCGTTGGGCTATCTGCCCGCGCTGCTGGAAGCCCTGCACATCAATCCCGATTCCCAGGCGCTGGTGTTTTCGAAGACCAGTTTTCAATCCCGGAAGATTTCACCGCGCAATCCGCGTGCGATTTATTTCAATGACAATGTCGCCGTGGGTTACGTGCCCGGCGGCGATGGTATGGAACTGGCGTCGCTCGATCCCAAACAGGGAATCGTCTTCTATACCCTGGATTCCCGCGCCAACTTCACGCGCCGGATGTGTGCCTGAAGTGTCACCAGGGGCCGGCAACGCAGGGTGTTCCGGGCATCTTCATCGGATCGGTATTCCCCAACGCGATGGGCGCGCCGTCCCGCTCCGCCGCCATTATCACCGACCATCGCACGCCGTTTGCCGACCGCTGGGGCGGCTGGTTCGTGGACGCCGCGCACGGCGAACAGCCCGACCGCGCCAACCGGGTGGCGGGCGACCCGGCCGAGCCCGAGTCTCTGGACACGCGCGTCGTCAAATCCTTCGACCGGTCGGCGTACCTTTCCACCACGAGCGATATCGTCGCGCTCATGACCTTCGAGCATCAGACCCAAATCGTGAATCTGCTCACGCGACTGAACTGGGAAGCGCGAATGCCCGAGACGCCTGCCGGGCAACTGGAGGCCGACCTCGATGCGGCCGCCGCGTATCTGCTCTTCCGCGATGAAGCTCCCGCTCAAGGAACCCGTCGCGGGTGTCTCGTCGTTCAGCCGGACCTTTCCGCTGCGCGGCCCCCTGCGCGAGTTCGACCTGCGAACACGGCTGTTTCGCTATCCGCTCAGCTACATGATTTTCAGCCCGGCATTTGAGGCCTTGCCTGAAGAGATTCGTGCGCGCCTGTGCCGACGAATCTCCGCGGGCGTGAGCCGCGAAGTGCGGGAGATTGTAATTGCCGCACGGCCGGAGTGGAAAGCGTATTTCAGATGATCGCCGCGGTCACTTGCCGGCGCAGGCCGCTGCGTTCGAGGGTGTGATGGTGGCGGTGTTGTTGTTCAATTGATCCAGCAGCGGCTTGTACGCATCCAGCGCGCCCTTGTTCCTGGCGAGATACGCGTCGCTGACCCGCTTGATCAAACTGTGGATGGTGACCCAGTCTTTGACCACCGGATCCTGCACCGACCCTTTGCCGTCCAGGGTGCCGACGTCGGCATTCAGGCCGGCGACGGCCTGCGCGGCTAGAAAAGCCGAAGGCGGCTTGCGCAGCCATGCCCGGAACTGCGAATACCTCTTGGGGAGGAATCGCGTGCCCTCCGGCGTGGTGAGGTAAAGAGTATTGATGAGCTTCTTCCACTCGCCGTAATGGTGGTCCACGGCATTCTGCCCTTTGTCGCCCATCCAGAATTTGGCATCCCTGGCGCCGCTGCTCTTCACGGTGCAGGTCTCCGGGAAATCCACCGCTATGGCATCGCCGGCCTTCAGGTGAATCGTCTTGGAATTGACGGTGTACACCGGATCGGCATAAAGCGGATCGGCGGGAAGAGAAATACTAAAAGCCCCGTCGGCGTCGGTGGTCACTTTGCCGGACTCGGCTCCACTATAGGCAATCTCCCGCCCCTGAATTGCGGGCTCATCCTTCTGGCGCGTTCCATCGTGATTGAGATCCATGTAGGCCACACCGCCGATCATCCCTCGAAGGCATCCTGGCAGGCGGAAAGCGCCGATGCGCGTAGAGTAGGTCGCCGCGCCTTTCTTCAGGTAATCGCCGACGTACCAGAAGGTGCAGTCGTCGCTCGGATCCATGGCAGTGGTGGTGTAGTCTTCCCAGCGATTGCCGCTGGTTTGCGAAGCCTCGCCTTCCGCCAGCACGGTTTCGTGGAACGACAGCACGCCCGGAGGATCGTCAGCCATGCGGGCCGGCAAACCGCTGCCCCGCGAAGTGAGGAGTGCCGCCGAAGGAATAACCGATTCCGATGTTGCCCCGCTGGTCCATAGCCGCGCTGCCCATCCAGCGGTAGAATCCATCGGGAGCGTACGTGCCCTGTTGAAACAGGTGCGGCTGGCGCTTCTCGTCCAGCCGGAACTCGTACCAGCGCACGCCGCCCGCGCCCGGCTGGAGCTGTTGACGGAGTGAATCGCGACGATCGATTCGCGCCCGCCGATATTCCGGTAGACCAGCCGCTGCATGATCTTGTCGCCCTGCGCATCGAGCCTGCGCGTGGTATCCGGCTGCGGCACGCAGTTGCTCAACTGGCCGTCGCACAGGTAGTGGTAGGGCGCCACCGGAATCTTCACCGCTTCGCTCACCTTGGTGTTCTTTGGGTTGGTCCAATCCACGTGGAACGTCCAATAGTAAATGCCGTCGTCTTCGAAAATATTCTTCAGTTGCGTGCCGCCGGCGGCCATCATGATGTTGGGCGCGCCGGCCGGCGGTACGGCCTGCGCCATCGACATCGGCGTTGTTCAGAAAGTTGACGTTGTCAAGGATCACGCACTGTTCGGTGGCCGGCTTGCCGGTGAGCATTTTGGCGCGATCCACCACGCAGGCGTGCTTCTGAATCACTTCGTCGCCCGTGCTGGTTGGCAGGTAATAGCCGTCCGGCCAGACGGCGGGCCGCGGATAGTCCGGAAACAACTTGCGGCGAAACTCATAACGATAGTAAGGCCCCAGCGGGTCCGGGCCGGTGCTCAGCGCGTAGCACACCGAGTACGGCTCTTCGGGCCGCTCCTCGATGCGCCTGAAGATGGGCATCACGTAAAGCCAGCGGCCGGCCAGTTGATCGTAGCGAACCACTGCGTCGCCGTTGTTCCGCGCTTCGCAAACGCCGCCGAAGCCTTTGAAGATGGTGTTGGTCGCGACCGCGCCGTAGAGCACCTTGCCCTGTTTATCGAAGACCGCCAGACGCGAATTGACGATCTGCACGATGCGATCCGGCCCGACCGCAAGGCTGTTGTCCGAGGGATTGCGTCCGGCCGCCGGGCCCTGCGGTCCTTCGAAACCGGCGCCCATGCCGTCGAAGCGCGGCGATCAGTTTGGCGGCGGGCGAGTCCCCTGCGCCTTCTGTTCGACCGCGATGGCCGCGGCCGGCACCGGCGGTGGAGCGGGCGGCGGCGCATCGCTGCGCTTGGGAGCCTGGTCGGGGTCATCGGGCGCATCGCAGTTTTCGCACGCGACTGACTCCTGCCCGGCATCGTTGGCGCGCATTGCGGACAACGGCGCCGAGACATCGAATTTCGCCGCGGAGTGCACCACCACGGACGGCTGCGGAGCCGGCCCGAAAGCGAACAGGGAAATAGCGGCGAGAACTCGCCGCCGCGCACAAAGCCCGATTGATCATCCTACGGCAATTATACGTTCCGGACCCTGGAGAGATGCGCGCTGAACCGCCGGCTTCTCTCACCACGGACTCACGGAGGACACGGAGGAAGCACGGAGGAACTCAACGCGGAGATGCGGAGGCGCGGAGGAAGACGCGGAGGAAAGCCAACAAGAAACTGTGCAGCGGTCCCCCTCCGTGCCTTCTCCGTGTTCTTCGTGTCTCTCTGGAAACTTCCGGCAAGTTGTTGAATCGCCGGCAGGGCGACGGCACCCCAACTCCGGCGAGCGAAGCGAGCCACACAACCCCGGCCCCTGGCCCCCGGCCCCCGGCCCCACAGTTTCCACCACCAATGGAGGACGACCTTCGTCGCACGATGCTCCGTGGTAAGGTCCCTTCCTCTCTTAGTTAGACCGCGGGTGATCCCGCCGCCAGCCATGCCCGCTCTGCAGCTTCTTTGCAGCGGCGGATCGTCTCCAGCTTGCCGTCCATGTGGGGCTCGAGCGAGAATGGACCGTCGAACCCGGCACGCGCGCAGGCGTGCGAAGTGGCTTCGGTAATCGATCATGCCTTCGCCGGCGGGGACCCATTCGGGATGGGCCGCGCCGCGCATAAGAGGCCGCAGATCCTTGATGTGCACGTTGGCGATGAAAGGCGCGACCGCGTCGAAATCGGCAAGCGGGTCGCGGTTCCACAACCACGCGTCATTGCCCGGATCGTAATTGATCTTCAGATTCGCTCTGCCCGTACGGCGAATGAGCGCGGCGGTGGAGCGGGCGTCCTCCGCCCAGCAGATGGGCTCCGGTTCGATCATCAATACCAGCGAATCGCCCGCGGCGCGTTCGGCGGCCTCGGCGAGGCAGTCCACCACTTCCTGCGGCGGATCGCTCCCGCGGATGCTGGCGGCATTGGCTTCGGTGGCGCCCGGCTTGTGGAAACCGAACACGATCAGGCCGGGCAAGCTCCAACGGTGGGCCAGTTCGGCGGCTCGCGGATACACCTCTTCCAACTGGACGCGGAACTCCGGCGTATGTTCAGTGAGTTTGAAAAGGCCGGGAGACATCGCCGTGATCGCGGCGCCGGCGGCGCGCATCGCTTCGTCCACCGCGCGCAAGTCGGATGCATCGCATAAGGGCACGCGTCCGGAGGGGAGATTGCGAATCTCGTAGCGCCGCAGCCCCAGTTTTCCGCCGGTCTCGACGGCGGCGCGAATATTGCGATCGATTTCATCGGCGACGATCCCGAGTTTCACACTGTCTCCGGCGGCCCGAGTGTCTCACGCACCTTGGCGGCCAGCGCCTCCGGGCTCAGCGGTTTGGGGATGAAGGCAATGCCGGAATCGATGACACCCTGCGTCGCGATGACGTCCTCCGTATAGCCGGACATGTAGAGCACTTTGGTCGCGGGGCGCTGCAACTTCATGTGCGCGGCAAGTTCTTTTCCGGTCATCCCGGGCATGACAACATCGGTAAGCATCAGGTGAATCGGTCCACGATAATTCTCGGCAAGCAGCAGTGCGTCGGCGCCGTGTGCGGCTACCAGCACGAGATAACCGAACGACTCGAGCACCTCCCTGGCCAGGTTTCGTACATCCTGCTGATCTTCCACCACGAGCACAGTTTCGCGTCCGCGGTAAGAGCCGGCCGGGGGCAGTTCGGTTTCGCGCCGCACGGTCACGCCTGCCACGCGCGGGAAATATATTTTGAATACCGTGCCGTGCTCCGGCTCGCTGTAGACCCAGATCCAACCGCCATTCTGCCGGACGATGCCGTAGACGGTAGCTAGCCCCAGGCCGGTCCCCGCGCCCTTTCTTTTGGTGGTGAAAAACGGCTCGAACACGTGATTGCGGACGTCGGCACTCATTCCGATGCCGTTATCGCTGATGGCCACCCGGACGTATGGGCCCGGAACCAGCCCCGGGTGATGGTGGGCAAACTCTTCGTCCAGCTCCACGCTATCGGTCTCCACCATGAGCGTGCCCCCTTCCGGCATGGCGTCCCGCGCGTTCACCGCCAGGTTGATCAGTACCTGGCTCAATTGCCCGGAATCCGCCAGCATATGCAGGGGCTCAGGGTGCAGATGCAGGAACATGTCGATGGTTTCGGGCAGCAGGCGCCGTAACATGGGTTCGGTCTCGCGGATGAGGTAGTTCAGGTCCAGGGTTTGCGGTTTGATTACCTGTTTGCGGCTGAACGCCAGAAGCTGCCGGGTTAACTCGGCGGCGCGATCCCCGGCTTTGCGGATCTGGTCAACTCGCGACCAGTTAGGGTCGGCCTGCTGGAGACGCTGCAAGACAAGGTCGCTGTAACCATTGATCACCGTCAGAAGGTTGTTGAAATCGTGAGCCACGCCGCCGGCCAGCCGTCCGATGCTCTCCAGTTTCTGCGCCTGGTGCAACTGTTCTTCCAGTTCTTTCCGTTCGGTGATGTCATCGGCGGCCACCAGCAGGCAAGGCTGGCCGTTTAGTTCGATCGCTTCGGCGGACAGCAGGTGGTAAACCAGCTTGCCACTGGGCGTTTTCAGACGGGCTTCGAAGTTGCGCACGCGCCTGTTGGACTTGGTGAGTTCCGTGAAGCGGGCAGCTTCCTTCGGGTCCACCCAAAAGTCCACTTCGGTGCGGCGGCGGCCTATCAATTCCTCCGGCCGGCGGCCGGTGCTCTCCAGAAATCTCTGGTTTACGTGCAGGTATCGTCCGTCTTCCAGAGCAACGATCGCCATTGGAACAGGGCTCGACTCAAATGCTTTGGCGAAGCGCTCTTCCGAGATGCGGAGTACTCCTTGCATCCGTTCGATATCGCGGCGCAGCGTCTGTTCCTGCTCGAGCTGTTTTGTCCGGCGCTTCAGTTTCCGGCTCTGAATGCCATAGCCTGCCCCGCCGGTGATGGCCGTTAAGGCCAGCACCGCGGCGAGCCGGAACCAGAGCGTCTCCCAGTAAAAAGGCTGTACCACGATGTTCAGCGACGCAGTGCCGGCGTTCCAGATCCCATCGCTATTGGTGGCACGCACGCGAAACACATAGCGAGCCGGCTGCAGAACTCCGAAACTGGCGGAACGTCCCTCCGCGTCCACCCAGCCAGGGTGCAATCCTTCCAGGCCATATTGAAAGCGAATGTGCTCCGGTCCCCGGAAACTGGGCTTGGTGAAGGAGATTTGCAGGTGGCGGGTTCCCGGTGGAACGTACAAGGTATCGCCGGTAATCTGTTCAATGGGGACGTGACGACTGCCGATCGTAACCTCTTCAATGCGGACCGGCGCGTGTAGAGTGCTTTGCCCGGCCTGCCGGGGATCTACCATCGCCAGACCCTTGAGTGTGGCAAACCAAAGCCGCCCATCGGCGCCCTTCGCGGCAGCGGGTTGGAATCCGGCGCGCAGTTGATTGGTGGCTAACCCGGCCTCGCGCCGCAGCCAGATCAGGTTAAGCTGTGGCTGCCATCCGGCCGCGACCGCGTCCAGCGAGGCGCGGGTCACGCCCGCCAGTCCCTGCTGTTGCGTCGCCAGCCACAGACGGCCCTCGTTATCTTCCAGGATGCTGCTCACGCGCGAGGCAGCCAGCCCTTGTTCGGGGCCGTAGGCGATGAACTTGCCGTCGCGCAAGCGGTCCAGTCCGCGGTCGCGAGTGCCAATCCACAGCGACCCCTCCCGATCGGCATATAACGAAGTAATGGGCGCATAGTCCGGCAAGCTCGGGGGGACGTACTTTTCGAAGCGGCCGCCATGCAGATGGAAGAGCCCTTCGGTTCCGCCCACCCACAATTCGCCGTGGTTGTCTTCGGCGAGCGAGACGATCTCCATCTGAGGCGCGCCGGCGACATTTGTGTAAGCCGTCAACCGGCCCTCGGAGTAGCTGGCCACTCCCCGCTGATAGCCCATCCAGAGAGTCCGGCGGGAGTCCAGGAAAAGAGCCGGGATCTGCCACCCACCGTCCGCGGTTTCGGCAATCTGCTCTGCCTTGGAACCGCGGATGCGGAAGAGGCCGCGCCCGAACGTGCCGGCCCAGATGGTGCCCTCGCTGTCGCGCAGTAACGCGAGCACCAGGCTCGTGGAGGTCAGGTTTGCCGCCGGAGGCGCCACGGGCGGGCTGAATCGCAGTGGCGGTTTCGTCGAACCGCTGGAGGCCGCCGCCATAAGTGCCGATCAGCAAACTGCCGGGCGCCTCCTCGAACACGGAGTTCACCACGGAATGGTTCAAGCCCTGGGATTCGTCGAACATGGTCACGCTGCGCCGCCGGAACCGGACCAGGCCGCCCCCGTCGGTGGCCGCCCACACGCTCTGTTCCTTGTCTTCGAACAGCGCCCGGATGGTGGGATTCGGCAGGCCCTGCTGGCGCGTAAATTGGAGCACGGTGCCGTCCTTGCGAAACAGAACCAGGCCCGCGCGGTAGTCACCGGCCCAGACGTTTCCCAGCGAATCCTCCAGCAGTGAGACGGGAGGTGTGAAGCGGAATCCAGGCGGCGCCGGGCGGATTGGGGACCAGACACCGTTCTGATACCTGCGGATTCCGGTGAGACCTGCCACCCAAACAGCGTGATCGCGGCCGGGAGCGGTGCCGCAGGAGGCTTTCAGATCGGTCGGTAGTTCGATCTTTTCCCATTTCGCATCGCGAAAGCGTCCGAAATAGTTTTCGGCGCCCGCCCAGAGGCCCTGGCCGGCCACGGCGAAGAGTTTCAGGTAGAGGATGTGTGGAGGCGCAGGCATTGCCACGAACCGGTCGGCGGACAGGCGATGAAACCGGTTGGCGCTGACGGCGAGAATGGCTCCGTTCTCGTCCTCCGTGATCTGGCTGGCGAACCGCAAGGGCCGGCCTTCCGGGCCGGGGTAGCTGCGCCACCGTCCGCCTTCGCGGCGAACGATGCCATTGCCGGTGCCCGCCCACAACTGGCCTGAGCGGTCCACGTGCAGGGATGTGACGGCGTCGTCCGGAAAATCCGGCGTGTTCCGGTGGTTGATCACCGTGAAGCGGATTCCATCAAAACGCGCCAGGCCTTCAAATGTACCGATCCAGAGGTAGCCATCGGACGTAGAGGCGATCGATGTGACTGCGGAACTGGGCATGCCGCGGTCTGTGTCCCACACCTCGACGAGGTAGTCGGAAGAGCCCGTTTTTGTGGCGGGAGCAGCGGCATGAAAAGCCGGGGACAGCACCCCAAGCAGCAAGGCGCCCATCAAGCGGACGACAGAGTGCCGGCAACGGTGAGTCATCCACCTCCGAAACTACATTGTACGCTCAGCTACAATCAGGCTCATCCATGTTTGTGTACGATTTCGCCGTAATTGGAGCGGGCGTTTTCGGTTCCTGGGCCGCCTGGCATCTGGTGCGGGCCGGCCGGCGGGTACTATTGTTGGACGCCTGGGGTGCGGGCCACAGCCGTTCCAGTTCCGGGGGAGAGAGCCGCATTATCCGCATGGGATATGGGCAGGATGCGCTATATACAAGAATGGCGGTGCAGTCTCTCGCCCTGTGGAAGCACCTGGAAAACGGCGCCGTCGAGACCCTCTTCCATCGGACCGGCGTTCTGTGGATGGCCCGCGGAAACCACCCGTACAGTTCGGCCACACAATCCGTACTGGCGGAAGCCGGGGTGCCGTTCGAGGTTCTGACGGCGGCGCGCCTGGCCGTGCGGTATCCGCAGTTCAGACTTCCTGCCGCCGATGCGTATGGCATTTTCGAGCCCGACAGTGGAGCGTTGATGGCCCGGCGCGCGGTGAACGCGGTGGTCCGGAATGCCGTGGCCTGCGGTCTGGAGTATGGGACCGCGGCGGTGCGGATATCGGCCGGTGGCCGCGTACAAACGGAGAGCGGAGAAGAGCTTCACGCGGGGGCTTTCGTCTTCGCGTGCGGCCCGTGGCTGCCTAAGGTGTTTCCCGAGGTGCTGGGCAGGCGAGTCTTTCCCACGCGGCAGGAGGTGATGTTCTTCGCGCCAAAGGCCGGCGATTCCCGATTCGCGGCGTCCGCCTTCCCCGCCTGGATCGACTTTAGCGACCCGCGCGGCCCCTACGGATTTCCCGACCTGGAGGGACGCGGCGTGAAACTGGCGTTCGACCTTCACGGGCCGGAATTCGACCCCGATACCGGCGGACGCCAGGTGAGTGCCGCCAGCGTGGACGCGGCGCGCCAGTTTCTGGCGGAACGGATTCCCGCCCTGCGTGACGCCCCCCTTACAGAGACGCGCGTATGCCAGTACGCGAACACGTCCAATGGCGATTTTCTGCTGGACCGGCATCCCGAATTTGCCAACGTATGGCTGGCCGGTGGCGGATCGGGGCACGGCTTCAAACACGGCCCCGCCGTGGGCGCATACCTCTGCGCGCGTCTTGTGGAGGGCGGTGCCGAAGAGCCGCGCTTCTCGCTGGCCGGCAAGCAGGAGACACAGCACCGCACGGTGTATTGAAGCTGGGGGCGATATAATTGCTCGCATGTTTCGAAATGCCGTCCTCTTGTGCGCGGGTGCGATTGCCTTATTCGCACAAACGCCAACCATCGATGAATCTCTGAGCATGAAATCGGTCGCGGGTGCGCAGATTTCGCCGGATGGCAAGTATGTTGCCTACACGGTACAACAAGCCAACTGGGACGATAACGAATTTGCCACGCAGATCTGGATCGCGGTCACTGCCACTGCAGAGCGCTACCAACTCACCGCCGGAAAAAAGAGCAGCAGCGGCCCGCAATGGGCGCCGGACTCTCGCCGCCTGGCATTTACCAGCGATCGCGACGGCAAGCGTCAGATCTACGTGATCTCTCCGGCCGGCGGAGAAGCGGCTCAACTCACCACGGAAGACAATGGCATCGGCAGCTTGGCTTGGTCGCCGGATGGCCGGTCGATCGCCTTCACGTCGAGCGGTCCGGAAGCGAAGGAGAGGAAGGATCGCAAAGAGAAATACGGCGAGTTCAGTATCATTGGCGCCGATTATGCGATGAACCACCTCTGGCGCGTCACCGTTCCCGCGGAGATTCCCTCCGATGTGAAGAAACTTCCCAAGCCCGAAGCATTGACCAAAGGGGAGAGCTTCAGCGTATCGGGATTCTCATGGTCGCCCGACGGGAAGCGGATCGCGTTCAGCGCGACGCGCGATCCCGACCTGGGCTCGCAGGATACCGAACAGCTTTATGTGCTGGACCTGGCCGATCTGCACGTGCGGAAACTACTGGAATCGGGCGGACCCAACAACCGGCCAAGGTGGTCCCCGGACGGCAAACAGATTGCCTTCGTGACGGCTAACGGCGATCCGTTTTTCTTCTATGCCAACCGCTACATCGCGGTAGTTCCTTCGGAAGGAGGCAAGCCGAAAGTCCTGTCGCAAGCCTTCGACGAAGATGCCAACCTGATCGATTGGGGGCCGGACGGCATCTACTTCAGCGCTCTGCAGCGTACCAACGCGCACATCTTCCGAATGGACCCGGCAGGCGGCACGGTCCGGCGCATCACCGGGCCGGTGCAGTTTCATGCCTCCGAGGCAACGTTTACGCGCGATCACAAAACTATGGCGGGGATAGGCGCGGCGTCCAACCATTTTGCGGAAGTCTACCTGTCGCCGGTGTCCGACTTCTCGCCGAAGTATCTCACCGATGTAGGCAGCCAGTGGAAGGGATTCAAGCTGACCACCCGGGAAGCGATTCAATGGAAGTCCACCGACGGCGCCGAAGTGGAAGGCATTCTGATGAAGCCAGCCGATTACGATCCGTCGCGCAAGTATCCGCTGCTGGTAGTGATTCACGGAGGTCCCACCGGCGTGGACACCACCGTGGCGTCGGCCGACCGCTATTACCCCATCGAGCGATTTGCCGCCAAGGGCGCGCTGATTCTCAAGCCCAACTATCGCGGATCGGCGGGTTACGGCGCGAAATTCCGGGCGCTGAATGTGCGCAACCTGGGGATGGGCGATTACTGGGATGTCATCTCGGGCGTCGACTATCTGATCGGGAAAGGCATGGTGGATAAAGATCGGGTGGCATCCATGGGCTGGAGTGAGGGCGGCTACATTTCGGCGTTCATTACGACTTACAGCGACCGGTTTAAAGCCGTGTCCGTGGGCGCGGGTATCTCGGATTGGATGACTTACTATGTGAATACGGACATCCACCCTTTCACGCGCCAGTATCTGAAGGCCACGCCCTGGGAGGACCCGGAGATATATCGCAAGACGTCGCCGATCACGTACGTCAATCAGGCGAAGACGCCCACGCTGATTCAGCAGGGGGACCAGGACAAACGCGTTCCCCCGCCGGATTCCTACGAGTTGTACCAGGCGCTCAAGGATCGGGGAGTTCCCGTGAAGCTGATTTTCTACAAGGGCTTCGGGCACCCTATTAACAAGCCCAAGCAGCAGCGGGCCGTGATGGAACATAACTACGAGTGGTTCAGCAAGTACATCTGGAACGAGTAGCGGAACGCGGATCGGGTGCCCGCTCAGGCCGGTACGCCGGTTTCCTCCGGAAGCGGGCCGAGAATGTCAACCTTGTATTTCGCCGCCACCGTGACCAGCCTGGTCATGTCAGGTGGCGTAAGCGGCGATTCGGGGTCCTCGCCCAACTCCAGCACGAAACGCTCGAAACCGGCGGGAGCGCACAGAAGCAGCATCCTGGCGGGCGCCGTGCCCACCACCTTGAAGCCGTGAGGAATTTCGCGTGGTCCAAAAACGTATGCGCCCGGCCCCGCGTGAATCCACTTGCCATCGCACACGAATGCGATTTCTCCTTCGAGGACATAAAATGCTTCATCCTCGAGATGGTGCACGTGGTACGGCGAAGCAAAGCCCGGAGGCATACTCCAGTGCTCCATCAGACCGAATGCTCCATGAGTCGTTTCACCGGTAGACCGCATGAGGGTCGGTACGCCCAGAAACCGGAATGCCGAGTCGTCTCGGGTGTTCATGTAAGGCTGCAGTGACGGTATCGTCATATGCCCGGATGTGTAATGATCTGGACCGCCGTTACAAAAATAATGACTACCAGGCGCCCGGCCCCGGCATGGTCCGGGTATGGTTGAAGGTATATTCGCCGAGCAGACGCTCCACGCCGCCTTCATCGAAACCGACCAGGCGTGCGATCATGGTCTCCGAGGGAGCCGCCTTCGCGTAGGTGATGGACTGCTGGAACGCAACGCTGCCGGCTTCGGCACGAAAAGGGATGTCTGGCAGCCTGAGCCGCTGCACGCCCTGGCAGTCACAGAAACAGAGATCGACTCGCCTGGCGCCGCGCAAGTCCGCCCCTAATCGCCCGATCAGAAAGTCGTCTTCCGCGCTCACCGTGCACTCGATACTGCCGGAGCGGGGAGGCGCGTATTCCCGAACATGCAAGCCCTGCTCCCTGGCCCGTTGCACAAAGGCGTCGCTGACGACCATGATTAACGATCCCTGGCGCGCCAACTTGGCGACGCCTTCAGCCAGCGCGATGGTTTCGCGAAGCCGCGCTCCGCATTCGTCGCAGGCGAACAGATGCTCTTCGACGGACTCTTCTTCGGACTTCGGCAATACTGCGAGCCAGTAATCGGCGAGGACCGCCGCATCAATGGGAGTCTCGCAGGTCATGCGGCAACTCCCAGGCAGTTTCGCAATTGGTGAATGGCGCGGTGACGAATCACGCGCACGTTGGCTTCAGAGACGCCCAGGAAATTGCTGACATCCCCGCTGGTCTGCTCATCGTAGAAAGTCATGATCACCACTGCGCGTTCCCGTTCCTTCAGATTTTGCACGCAGCGCGCGAGTTGCTCGTGATCGAGACGCGGCCCGGGCGCCGGCGCCGGCATGAGTACATCTGCTCCGAACTGTTCAAGCAGGCGCTCCTTCCGCCGAGCCCCGCGCCGCAGGTCCAGCACCGTCATCCGGCAGGTTCCCAACACAAACGATGCCAGCTTTTCAGGCTCCCGCAGGCGGCCCGCCCGAAGCGCCTCCAGGGTGGTGATGAGTACCTGCTGGGTCAGGTCGTCCGCGGCATGTTCGTCTCTCAGGTGACGGAGACCGTAGAGCCGGATGCGCGGAGCCATGCGGCGGAAAAGCTCGGCTTCCGCATTGGGGTCGCCTGCACCAATTTGCCGCACAAGCTCGGCATCGCTCAGTTCGAGGATCATCAACACATATTTTATGTGTAACGAGGAGCCTGTTGGTTACACATCCGGTCATGGCAACAAACGTACAACGTGATCAATCCCTGAAGAGCGCTGTCGATCAGACCCGCGCCGGGCACGTCGCAGCCGTCAATGCCGGAGACGCCGGCGCAGCAACCAACCTCTTTGGGCCCGCGGCCATTTTTCTTCCGCCCGGCCTGTGGCCAGGCACGGTCGAGCAGCGACGGCGACGTCATGATGGAGCACGGCAACTGGAACGCGACGTTCCAACCCAAAGATGGATCTCCGGGGCAGCCGGCGGGCGGCACCTATCTCACGGTATACGCGCGGCTCGCGGACGGCAGTGTTCGTATGATCCGGGACACATTCAACGGCATGCCGGGTTGATCGCCTTGAGATGTGCGGCGAGCCGGTCGAGAAAGGGAAGCTGGCCCTTCAGGAGTTTCTGGCGGGCGAGTTCCAGGGGGAACCAGCCGGCGCGATCGATCTCGGGAAACTCCTGCATCCGGCCGGACCCTTTGGGCCATTCCATCGAAAATAGATTGCTGCGAACGGCGGCCGAGTCACAGTCGCTTTCGAAGGCCCAGGCGGTCACACGTTTGCCTCCGGGTTGGCGAAGCTCTCCGAGCGGGATGAATTCTCCCTCGGGCCGGATTCCGGTTTCCTCTTCAAATTCGCGTTGCGCGGCGGCGAAGGCGGCTTCGGTTTCCGGATACTCGCCCTTGGGAATCGACCACGCGGCGAGGTCTTTGTTCTTCCAGAACGGACCGCCCGGGTGAACCAGCAGCACCTCCACGGTTTCCGCTCTGCGACGGAACATCAGAAGGCCCGCACTGAATTTCGCCTTGGCCATTGGCCATTCTACGATGAAACGGATTACCCTGAAGCTTCGGCATGTGGATACGAATACTGTTGCTCCTGCTTGCCGCCCTGTCGCCGGCGCAAGCATTGACCCCGCGGACCCTGCGGGTGGATCTGGTCCACACCGGCACGGCGAGCGAGGAGCATTTCGCGCTGGGCGGCGTGGTGCGCGAAGGCGAGTGGCCCGGCCCGCTGGACCGGTGGATCGACGAGAGCAATCTGGGCAAGTACCAGTTTCAGGTGGTGGACCCAGGCACCAATCGTGTGATCTACTCGCGCGGCTACGCCAGCATCTTCGGCGAATGGGAGACCACCGGCGAAGCCCGGCAGTCGCGCAGTTTCTCCGAGAGCGTGCGCTTTCCCGAGCCCGCAACGCGCGTCAAACTGGTGATCCGCAAGCGCGGCGCGAATAACGAATTTCGCGAGTTGTGGTCGACCACGGTGGATCCCCGGGACCGGGCGATTCGCACCGCGGCGCCGCGGCACAAACCCTGGGCCGTGATGCGGAATGGCGCGCCCCGCGACAAGGTGGACCTGCTGCTGCTGGGCGACGGATACACCGCCGGCGAGATGGAGAAGTGGCATCGCGACGCACGGCGCACCGCGCAGTTGCTGTTCGCGGCATCGCCGTTCAAGGAGCGGCGGAACGATTTCAATGTGTGGGCCATCGATACTCCCGCGGACCAAAGCGGCGTGGCACGTCCGAGCGATGGCGTGGCGCGGCACTCTCCGCTGGGCGCCAGCTACGATGCGTTCGGCTCGGAGCGCTACATCCTGACGATGGAGAATCAGCGCATGCGCGATGTGGCCGCCGCGGCTCCGTACGAATTCATCGAAATCGTGGTGAACGATCGCAAGTACGGCGGCGGCGGGATCTTCAATCTGTACGCGACGGTTTCGGCTGACAACGCGTTTACGCCTTACGTGTTCGTGCATGAGTTTGGGCATCACTTCGCCGGGCTCGCGGACGAGTACTATACGTCGGACGTGTCCTATGGCGCGGCGACAGACCGGCCGGAGCCGTGGGAGCCAAACGCCACCGCCGATCCTCGCGCGGGAAAGTGGAAAGACCTGTTGAGCGCCGGAATCGAACTGCCGTCCCCGTGGCCCAAACAGCAGTTCGAAAGCCTGGAGACGGAAATCCAGAAACGGCGCCGCGAGATTCGCGCGCAGCATCGTCCGGAAGACCAGATGGAAGCGCTGTTTCGCGAAGAGCGCGAAAAGACGACCAAACTGCTGGCGTCCGGCGCCAACGCCGGTAAGGTGGGCGCGTTCGAAGGCGCCATGTACGAGGGGCGGGGCTACTACCGGCCGCAGCAGGATTGCATCATGTTCACCCGCGACGAAGTGGGTTTCTGCGCGGTATGCCGCCGGGCCATCGAGAGAGTGATTGGGATGTATGCGAAATAAAATGACGCGAAGACACTGGCTCTTGCGTGCGGCATTGCCGCTGTTGCTGGCATGGGCCGCGCCGGCCGCGGATACGGCGTTGGACCGGTATGTGCACGCGCCCGATCCTGCCTACCATTACGACGTGGTGAACACCATCCGCGGCGATGGCTACACGGTGTACGTGGTGAACATGATTTCCCAGACGTGGCGCAAGCCCGAGGAGGTGAACCAGACTGCCTGGAAACACTGGCTCACCATTGTGAAGCCCGACAAGGTGACGGGGACCACCGGGTACCTGTTTATCGATGGCGGATCGGTCACGGATAAAGTCCCCGAGCGCGCCAACCCCGCCTACGTGGAACTGGCGACCACCACTCACACGGTGGCGGCCGATTTGCAGGACATTCCCAACGAGCCACTGACGTTTTCAGACGACGGCCGGAGCCGCTCGGAGGACGGCATCATTGCCTACACGTGGATCAAGTTCATGCGGACGGGCGATGAAACGTGGCCCTTGCGCCTGCCCATGACCAAGGCGGCGGTGCGCGCCATGGATACGGTTTCGGCGATTGCGCACGTGGAGAAGTTCGTGGTCTCCGGCGGCTCCAAGCGGGGCTGGACCACGTGGACAACGGCCGCCGTGGATAAGCGCGTCACGGCGATCATACCGGCGGTGATCGATCTGCTCAATGTGCAGAAATCGTTCGAGCATCACTACAAGGTCTACGGCTTCTGGGCGCCGGCAGTGAAGGATTACGTCGAGGCCGGCGTGATGGATTGGAGCGGCACCCCGGAGTACGCCAGACTGCTCGCGCTGGTGGAGCCCTACAGCTATCTGGACCGGTACACCATGCCGAAATTCCTGGTCAACGCGGCGGGCGACCAGTTCTTTCTGCCGGATTCTTCGCGATTCTATTTCGATGACCTGAAGGGCGAAAAATACCTGCGATACATTCCCAATACCGACCACAGCCTGCGCAACAGCGATGCGCGGCAGAGCATGCTGGCCTACTACCAGGCATTCGTGGAGGGCAAACCGCGCCCGCAGTTCACCTGGAAGTTCGAAGCCAACGGCGATATCCGGGTGGTGAGCAAGACCAGGCCCGCTGCGGTGAAGTTGTGGCAGGCCACCAACCCCGAGCATCGCGATTTTCGACTGATGACGATTGGACCCGCATATCGCAGCAGCGACCTCGAGGAACAGGGCCGCGGTGTGTACGTGGGCCACGTTACCCGGCCGGAAAAAGGATGGATCGCCTACTTCGTGGAGATGACTTACGACGCAGGCGGCAAATATCCCTTGAAGTTCACGACCGCGGTCCGCGTTGCCCCGGACACCGAGCCGTTTCCCGCGTACGTGCCGAAGAGGCCCGTAAAATAATTTCGCCCCCTTGTGATTTCCGGCCAGGTCTGCGCGAATAACTGGTTGTGAGTGAAGTTCAGCAACAGTTCCAGACCCTCATGGAGGAGCACAAGGGAATCCTCTACAAGGTCTGCAACTCATATTGCCGCAATCGCGACGACCGCGAAGATCTGGCGCAGGAAATCGCCGTTCACCTCTGGCGTTCGTTCGGAGCGTTTGACGGACGCTGCCGCTTCTCCACGTGGATGTACCGGGTGGCTCTCAACGTCGCGATTTCGTTTTACCGCCGCGAGAGAACCCGCGCGCGGAACGTGGTATCGGCGGATCAGCGGCTTCTGGATGCGGTGGAAGCGCCTGCGGACCAAACCGGCGCTGTCGCCGCCCTACACCACTTCATTGCGCAGCTTGAGCCCTTGAACAAGGCGCTCGTGCTGCTTTACCTGGACGGCAACAGTTACCGGGAGATCGCCGAAGTGCTGGGCATCAGCGAGACCAATGTTGCCACGAAGATCAATCGATTGAAGAAGGAGATGCGGGCATGATGGACCTGGACGAGATGAAAGCGAAATGGGAGCAACACGACCGGCAACTGGCCGGGAGCATCCGGTTGAACCGGCAACTGCTGGGCGTCATCCAACGGGAAGGCGGACGGTCGCGAGTGCGGCGCGCGGCCTGGTTTACCGGGGTTCACGCCGCGGCCTGGGTGACGTGCATTGTGGCGCTGGGCGGATTTCTGTATGCTCACCTGGCCAGCCCGCGGTTCCTGGTGGCGGCAGCGGTTCTGGACGTTTATGCGATTGGATTCCTGATCGCCCTGATTCGCCAGTTGGCGATAGGCGGCCGGATCGATTGGGGACTGCCGGTCGCAGCGGTCCAGAAAGAGCTGGAGGCGCTGCGAAGGGTGCGGGTCCGGACCACCCAATGGGCTGTGCTGGTGGGGGTCGTGGTTTGGCCCGCTTTCGTCATGGTGGCCGCCCAGGCGCTTTTCGGAATCGACATTTACCGTGCATTCGGCGCCGGGTGGCTGGCGGCGAATGCTCTATTCGGGTTGGTTTTGGCGGCGGTGGGCTTGAAGTTCGGCAGGGCCTGGATCGTCGATGACCTGGCCGGGCGCAGCTTGAACGAGGCCGCGACCTTTCTGGCGCGGCTCGCGGATTTTGAAGCCGATTAGCGCGTGCCCGCCCTATAGGGCCGCGAGGACTTCTTTATAGAGATACTTGGCGCCTTCCACACCGTCCCACGGGCCCTCTTCGTACTCCAGGGCAAAGGTGCCACCGAAGCCCGCGTCATTCATGATTTTTACCGAGCGCCGCACGTTGTTGTTCTCTTTCCAGCGGCTCCAGTATTTCGCGTGAACGTTGGTGTGAGCGTACGGCGCCAGATCTTTCAGGCCGTTGTACATCAGGTACTCGTGCTCCCAGTTGCAGAAGTCCGGCGAGGCTTCGCAGAAGGGGCTGCCCACTTCGTCCACGATGATGCGGATATTGATGGGATTGGCCGTGAGCCCCCAATGATTTTCGAGCGTCACTTTGACTCCCGCCTTGGAGCCGTGGTCCGCCATCTCTTTGAACGACTCGATGCAGTTGGTCAGGTAAACGGCCAATTGATCGTTCTTGGGATAGTCGGAGGTGACCACGGCCGATGGGGCGATGCGGGGACCGCCGCTATTGACGCGCATCGACTTGGCGCCCAGAATGGCGGCTCCATCGAGCCACTTCTTCGCCACGGCCACGCCGGCTTTGCGCTTTTCGGCGTCGAGTTCGCAGATGTCGCGCGGCGCATTGTTGGAGATGTGCTGGCATTTGGTGCCGGTCGCCGACATTTTCGCGGCGAGCTTCTCCAGCCACTTGCGTCCCGATGCGCTGGAGGGATCGAATTCGTGAGTGACGCGCGTGGCGGCGCCCACGCTCAGCGGCACCTCGACGTACATGCTGTTGTCGGCCGACATCCCCGAACAGGCCCGAGAACAGGTCCATGTGAGTGACGCCGGGGAACGTGTCTTTGGTGAATTGGGGGAAATCCATCATGGTGATCTCGCCGTACTTCGCCTTCATCTGTTGGCTCATCTGGTTGGCACTGAACTGAGTACGGCTTTTGAAGATGTACCGGATGGGCCAGGTGTTGGAGGCCAGGCGATCCAGTTTCTGTTTTTCGGTAAGGGGCGCGGCGGCCGCTTGCGGGGTCATCGCCACGGCGCCGGCGGCCTTTAGGAAATCGCGACGGTGAACAGGAAAATGCATATCGCGATTGTACTGGATTCGGCAGTTGATGGCGGTAAGTGCCGACAAGTGACGACAGTTCGGCAGGGTTTCGACAGCGCGGTGCCTATTGATCGAGGTCGGAGGCCGGCTGGTTCTTAACAAATTGCTCCCATACCGACATCTGCATCAGGCCGGCGATGCGGGTATTGGCGGTGAGCAGAAGACGGGACGGCTGGAAACATTCGTTAAGATCCTGATAGTCCTCCACGAACCGGAAGTTTCTGACGAAGATCGAGGGCGATTTGACCAGGTCGCCCCACAAGCGCAGGGGAGCGGCGGTCGCAGACTCCAACCAGAGCTCGCCCTCGAACAGGCCGGACCGTTTGTGCTTGGGCTTCAGGTGAAACACGAAGGCCTGCAAACCGTTGTAATCCGACGTCTTAATGTATGCGAACGAATAGTTCTGACGATTAACGGCGGTGTCCGCGCTTTGTTTGTCCAAGCCGGAGTCCTGGGCGAGAAAGCGCGCAATCACGTCGGTTTTCACCAGTTTGTCCCCGGTAAACTGGAGACCGTGATAGACGATCTTCCCGGTTTGGGAGAGCAGTTTGACTCCGCTCATGCTGCCGTGTTTTCTGAGCTTGGGCAGCGAGGCATCGATCTGAATCGTGAACGTGAGGCCGGCGCATCGGTCCCGCGGATTGTGCGAAGTCGCGAGGTAGCGGTCCAGGGCTGCAGCCGGCGTGAAAACTTGCGCGGCACAGGCTCCAGTGAGAAGCGCCCCGAACGCGATGATTTTCAGCAGTTGCATATTTATCGCGCGGGAACCACGGTCCCGGCAACGCTGGAAGTGCGCAGGATGGCTTGCCGTATTCGCCATGAAGGGCCGCTATGTTCGATGTGCGCGTCCGAGATGTGCTGGAGCAAGGCCTCCGCGTCCCCCTCCGGGAAATTTGTTTTTTCAAGCAGCGCGCGGGCTCGCGTTAATCCGCCTCCGAACCACTCCGGGGAATCCACGTAAAACTCGAACAACTCCCGTGCATACTCCTGGTTGTGGGGGTCGATGCGGACCGCCCGCTCCAGGCTCCGGCCAGCCTTTCGCGCATATTTCGGTGCGGTGAAAGGGCTCGCCATGTCGGCCTGTCGGGCGTACGATTTGCCGAGCCAATAGTGAAACGCCGCGCGGCCGGGTTGCTCCGCCACAGCTCTTTCAAAGGCATGCGCGGCCTGTTTGAACTCGCAAGAGAGGAAAAGGGCGCGGCCTTGCGCGGCCGACCTGTCCGCGACTTCGGCAGGCGTAACTCCCCACGCCGCGGACGCTACAACCGCACTCAACCATAAAAGGACCATTCCATGGCGCATTTCAGTTTCTCCCTTCTCCCCGTCCCCGCCGCTTGGGCGTTGGATTTTCCATTAGCGACAAAATAAAACACAGGCCCACCAACGAGCCCAAACAGCCTACGATCCACATTTCAATTCGTCTCCCCTACACCCGATGCCATAACCCAATGCATTTCAGTATCCACCCGGATTCTGTTGATCCTGCGATGGGGAAGTGCCCAAGGAGCGTCTTTCCGGCAGCAAGTGCCGACAGATCGTCACCGGATTTGGTGCCTCGGATGCTAATACGCGAAGCAGAAACATGGAAGAAGCAGATACGAAAAAGGCGTCGGTGCCGGATGCCTTGATCCACTGGAGTACGGCGGGAGCTCTGATCGCATTCGGGGTGATGTTTCTCAACGATGCCGTGATCATGGGGAAGACAATCCTGGCATTGGGTGTTCTCAGCGCGGCGAATGAGGGATTGAAGCTGTATGCCCGTCACGGCGGGTCCGTCCGCCGATACAGCTACGTCCGGCTGCTGGTAGCTGTGGCGTACGTAGCGCTGATAATAGTTGGCTTCTTTTTTCCGCCCGGTACGTCTTAAAGCTTTGGAAGACCGAATGCAAGCATCGAAAGAGATGCAGATTTACCTTCATGACAGGTCGGCAGCGTTACAGTTCGTGCTGAAGGGCAGGCTCACGGGCGAGTGGGTGCCACATCTGGAGCATGCCTGGGACACGGCACAGTCCGTGCTCGCGGGGAAGGACCTGGTAGTGGACCTTTCCGCCATGACCGGGGCTGACTCCAAGGGCCTGGCGTTGTTGTCCCGCATGCGCGAGTCGGGCGCCCGCCTGACGGCGGCGGTCATGCGTCCGGAGTCGGAGGCCTTCCTCACAACCCTGGGGGTTTCGGCACCGCGGTCCAACGGCGGGGGCAACGGTTGGGCCTGGCGGTTCCTGCGGTTGTCGGGGTTGTGCGGCTGAAGTCTCGCGAACCCGTCAGCAGGTGGAGGCCAGCCCGCCTGGAGCGTTGTTATACTTGAGTCTTCCGTGTTCCATTCCATTGAAAAGCAAGTATCCAGCGCATTCCATACGCACATTCAGATTCGCTATGGCATAGATCTGGCGGTGCCCATCGAGCAGCCGCGGCAGAGCGAATTCGGCGAAATGGCGGTGCCGGCGGCGTTCCAACTCGCCAAGCAGTTGCGGCAGGCGCCGCGTAAGATAGCCGCGGAACTGGTCGAGGAAATCGGTCCCATCGCCGGCGTGGCCGCGATGGAAGTGGCCGGCAACGGATACATCAACATCCGGCTGGATCGCGGCGCTTATGGAGCGGCGCTGCTGCACAACGATTCTGCCATCGTGCCGGTTCCCGATGAAAAAATCATAGTCGAGCACACCAACATTAACCCGAATAAGGCCGCTCACATCGGACACCTGCGCAATGCGGCGCTGGGCGATACATTTGTCCGGATGCTGCGGGCCTGCGGCTATCGGGTAGAAGTGCAAAACTACATCGATAATACCGGCGTCCAGGTGGCCGACGTGGTGGCCGGCTTCCACTATCTGGAGAATAAGACCCTGGCGGATGTGCGCGCGCTGCTCGCGGATCCCGCGGTTCGCTTCGATTATTACTGCTGGGATTTGTACGCCCGAACTTCCAGCTACTACAACGATCATCCGGAGGCGCTGGCGTGGCGCAGGGAGACGCTGCACGCCATGGAATCCGGCGAAGGTGAGGTAGCCGAACTGGCGCACGTGGTTTCGGACGCCATCGTCAAGGCGCACCTGGCGACCATGCTGCGGCTCGACGTGGAGTATGATGTGCTGCCTCGCGAGAGTGAGATTCTGCACCTGCAGTTCTGGGCCGCCGCGTTCGAACTGTTGAAACAGCGCAAGGCGATCTATTTCGAGACCGAGGGCAAGCACGCCGGATGCTGGGTGATGCCGGGCCTTTCCGAAGAAGGCAAGGTGATTGTCCGTTCAGACGGCACCGTGGTTTACACCGGGAAGGACATCGCGTATCAGCTCTGGAAATTCGGGCTGCTCGGAAAGGACTTCTTCTACCGTCCCTGGCACACCTACGCCGATGGGCGTGTGTTGTGGGTGACCACCGATCAGCCGGCCGATTCCGGACAGCAGTTTGGTCACGGGACGCGCGTCTATAACGTGATCGATACGCGCCAGTCCTATCTGCAGGATGTGGTGGAGGCGGGGTTGCGCGCACTGGGATACGAGGCCCAGGCGGATCAATCGATCCATTTTAATTACGAGATGGTAGCGCTTTCCCCGCGCTGTTGCGCGGATCTGGGCATTCCCCTCTCCGAAGAGGATCGCAAGCGGCCCTATGTGGAAGTCTCCGGGCGCAAGGGGCTGGGCGTGAAGGCGGATGACCTGATGGACAGCCTGATTGCCAAGGCGCTGGAAGAGGTGGCATCGCGTCACGCGGAAGCGCCGGCCGGAGAGCAACGGCGCGTGGCGACGCAGATTGCCATCGGCGCACTGCGCTATTTCCTGCTGAAATTCACGCGGAATTCGGTGATCGCCTTCGATCTGCAGGAAGCTCTGAGCTTCGAGGGCGAGACGGGCCCGTATGTGCAGTACGCCGCCGTCCGCGCCCAGAAGATTCTGGACAAACTGATCGAGCGCGGCGAGACCGTGCCGGACTTCGCAGCCGAGCTGAGCGGTGACGCCATGGCTCGGCAACTGGCCTCCGAGGAAGTCTGGCAAATGCTTTTGGCGGCCTCAAAAACAGACGCTGCGGTGGAGCGTGCCGTGGCCGCGGGCGAACCGGCCCACGTAGCCCGCTACGCTTTTCAACTGGCGCAGGCGTTCAGCAATTTCTATCAGCAGCATCCCATCCTGATCGAAGAGAATCGCGAGAAGAAGGTGCTGCTGCTGTGGATGACCGGGTTTTTCCGCCGCCAACTGGAGCGGATCGCGTCGATTCTGGGGATTCAGATTCCCTTATATATGTAGTGGCGTTTATTTCTTCGGCTCCGCCTTTTTCTCCTCTCCGGGTTTTTCGTCCGTGGGCTTTTCCGCTCCCGGCGGCGGCGGCAGGTACTGGACGATCACCGAAATTCGCCGGTTGGAAGATGCTTCGGGAGTGTCCGGATGGCGCAGTTGGCGGTCGGCGAAACCGCGCACCTGGGCCACCTGTGCGGGCCGAAGGCCGTTTGCCTCCATCAGCTTTCGCGCCGAGTTGGCACGATCCGTGGAAAGCTCCCAGTTCGAATACAGACCATCGGCCGAGAAGGGTTTGGAATCCGTGTGGCCTTCGATCAGCACAGAATTGGGAAGTTTACCCAATTCCGACGCCAGCCGCTTCAGCAACTCCGCGCCTCCTTCGGTAGGGATGGCGCGGCCCGACTCAAAGAACATGCCGGCATCCGTTTCCAGCAATTCGATACGCAGACCATCCGATGTAATGGTGATCTCCACATGGTCTTTCAGGACGCGGAAATTCGGGATGGTCATGAGAGCCTGTTGGATCTTCTCCGCCAGTTTCTTCATGTCGTCTTTGGGCAGATCCATGGCGTTGCCGAGCCCGGCTGCCGCAGTACCGGTCAGTTTTCCCGGGCCTGACGGATTGTTGAAGTAAGCGCTGACGGCCTGTTGCACTTCCTTATCCGCACTCATCAGCCAAAGGACGATGAAGAGCGCCATCATGGCGGTGACAAAATCCGCGTAGGCAACCTTCCAGGCGCCGCCATGGTGGCCGGCATGGCCGGCCTTCTTTCGCTTGATGATGATGATCTTCGGCGCCTCGGTTAAGGCGGGTTTTGGAGATTCCGGTTCTTCCGCCATACCTATGCCGCCTGACTCGCCACTTTAGCGCCGCCGCGGCATGCCGCTTCCATCTCCTGAAAGGTGGGCCGCACCGTTGTCGGTATGGACCGGCGCGCCAGTTCCACCGCCATCATAGGGCTCAGTCCTTTAATAAAGGCCAGGGCCGACATCCGCAAGAACCCGAAATAGTTGGCCTCCGCATCGTTCTGTTTTCCCATGGCCGCGGCCAGCGGACTGAAGATTCCGTAACATAACAGGATGCCAAGAAACGTCCCCACCAGGGCTGCCGCCACCCGGTGCCCGATCTCCTCTTTGGGACCGCCGAGCGCTCCCATGGTGATCACAACCCCCAGCACCGCCGCCACAATTCCCAGCCCGGGCAAGGCATCCGCCATCGTCGATAGCGCGGCGATAGGCTCCGCCGCTTCCCGGTGATGGACCTCCAGATCCACTTCCATCATATTGTCGATGTCCATCGGTTCCACGCCTCCCGAAACCGCCATGCGCAGCGTGTCACATAAAAAATACAGAGCGTGATGCGATTTCAGAAATTTCGGGTACTTCGAGAACACCGGGCTCTTCTCGGGATTATCGACGTCCTCCTCCAGTTTCGCGGTGCCCGCCTTCCGGACGTAATTGAACAACTCATACATCATCTTGAGGTTGTCTGCATAAAAAGCCTTGGTATAGGGGCTGCCCGCAAGGATACCGGCCAGACCCTTTCCGATGCGTATCAGCGTCGGCAGCGGGTTGGCAACCACCACGGTCCCGACGGCAGCACCAAAGATAATCACCAGCTCCGCCGGTTGAAACAGGACCAGGAGCTTTCCATGTTCCATCAGGTAGCCACCGGCAATGGCGCCCAGAACGATAACAATTCCAATAATGGAGATCATTTTTCGGCTACGTTGTGCTCCCCTTACTTATCGGTCTGGCGGGACGGGGACTTTAGGGTCTCGCCAGCAACGGTTTCAATAGCCGCAATTTGCTCTTGCCAATTCCGGGATAGTGCTGGAACAATAGGTGCTTGGTCGAAACCTATGCGCATACGGGTATTAGGCATCGTGCTGGCCGGGGGCAAGGGAACCCGGCTTTATCCGCTTACCAAGGAGCGGGCCAAACCGGCCGTTCCGTTTGGCGGCAAGTATCGCATTATCGATTTCGTTTTAAGTAATTTCATCAACTCGGGGATCTACTCGCTGTATGTGCTGACACAGTTCCGCAGCCAGTCGCTGCTGCAGCACCTTGCCGAGGGCTGGCAGTTCGGCAGCCTGCTCAAGTCGCAATTTGTGATTCCCGTGCCGGCCCAGATGCGCAGCGCCGGCGAGACCTGGTATCAGGGCACCGCCGATGCGATTTATCAGAACATCAACCTGGTGGAACAGTCCGACCCGCACGTGGTGGCGATTTTCGGGGGCGATCATATTTACCGCATGAACATCATGAATATGATCGAATTCCACGTGCAGAAGAGCGCCGAGATCAGCGTGGCCGCCATTCCGGTGGACCGGAAGCACGCTGCCGAATTCGGCGTGATCGAGACCGCCGAGGACGGCCACATTCTGGCATTCCACGAAAAAAACCCGGACGCCCCCACCATGCCCGGCGACAACCAGCGGGTCTACGCCTCCATGGGAAATTACGTTTTCTCCACCCGCACGCTGCTCCGCCTGCTGCACGACGATGCCGCCGACGAAAACAGCAATCACGATTTCGGCCGCGATATCCTTCCGAAACTGGCGGGCAAATCGGAAATCTACGCGTACGATTTTCAGACCAACCGCATTCCCGGAGAGCCTGCCGACGGCGCTCCCTACTGGCGCGACGTGGGCACCACCGACGCGTATTACGAAGCCAACATGGATCTGCGCGCCGTCAAGCCGGCACTGAACCTGTATAACCGGGAATGGCCCCTGCGTAGCGCCAGTTACCCGGATCCGCCCGCCAAGTTCACCTTCGACGACGAAAATCGCCGCGGCCAGGCCATCGACAGCATCGTCTCCGGCGGCTGCATCCTTTCCGGCGGCATGGTGCGCAACAGCGTGTTGGGGCGGGGAGTGAAAGTCCACGCCGGCGCGCTGGTGGATGACAGCGTGATTCTGGACAACTGCGACATCGGCCGCCGCGCCAAATTGAAACGCGTGATTCTGGACAAGAACGTGCGCATTCCGGAGGATGCCGTAATCGGATACGACCTGGAGCGCGATCGCCTGCATCACCACGTCACCGATACGGGCATTGTCGTGGTCGGCGGACCGCGAACGCCGGTCGGTGTCACCGAAGTTGTGGTCTAGCGCGCCGGGCGAGCGCCTTAGCGTCTGTCAAGAAACAACCATGCCAATCGCTCCCTCACGGTCGCGGCTCCGATGCGCGTTCAGAGATGGTATGAGATGCCCCGGTCTCCCTCGGGATGCGATAAGCTCCCCAAAGACGCACTCGATAGCGGTGCCAAAAAGGAGACCGGATATGAAGAAGGATACCATTGCAGGCCTGCAGCCAGTTGGGAAGGGCAAGGCGGGTAAGATCCGTCGAATGGCAGCAAAACAGAGGATGACCGTAGGGTTAGACCTCGGAGATCGCACCAGCCGCTATTGCATTTTGGATGAGGCGGGGGAAAAGGCGATCGAAGATAAGCTGTCGACCACCAAGACGGGCCTGACGGCGGTGTTTGGAAAGATGCCGGCGTGCCGCATCGCACTGGAAGTGGGGACGCATTCGCCGTGGGTGAGCCGGCACCTGGCGGCAATGGGACATGAAGTAATCGTTGCGAATGCGCACAAGGTGAAGCTGATCACGCAGAGCGTGAAAAAAAACGACCGGATGGACGCCGAGCGGTTGGCGCGGTTGGCGCGCGTGGACCCGAAGCTGTTATCGCCAATCCAACACCGGGGGCCGGAAGCGCAAGCGGATTTGGCAGTAATCCGGGCGCGGGCAACTTTGGTGGACGTGCGGACGGAGTTGATCAACAGCGCGCGGGGCTTGGCGAAGCCGATGGGCGAGAGGTTAAAGAAGTGCGACGCCGATGGGGTGAAGAAATCGCTGACGGAGGGGATGGAGGAGGAAGTGCAGGCGGTCATCGGACCGCTGTTGAAGAGCGTGGAGGAGATCAGTAAGCAGATCGGAGAGTACGACCAGAAAATCGAGGGGATAGCGGCACGATACCCGGAGATGAAGTTGCTGACGCAGGTTTACGGAGTAGGGACGCTGATCGCGTTGACCTACATGTTGACCATCGAAGATGCGCAGCGGTTCGCCCATAGCCGGGATGTGGGACCGTACTTGGGACTGACGCGCAAACAGCGGGATAGCGGGGAGAGCGCGCCGGAGTTGGGGATCACCAAAGCCGGTGATAAGTTGCTGCGACGGATGTTGGTACAGGGAGCGCACTGCATTCTGCGGCAAGGGGCGCCGGACAGCGATCTGAAGGCTTGGGGAGAAGGCAGGCTGGAAAGCAGCAAAGCCAAGGACGGGAAGAAGGACAAGAAGAAAGGGAGCAAGAAGGCCAAGAAGAAGGCGGTGGTGGCTGTGGCGCGAAAGCTGGCGGTATTGCTGCATCGGTTGTGGGTGACGGGGGAAGTCTACGATCCGCTGTACAACCGGAAGGCGGCGGAGGCGGCCAAGGACAAGGGCAAAGTAGCATAAGGATCTGGAAGGAAGGGTGGGATACCTGCGAAGTATGCGAAAGCGCCGGGTTGGGGTGACTGCGAGGTCGCGGCAGAACGAGGGAAGTCAGGAAACTGGGTACCCTCAGCTCGACTCAGAGATGGCAGCACCCCTTGAATTAAGAACACCAAAGGGCACCTGCGGCGAGAGCTGCAAAACGAGTGCGTATGGAAGCATGGTGACAAAGGCGCGGGAGTTAGACGAGCAGGAATCCAGGAGAGCGGAGTGGGGAAAGGAAGAGAGCCGGAACGCGGCCGGGAAGGAGCGCGCCACAGGCGCGCATGAGGCGCTGCCTCATACTCCGCCAGGGGGCAAGCCCCCTGAGACCCTGGCCCCCTTTCCCTGGGTAATTGAGTATACCGAACGGAGGGACTTCGTCAAGGGTACGCAAGCCGCGCAACCACAGCGCGCCCTTGACGAAGTCCCACCGTTCGGAAGACCGCACTGGGATGAGGGAAAGGGGGCCCTCGGCAAGACGGGCGGTAGGCGGTGTCGACCGGAGGTTAGCGCGCTCCGCGCGCATGAGGCGCTGCCTCATACTCCGCCGGGGGCAAGCCCCCTTGGACCCCCCTAGAGGTTTCGCTTGACAGGGAGGGGGCATCTCATGGAAGCCGCGACCGTGAGGGAGCGGTTAGAGCCAATCTGACGACCTCTTACCATATGGAACAGCAGGTTCTCGGCTGGATCACGCAATATGGATACTTCGCGATTTTCGCGCTGCTCATGTTCGGCATCGTGGGGCTGCCGGTTCCCGATGAGACACTGCTGACCTTCTGCGGATTCCTGGTGTACCAGGGCCGCCTGGAGCCCGTGGCGGCGTTCGGCACGGCCTTCGCCGGCAGCGCCTGCGGCATCACTCTCAGCTATGTCCTCGGGCGCGCCTTTGGCCTGCCGTTGATTCATCGCTATGGCCGCTATGTGCGTATCACCGAAGATCACATCATCAAGGCGCATGCCTGGTTCGCCCGCGTGGGACATTGGGGGCTGACCTTCGGCTATTTCATTCCGGGCATCCGCCATTTCACGGCTTATGCGGCCGGTATGAGCGAGGTGGAATACCCCCAGTTCGCGCTCTTCGCCTACAGCGGAGGGCTGCTCTGGGTGGGCTCGTTTCTATCGCTGGGATATTTCCTGGGCGAGCGGTGGAAAGCAGTGGAAGAGAACCTCGACCGGTATCTGGTCTGGATCACCGTGGCCGGCGCTATCGCGCTGGCTGGGTATCTGGTGTGGCGGAAGGCGCGGCGGGCAAAAGGTAAGTGACCGTCAGGGCCACGGCCACCACCACCACGCAGCCGATCACGTTGTACCAGAGCCAGGAGACGTCGGTGAACCACGCGGTAGCCAGGATCGCCGATTCGCCCGCGATCATGCCGAGGAATGTCGCCGTTCCGCGGACGCGGCGGAACGCAAAGGCCAGCACGAAGCATCCCAGCAGCGATCCGTAAAACAGCGAACCCACCTTGTTCACCGCTACAATCAGGGCGCCCAACCGTCCGGCCCAGCCGGCGAACATCACCGCGTAGACGCCCCAGAACAGGGTGGCCCAGCGCGAGGCGGTCACATAGTGATGGTCGCTTTGGCCCGGCCGGAAGTGGCGTTTGTACAGGTCTACGATGGTCACCGTCGCGAGCGAATTGATCTCCCCGGAACTGGCGGACATGGTGGCCGCGAAGATCACCGCGATTACCAGCCCCACAAGCCCCACGGGCAGAAAGCGCGTCACAAACGAGAGGAAGATGTAATTGGTATCGGTGAAGCCTTTCTCGCCGCCATTCTGCTCCACCAGTTTGAATGCTTGCGCGCGCGCGCCGTCCAGTTGCGCTTGCGCGCCGCGATAATCGATGCGCGCCCGCGCCTCGGCCGCCGGGTCGCCATCGTGGTGAGCCTGCACCAGGCTCAACGCCGCCACGCGCCGCCGGTCAAACGCCTGGTTGTACTGCGCGGCCACCTCCGGGTATACGCCGCTGCGCTCGATGCGCGACAGTTCGGCGTGCTGGAACAGCATGGGAGGCTGCACGAAAATGTAAAACACGAACACCATCGCCCCGATGAACAGGATGAAGAACTGCATGGGGATTTTAGCGACCGCGTTGAACAGCAGGCTGAGGCGGCTCTGGGAGATCGACTTTCCGGTCAGGTAACGCTGCACCTGCGACTGGTCGCAGCCGAAATAGGATAAGAAGAGGAACGTGCCGCCGATCAGGCCGCTCCACATATTGAAGCGATCGTTCCAGTCGAAGTGGGTGGTCACAGCATTCAACCGGCCCGCGGCGCCGGCCAGGAATACCGCGTCGCCGAAACCGACTGTATGCGGCAGCAGCACAATGGTGGTCACCAGCGCGGCGATCAACCCGACGAAGATCACGCACATTTGCTGCACGTCCGACCAGGTCACCGCCTTGATGCCGCCAAGCACCGTGTAAGTGATCACGACCGCGCCCATCAGCGAAGTGGTCATGCGCTCCGGCCATCCCAGGATTACCGAGAGCACCAGCGCGGGCGCATAGATCGTCAGTCCCGCGGACAGCCCGCGCTGGGCGAGAAAAATGACACTGGCCAAGGCGCGGGTCTTAGCATCGAAGCGACTCTCCAGGTATTCGTACGCGGTGTAGACCTTGGTGTTGTGGAAAATCGGCACTACGGTGGCGCAGATCACCACCATCGCCAGCGGCAGGCCGAAATAGAACTGCACGAAGCGCATGCCGTCCACGTAGCTTTGGCCGGTGGTGGAGATGAAAGTGATGGCGCTGGCCTGTGTGGCCATGATGGAGAGCGCCATGGCATACCACGGCATGGATCTCCCGGCCAGCAGGTAGCGATCCACGGTGTTGCTGCCCCGGCTGCGGTACAACCCGTACGCCACAATGGAAACCAGGGACGTGACCAGAACAATCCAGTCCAGAGGTCTCATTGATAGATCCGGGTGAACACGTAGAAGGCGAAAATGAGCAGCACCAGGTACACCACAATGGCCTTATAGACTCGTGTCCACGTGCCCAGGAACGGCGGTGGTTCGTCCGGGAAAATCAGTTTATGGCTCACAGGTCAAAGCTCACAGCTTGTCAAGCCAGCAACTCACCTGTCATTACGGTGACCGCCTGGCCTCCGAGTTTAACTCTTTCGCCATCCACCCGTACGCGCACCACGCCTCCGCGCGACGACGCCTGAAACGCGGTCATCTCGGTCTTGCCCAGTTTCTCCGCCCAATATGGTCCCAGTGCGGTGTGCGCGGAGCCGGTCACGGGGTCTTCATCGATTCCGGAGCCGGGGGCGAAAAAGCGCGAAACGAAATCGAACTGGCCGGTGCCGCGAGCGGTCACAATGACGCCGCGGACGGGTTCTTTGCGCAGCGTGCCGTGGTCTGGCGAAAGGCTCCGCAGCGTCTCCTCGGAATCCACTTCCACCAGGTAATCGAAGGCATTCCGTCCCACGTATTTGGCGTCGTTCACGCCCAGCGCGCGTAGCATTTCCGGCGGCGCCTGGGCCGGCACAGCAACCTTCGCCGGAAAATCTAGCTCGATCCATTCGCCCCGGCGGTCCGCCGTTAACAGGCCGCTGCGCGTGTGGAAACGGGCCTGCCGTCCCTCCGGCAGGTGACCGTCCTGCCACAGCACGTGGGCGCTGGCTACGGTGGCGTGTCCGCAGAGGTCCACTTCCACCGCCGGGGTGAGCCAGCGCAGATTGTAGCCGCCATTTTGGGGTGTCAGAAAAGCCGTTTCGGAAAGGTTCATTTCCCGTGCCACATCCCGCATCCAGTGGTCCGGCCGGGGTTCGGCAAGGACGCACACCGCCGCCGGATTTCCGGCAAAGGGCTGGCTGGTAAAAGCATCCACCTGGACGATTCTGATTGCCATAACCTAGTGTAAACCGACAGGTTCGGTTCACAGACATGAAACTTTTGCGGGTAGGCGGGAGTCTATAAGGACAGCGCGATGTTCTCCTTTTCGGCCAAGATCCTCGGCGGAGTGGCGCTGCTGGTAGGAATGTGGGGCCTGAACTCCGTAGACCGGCCGGAAACGCACGCCTGGCTGCGTCCCGCGGGCACTCCTCCCGGCCCGGTTCGAATCCTTCGCTTCTACGCCAGCGTGGGTCTGGTAGTAACCGGCGAATCGGCGCAACTTTGCTATGGCGTGGAAAACGCGAAATCGGTGCGCATTTCTCCGCCGCTACCGGGCGTTTACCCCTCGGCCCGCCATTGCCTGCAAGTTGTGCCGGAACACACCACTCACTACACCATCCTGGCCGAAGGTTTCGATGGCCGGGTCGCCATGCAGTCGTTGACACTGCCGGTAGAGAGCGCTCCGGCCCTACGCGCCCCGTCGGTGAGCTACGCCATGATGGATCAATGGCCGAGCGCGGCAGCGATCGCTTTTTCCGCCAGCGGACCCATGAGCTCGTACCCGGCATCGTTCGGATGCAGCCCGTCCCAGGTGAGTTCCTTGCGCAGCATCCCGTGCTCGTCCAGCATCGCGGTCCAGTAATCCAGATAGACCAGTCCGTTTTGCGAGGCGTATTGCTTGAGCCAGTCGTTCATGGCGCGGAGCTTTTCCATGGGCCGCTTTTCCGTCTGCGGACTGATGTAATCGCAGACGGGAGTCAGTGAAGAGAGAACGACGGCGATATGGTGTGCACGCGCCAGATCCACCATAGACATGATGTTGTTGCGCGTTGCCTCGGAATCGATGGGTCCGAGCGAGCCGCCGATATCGTTGGTGCCCGCCAGGATCACCACCACGCGCGGGTCGAGCGCGATTACGTCCTGCCGGAAGCGCAGGAGCAATTGAGGGGTCACCTGTCCGCTGATGCCGCGATTGACATACGGCTTGCCCGGAAAAAACTTGCCGTAGCGCCGGCCCCAGAAATCCGTGATCGAATCGCCCAGGAAGACGACCCGCTTTTCGCCCGCCGCAGGAGGCGCGAGCTTGGCATCCTCTGCCGCATAGCGCCGCAGATTGGCGACGTCGCTCAAGGATCCGCGTGCCGGAGCCGGCGTCTGTGCGGCAGCGGAGCACACCAGGGCCAAAGCAATCAGCATTCGCATACATGGATATTGTAGGCGAGGAGGGAAGGGGGAACCGCGCGGAGCTTTACTTCAGCCGACTGAAGTCTTCGGTGCTTATTCCGAGTTGCCCAAGAATCTTATGAAACAGCGGCGGCCCGATTTGCCTGCCACCGTGAATCGGTATGGTCACGGCACGTCCATCCGGGTGCATCCAGCGTTGGTGACTTCCCGATTGGCGAGCGAGTCGAAATCCGAGGCGCGCCGCGACCCGGCAGAATTCCTCGGCCCGCCCGCTAGGCATGAACGATTTCGGTGGTGTCCGTGGGCAACGGCCTACCCTCGTCGCGGTACTCTGCTGCGATCATTCCAAAAACGAGTTCCAACTCTGCTAAGGCCTGGGCCCGGGTCGGCATTAACGCAAAGCATCCCGCAATGGAAGGTACCTCTGCCACCCAGCCGTCCGGCTGATTGCGGTAGAGCACGACCTTATAGTCATCAAGGGTCATCTCTTCATCTACATTCTACCCTTGTCATCGCTTCCTTCCGGCCGATAGTGTTTTAAAGCTGAGTTGATCGCAAATTGCAATATTCGCGCGGGTTCATAGCAGATGCCTTACGAGGCGGATCACCCAGAGAAGGGACCGCACCAGAACAATGCCGAGCCAACCGACCGCGATGGGCAGCGAAAGCATCCAAACGGCTAAGAACGCCTGGGAATAGTTCGGTTGTCTGCCGGTTGCCTTGGCGATAAGCGCGACCGCGCTGACTAGCACGAACATACCACCAACGTACTCAAGGGACGTCTGCCAAGTCATTTCTGTGAGCCGCTAAGACTGCGGCCGCTTTACCCCACCGTTCTGCGCGTATTCGAAGAGCAGCTTCAGGAAGCACTGGCCCTTGGCCTCCGGGCTACCGTCGTCCGGGTCCAACTCCTTCGCCAAGAGCGCTCGCATTCGCTCTACTTCCTCCCTGCGATCTTCGGATTTATGGCAGTTCTCACGAATCAGGCAGCTTAACACGAGTCGTGTCATTCGCCGTCCCGACCTAACGTGGCCCGGGTGACGAGTTGATTGGTAGCGGACTACCGCTATTACGTACGATTGCTTTGCTTGGCGACCCAACTGAGGGGCTGTGCTGTCAAACAGATCCAAGGTCGGCTTGTAATCCCCGCTTCCATCGAAGGGGTGACGCGTAGAGTGTGGTGAATCCGAACGACGTTCTACCAAGCGAAGTGGAGGCAGCACGCAGCCCAAAGATTGTCCCACTACTTGTTGAACGCCTTCGTCAGCCGCGTGAGGCGGCGCATCTGCATGCGGATCGTGAGATTCTGGCACTCCGCGTGAGACGTCAAGATCTTCCTCGTGTCGGGTAGTGCATGACTGGGGCCTTCTCCGCGTGCGTCACATCGGCGAGGCTATACTGGCGGCTTCTTCCTGCGGGCCACCGCATGTTTTATAAGCTGCGCGAAGTCGCAGCTGTCGGACAGCATCTTCGTGATTGCGCTCGGTAGGCTGGGGTCCATCGGTACCGAGGCCAAGAAGACGGCGAAGCAAGCAGGGGGCTGGGTATTTCCCTTCGGCCCCCGGCCATCAAGTCACGAGCTTGCGCCCGCTATAATGGGTATTCGACGGTAATCGCCAGAGCCCCAATTACGAGCAGGATTCTGGTTTTGCCGTTAGCCTTGCTAACAGTGAGTTTCATTTGTTCCTTCCTTTTCGTGAGAATCGAGGGAACGGTCTGGGACCAATCCGTTGTGCCTTGTGAACTCAGCGAATCGATCCCTCGGTTGAAGCCCACGACGCCGACCAGCGTCGCGGGCTAAGCGTTTAATGGTTCGCCTCCTCCGCTCGGTAGCGAGTGACATCCCAACCGTTGCGCAACATCCTGCTCGTTCAGAAGGCCGACCGGCTTCTCGCCGTTACCTTTCGCCATGGCTTGCTCCTCCCCACAACCTTAATAGTCCTGAAGCGTTGGTCGAATTTCGGGGTGAAACGGAGGAAGAGGCGGCTAAGATATTGTGGGGAAAGGAAAAATAAATCTTCGCCGGCGCTGGGCTAAGTGGCTGACGACAGTCTCTCGCAATTTGCGAGCAACGTAGCTTTTAGGTCGCTTCCCTCCAGCCCTGCGATGCGCCAGAATCGATAGACATGAGCGAACCTACAACCTGGTCTAACCCCGTGCGCGCGCGTCTGCAGGCGGGACAGCCCGTTTTCGGCGTGACCATTACCACCCCTTCTGTGGAAGCGGCCGCGCGCGCCGCCTGCCTGGGCTTCCACTTCCTGTGGGTGGAGATGGAGCACTCGCCGGTCACGCTGGAGACTCTGCGCACGATCGTGCTGGCCGCCCGGGGACTGCCGGCCGCGGTGTTTGCCCGCGTTCCGGTAATCGAATTGTGGACCGCCAAGCGGGTTTTGGACCAGGGCGTTCACGGCGTCATTTTTCCCTTCACCAGCAGTGGCGAGAAAGCCGCCGTAGCCGCGGCAGCCTGCCGGTATCCGCCCACCGGGAAGCGCGGGTCCGGCGCGGCGGCGGCCATCCGTTCCTGGCCGGCGCCGGGGAACTATGCCGATTCCGCCGATCGCGAAGTGATGACCGTCTGCGTGGTGGAGGAGGCTTCCGCAGTCGAGCAGATCGACGCCATCGCCGCCACCCCGGGAATCGACGCCCTGTTCGTCGGCACCAGCGACCTTTCGTTTTCTCTGGGACTGCGCGGCCGGCAAAACGAGCCGGAATTGGACCGCGCCATCGCACGGATCGTCGATGCGGCACAGCGGCACGGCAAGCACCTCGGCCGGCCGGCGGGCACACCCGAACTGGCCCGGCGCCACATGGAGCAGGGTTTCCTGCTGTTCCAGATGCCCACCGAGGTCGGCCTGATGGAGCTGGGCGCGCGCCAACTTCTGGAGCCCTTTGGGATTTCACCGATGCTGCCAGGACAGCGGGCGCTTTACTGACCTTACACGGTGATACACCGTGCAAACCCCGTTTCCGGTAACCCGCCAGACGCCGGCAACGCCAATTCCAGATAGTTCAGCCCGAAAGACCGCTGGTGTTCGAGGTGCGCGCGGGTGTATTTTCAGAATGTCACCTCCTTTTCCCCGCTAGGCAAAAGACTGGACTGAAAGGAACAGAATGGAATTCACGAGACGAGATTTGGGAAGGATTGCGCTGGCCTCCATGCCGCTGGCCAAGGCGCTTGCCGCCAAGAGAATCGACTCCAAGTTCGGAGGCGTTCAGATCGGCGCCATCACCTACAGCTTCAATCGGATCGCCGCACCCGATCCGGAAGCCATCGTCAGGGCGTATGTCGAAATCGGCTTGGGCGAGTGCGAATTGATGTCGAATCATTGCGAGTCGCTGGCGGGAGCCCCGGCGATGCCCAGTTTCGGCCGCGGCATGGGTCGGGGACCGGGCGCTGGCAGGGCGCCGGGACAGGCGGCGGCCCAACCCCCCGCCGGAGGAGCACCGGGCCAACCGCCCATGGGACGGAAAGGCGGCGGCCGAACGCCGCTAACCCCCGAACAGATCGCCGAGCGGGATGCTGCCGCGGCCAAACTCAAAGATTGGCGCGCCTCTGCTACCCCCGCCACCTGGAAAGCCGTGACCAAGAAGTTCAATGACGCCGGCGTGGACGTCGCCCTGCTCTGCTACAACATGCAGGATTCCATGAAGGATGAGGACATCGAGTTCGGTTTCGCCATGGCCAAAGGTCTCGGCGCCAAAGCCATCACCACCAGCACCACGCTGACGATGGCCAAGCGGATCGCCCCGGTGGCGGACAAGCATAAGATGCTGGTGGGCTACCACGGCCACGATGCCACCAACGACCCCAACCAGACCGCCACTCTGGAAAGCTACGACACCCTGATGAGCTACGGCAAGTACAACGGTATCAATCTGGATATCGGCCACTTCACGGCCGCCGGATACGACGCGGTGGCGTTCATCAAGCAGCACCACGACAAGATCACCAACCTGCACCTGAAAGATCGCAAGAAGGACCATGGCCCCAACGTGGCCGTCTGGGGCACGGGCGATACCCCGTTGAAGGAAGTACTGCAACTCCTCAAAACGGAGAAGTACCCCTTCCCGGGCAACCTGGAAATCGAGTATCAGATCCCTCCGGATTCGGATATCATCGCCGAGGCCAAGAAGTGCCTCGCCTACGTCAAGAGCTGTCTGGTTTAGGAGTTTGCATGGCAATCACGAGGCGTTATTTCTTTTATGGAAGCCTGCTCGCCGGCGCTGTCCCGGCGGTCGGATTCGGCAGTACGCCGTCACTGAAATCGCTGGGATATAAATCTCCCAACGAGAAGCTGAATTTCGGATCGATCGGGGCGGGCGGGCAAGCCGCCAGCAACATTCAGGCGGCCGCACCGACGGAAAACATCGTGGCGCTCTGCGATGTGGACGACCGGCGCGCCGCCAACATGTTCACTCGCTTCGATAAGGCCCCCAGATACAAGGATTTCCGGCAGATGCTGGATAAAGAGGGGAAAAACATCGATGCCGTGATCGTGGCCATTCCGGATCATATGCATGCCACCGCGGCAATGTGGTGCATGGAGCGAGGGAAGCACGTTTACGTGCAAAAGCCGCTCGTGCGCACGGTTTGGGAAGCCCGCCAGTTGAAGGAAGCGGCCACCAAGTACAAGGTTGCGACTCAGATGGGCAACCAGGGCTACTCCAACGAAGGCACGCGGCAGGCCGCGGAGATCGTGTGGAACGGCGATATTGGCGGCGTCACCGAAGTGCACGCCTGGAGCGACCGGCCCATGTGGCCGCAGGGGCTCACCGAGATCCCCAAAGAAGATCCCATCCCCTCTACCCTGGATTGGGATCTGTGGCTCGGCATGGCCGAGAAGCGTCCGTTCACAGCAGACGGCAAAACCCAACCGGACCAGAATGGCGGCTTCTTCTACCAGCCGTTCAACTGGCGCGGATTCTACGATTTCGGCTGCGGCGCGTTGGGCGATATGGCCTGCCACATCCTGGGGGCGCCGAATATGGCGCTACACCTCTCCCATCGCAAGGTGGTGAGCGTGGAGTGCATCAAGAAGGAAGGCACCAGTTCCTTCATGTTCCCGAAGGGGTCGGTGATCCGCTACGACTTCGCGGCGTATGGCAACATGCCGCCGCTGAAGGTGTTCTGGTACGACGGATTGAAGGAGACGCCCAAGATCCCCGGCGTGCCGGAAGGCGAATGGCTGGGCGATCCGCCGAGTGCCGGAGGCATGGGTGGCCGTGGCGGCCGCGCTGCCGGCGGCGCAGGTGCGCGTCCCGCGGGTGCTGCCGCGGGCGGTCCCCCGGCGGCGGGTGCCGGAGCCAGAGGACGCGGCGGCATGATGGGTCCGGCGGGCAACGAGTTCCGGTCGCCCGGCCGGGTTTTCAACGAAGCGGATTTCGAAGCCCTGAAGGCCTCGACTACGCCCCTTCGCTTCCCCAAGCCCGATGGCAGCCTGTTCATCGGCGACAAGGGCATGATGACCACCGGCACCTATGGCGATATGACGCGCCTGATCCCGGTGGAGAAGATGAAGGATTACCGGATGCCGCCGCCGCTGCTGACGCGGTCTCCCGGCCACATGCGCGACTTCATTCGCGCCTGCAAGGGCGGAGACCCGGCCTGCTCCAACTTCGATATCGCGTCGCCTTTCGTAGAATGGATGCTGCTGGGCGTAATCGCATTGCGGCACGAAGGCAAGCTCGAATACGATCCCGAAAAGATGCGCATCACCAATAACGCCGAAGCCAACAAACTCCTGAAGCCCAATTTCCGTAAGGGCTGGGAGTTCCACGCGGTGAAGGCCTAGCAATCCTTGACACGGAGAACCAGCCCGGTTCTCCGTGTCCTCCGGCCCCTGGGCCCGGGCCCAGGTTCGAAAAATCCTCGGCCCGAAGGGCCGCACTATTCCCCATCCCCAACCCCCATCCCTAACCCCCTTTCGATGGCCGTCCACGCCTAACCCCGGCGAGCGAAGCGCGCTACACAACCCCGGCCCCTGGCCCCCGGCCCCCGACTCCCTTCCTTCAGTTCCGCTAAACGATCCCGCCAATGCCGCCAACTTGACACGCGCCGCGCAATGGCAATAGCGTGAAAGATCCCCATCAAAGGACAGCAATGAGTCAAGCTCTCACTATTCGTCAAGACGGCGCCCTGGACTTCCTCTCGTTAGGCGCGCTGGTTCACCGGCTGGACCCCGGAGTGATCCCGTTTCGCAAGGCTACCGAGTGCCAGATCCACGTCAGCGGCGGCGAATTCAACTGCGCCGCCAACCTGTCCGATTGCTTCGGACTGACCACCGGGATCGCCTCAGCCATGGTGGATTACCCCATCGGCGACCTGGTGCGCGAGCGCGTCAAAGCGATGGGCGTGAAGCCTTTCTACAAGCTGTTCAAGCATAATGGCGTCAACGGTCCCAATATCGCGGCAGTGTATTCGGATCGCGGGCAGGGCGTGCGCGCCCCAGTGGTTTTCTACAACCGGTGTAACGAGGCCGGCGCGCTACTCAAGCCCGGCGATTTCGATTGGAAAGCCATCTTCGGCCAGGGCGTGCGCTGGTTCCACTCGGGCGGCATTTTCGCGGCGCTTTCGGAAACTACAGGCGAGCTGGTCATCGAAGCCGCGCAGGCGGCCAAGGAAGCCGGCGCCGTAGTGAGCTTCGACTTGAACTATCGCGAGAAGCTCTGGAATATCGCCGGAGGCGCCCAACGCGCCGTGGAAGTGCTGGGACGCATCGTGAAGAATGTCGATGTGCTGGTGGGCAATGAAGAAGACCTGCAAAAGGGTCTCGGCCTGCCCGGACCCGAAGCCGAGTCGAAATCCAAGCTCGATCCGGCCACCTTCCTCGAGATGATCAACAAGGTGGTGGAACAGCATCCGCACGTCAAGGTGGTCGCCACCACCCTCCGCGAAGTGCAGTCCACCAACCGGCACCGTTGGAGCGCCGTCGCCTGGATCAACGGCGAAACCCACGTGGCCCCGGTGGCCGACTTGGACGTGCTGGACCGCGTAGGCGGCGGCGATGGATTCGCGTCGGGCTTCTTCTACGGACTGCTGACGGGCATGTCCGCGGCCGAATCGGTGAAACTGGGATGGGCCCACGGCGCTCTGCTGACCACGTTCCCGGGCGATACAACTATGGCTACGCTGGAGCAGGTGAAGTCGTTTGCCAAGGGCGGGTCGGCGCGTATTCAGCGCTAACGCGAAAGGGAAGATATGGCCAAGAACCTGATGGATCTGACGGGCCGCGTGGTGGCCGTGATCGGCGGCACCTCGGGCATCGGCCGCAAACTGGCTGCCGGCCTCGCCGAAGCGGGCGCCACGGTGGTCCCTACCGGCCGCCGCGAACAGATGGTGGAGGAGGTCTGCAAAGAAGTGGAGCAGGCCGGCGGCAAAACGCTGCGCAAGGCCTGCGACATCGCTTCGCGTGAATCCGTGGACGCCTTCCGCGACGCCATTCTGGCTGAGTTCGGACAGGTGGATGCGCTCTTGAACGCCGCCGGCCAGATCTTTCGCAAGCCCACCATCGACGTCTCCGAGGCCGATTGGAACAAGCTGATGGACGTCAACCTGACCGGCATGTTGCGCGCCTGCCAGTCGTTTTACGAACCGCTGAAGGCGAACCGTCGCGGCCGCATCGTCAATATCGCCTCTCTGAATTCGTATGTCTCGCTGGTGCAGGTCACGGCCTACGCCGCGTCCAAGGCGGCAGTGCTGGCCCTGACCCGCAGCCTGGCTGTGGAATGGGCTAAGGACGGCATCAACGTCAATGCCATCGCTCCCGGAGTTTTCCGGACCGACCTCAACGCGGCGTTCCTCGACGGCACCGAGCGCGGCCGCGAATTGCGTATGCGGACTCCCATGGGCCGTTTCGGGCAGGCCGAGGAAATCACTCCGGCCGCAATCCTGCTGGCGTCCGACGCCTGCAGCTTCATTACCGGGCAGTGTATCGCGGTGGACGGCGGCTTCCTGGCTTCGGGCGTCAACTCCATCTGATTCCCAGCGTCCCGCTAAACCTCTGTTAAGCTATACCATTGATGACAGTTGATGAGATCCGTGAATTGATCAACCTGGCAGCGGAGACAGGGATCGCCGAACTGGAAGTACAGCGCGGCGACAATCGAGTGCGCATCCGCCGAGCGTTCGCGGCCCCGCAGGAGATCGTCGTGTCCCCCACTGCCTATGCGCCCCAGACGGTGCACGCGCCGGCTCCGCTGCCGCGACCGTGCCGCCCCCGGCTGTCGACGCGCCCGCCCCCGGAATCGGCGCCCCGCAAGGCCAGCCGTCCGACCCCGGCCTGGTGCTGGTGAAGTCGCCCATCGTCGGCACTTTCTATGAGAGTCGCTTCGCCCGGATCCGCGCCGTTCGTGCGCGTCGGCGAACGCGTGCAGCCCGGCAAGGTGCTCTGCATCATCGAATCCATGAAGCTCATGAACGAGATCGAGGCGGAGACCTCCGGCATCATCGAAAGCAAGCTGGTGATGAACGGCCAGCCGGTGGAGTACGGGGAGGCTCTGTTTGCCGTCCGCGCCGTTTAAGAAGATCCTCATCGCCAACCGGGGCGAAATTGCCGTTCGCGTCATCTGCGCCTGCAAGGAACTGGGAATCCAGACCGTCGCCGTCTATTCCGAGGCCGACCGCTACAGCTCCCACGTGCGCTTCGCCGACCAGGCCATCTGCATCGGCCCGGCCAAGAGCGCGCGCAGCTATCTGGACGTGCCCTCCATCATCAGCGCCGCCGAAATCACCAACGTCGATGCCATCCACCCCGGCTACGGCTTCCTGAGCGAGAACGCCAGCTTCGCGCGAAGTCTGCGAGGCTTCCGGCATCAAGTTCATCGGGCCGCGCCCGGAAGTGATCCGCCTGATGGGCGTCAAGGAACGCGCCCGCGCCTTCATGCGCGAGATGGGCGTGCCGGTGCTTCCCGGATCGCCCGGCGTGCTCGAACTCGCCGGAAGAGGCGCTTGGCGATGGCCGAACAGATCGGCTATCCGGTGATCATCAAGGCGTCGGCCGGCGGCGGCGGCCGCGGCATGCGCGTGGTCAACCAGGCCGACGAACTGCCAGGCGCTGTTCGCGCAGGCGCAACAGGAGGCGGGCTCGGCCTTCAGTTCTCCCGACGTGTACCTGGAAAAATTTATCGGCGCGCCGCGGCACATCGAATTTCAGGTGCTGGCCGACGAGCACGGCAACGTGGAAATCCTGGGCGAGCGCGAATGCAGCATCCAGCGGCGCCATCAGAAACTGCTCGAGGAGTCGCCTTCGCCCGCGGTGACGCCCGCCCAGCGCGCGGAAATCGCCGCCGGCCTTCGCGCAGCGCTATGTCGGCGGCCGGCTACACCAACGCCGGCACCGTGGAATTTCTGATGGATGAAACCGGCAAGCTCTACTTCATCGAGGTGAACGCGCGCGTGCAGGTGGAGCATCCGGTCACCGAATTCGTCACCGGCATCGATATCGTCAAGAGCCAGATCCGCATCGCGCAAGGGGAAACGCTGGAGGAGGTTCTACCCGGCCCCATCACCTTGCGCGGCCACGCCATCGAATGCCGCATCAATGCCGAAAATCCCGACACTTTTGTGCCCTCGCCCGGCCGCATCACCGGCTTTCATCTGCCCGGCGGCATCGGCGTGCGCGTCGATACCTGGGCGTATACCGATTGCGTGATCCCGCCCTACTACGATTCGCTGGTCGCCAAGCTGATCACCTACGGCGCCGACCGCGACGGAGGCGATCCGCCGCATGCAGCGCGCGCTCGAGTATGTTCATCGTGGAAGGTATCCACACCTCCATTCCGCTGCATCAGAAGATCATGGCCGATCCCGATTTCCAGGCCGGGAAATTCGACACGAACTTCATTAAGCGATTCATGCCGGGGCCGAAAAACTAATTCGCACCACGATCCGGTGGTTGGAGTTACTCTATGTTCGTGAGGATTGTATGAAACTCGCAGACCGTATGACGCGAATTGGCGTGGAATCCGCCTTCGACGTACTGGTGCGCGCCCGCGCACTGGAAGCGCAAGGCCGCAGCGTCATCCACCTGGAGATCGGCGAGCCGGATTTTCCAACACCAGCCCACATTGTGGAAGCGGCCAAGCAGGCGCTCGACGAAGGTTGGACCCACTACGGACCCACCCAGGGCCTGCCCGAGTTGCGCGAAACCATCGCCGCCTACGTCTCGCGCACGCGCGGGATTCCGGTCGGTCCGCAGCACGTTTCCGTGGTTCCCGGCGGCAAGCCCATCATCTTCTTCCCCATGATGGCCCTGCTCGAACCCGGCGATGAGGTGATCTACCCCAATCCCGGCTTCCCGATCTACGAATCGATGATCCGTTTCCTGGGCGCGACCCCCGTGCCCATGCCCGCTCGTAGAAAGCCGCGGCTTTTCGTTCGACCTGGACCTGTTCCGCGACCGCCTCGAGCCCGCGCACCAAGATGGTGATCCTCAACTCGCCGCAGAATCCCACCGGCGGCGTGATCCCGCGCGACGACTCTGGCAGCCATCGCCGACATGCTGCGCGACCGCGACGTGCATGGTGCTCAGCGACGAGATCTACTCGCGCATCTACTACGGCGGCGAGGCCGCCGGTCTCGATCACCGAGCTTCCCGGGCATGCTGGAAAAGACCATCATCCTGGACGGATTCTCGAAGACCTACGCGATGACCGGCTGGCGCATGGGCTACGGCGTGATGCCGGAGTGGCTGGTGGATGCGGTCAACAAGCTGATGGTGAATTCCAACTCCTGCACCGCCAGTTTCACGCAGCGCGCCGGCATCGCCGCGCTCACCGGTCCGCAGGATTGCGTGGACCGGATGGTGGCCGAATTCCGCCGCCGCCGCGACGCCATCTGCGCCGGCCTCAACCAGATTCCCGGCTTCCGCTGCGCCAGTGCCCGGCGGCGCCTTCTACGCCTTCGCCAATGTCACCGGCACCGGCATGAAATCCAAGGAACTGGCCGACTATCTGCTCTACGAAGCCGGCGTCTCCTGCCTCAACGGCGGCTGCTTCGGCGAATACGGCGAAGGCTACATCCGCTTCAGCTACGCCAATTCGCTGCCCAACCTGATGGACGCCGTAGAGCGCATCCAAAAGGTCTCGGCCCGCTGGGCATGCCAGCCTGTGGCGTAGTTCGCTTACTTCGCCACCGTCACCGGTAGTTCGACCTTCACCGTCTTCGGCGGCAGGCAGATTTTGTTATTGCACGATTGATACGACGCGTTGACCGACAGCGTCTGCGCGCCCGCCGCCGTGCCCGCCGCGACTTTCAGCGGCAGGGTAAAGGTGGCCTCGCCTTCGTACAGCTCCACTTCCATATTGAAGCTGGGATCCTGGAGCGTCTCCGGCGTGGAGCCTTTGACCTTATCGGCCAGTTGGAACGGCTGCCCTTCCGCCAGCCAGATGCGCGTGGCCACCGGACCATCCTCGACGTGCTTCATGGAGTAGAGGTGCCACCCTTCCTCGATCCGCGCCACCAGGTTGACGGTGAAGCGCGTGCCGGGTTTCACTGCCTTCGCCGGCCCATCCGCGAGTTTCCAGGCCACGGGGTCCGGCGCCGCACCCGCCAGGCAGAACGCCAGCAGCACTGCGCAGATCGGGGTTCTCATTTGGTTTCGGTGGAAATCTTCTTCCCTTCGGTGCTCAGGTCGATCATCGCCGATTGCAGAACGTGCCTGGTTTTGTCGTCCTGCACCATCACGACCACCGCCAGGTTGGCGCGATCGATGGCGTCCTTCTTCTCGATGAATTTGAACGTCTCGCCGCGATGCCCCGCCGCTTCGTAGTCGTCCAGGTGCTTCTTGAGCCCGGCGCTGATCTCGTCCACGTTGAAGGTGTGGCTGTATGCTCCGTCGGCCTTCTCTTCGGCGATGGCGCGAACGACCATGGGATGGAAGCGGATGCCGTTCTCGCCGGTGTAGCGAATCTCCTTCTCTACCAGCAGCACGCGCACCTTCAGGTCGTCGGATTTCTCTTTCACGTCGCCCACCGCGCCAGTGACTTTCACCGTGTTGCCCGAAATCGCCGCGTGAGCCGTCAGCCTGGCTTCCGCCGGCAGTTCCAGATCCTTCTCGATCGGGGTGACGATGCGCTCATAGATCTTCCCGGCGTTGTCGCGGGCGCCTCCGCCGCCGCCCACTGTCTTGCCATCGATAGCATACGTGGGCACACCGCGAACCTCGTAGGCCTTGGAGCGGGCGATGGTGTCCGGATTCGTCATCGGGTCCGGCCGCGGCACATGCTCGTGGTACATCACCACCGCCAGATCCTTGGACGGAAAGCGCTCCATGGCCGCCTCGAATGCCAGGTCGGCGCCCACGCAGGGAGGGCATCCCGAGCCGGTGAACACTTCCGCCAGAACCAGGCGGTCGCTGCGCTTATCGGTGGGATGGTATTCCTCCACCTTGACGGGATTCGGGTACAGCTTGTGGTACTGCGCATCGAGCATGGCGTCGAGCCCCTCGATGGATCCGTCGTGCTGCTTCCGGTAGAGCGCATCCAGCGCCTGGACCGCGCTCGCCGGCGCACGTCCGCTCAGGCGCGCCGGAACCAGCAGTTCCAAGGCCTTTTGGTCGTTGCCCGCTTTGTAAGCGAGTTCGCCCAAAATGGCGCCCACCACCGGCAGGTTCGGATTGGCCGCCCAGGCCTCTTCCAGCAGTTTCTGCCCGCGCTCCGTCTGGCCGCGCGCCACTTCCACGCGCCCCAGTGTGGCAACGCGGGAGGCGCGGCTCTCGCGATACCGCTTGGCGATCTCGTCATCGGAGGGAAGCTTCTGCTTACGCTTCTCGTAGCCCTCCTTCAGTTCTTTGGCATAGCGGGCCTCCTGCATGTCGGCCACGCCGATCTTGGCGTAACGTTCGGCGTCGCCGAGGAATCGCCCGGCATCCACAAATTCCACGGCAATCTCGTTGGCCGTCGATCCCTTTTCCCGAGCCTCCGCGCCGTTGTACATCGCCTTGGCCTGCTTCATGATGCGGCCCTTCTGACTCGGAAACTGTTTGACCAGGGTGCGGAGAATCACCGAATCGGCCGAGGAGAGCATGTCGCTGGTGGGGAAATCGGCCTTGAACTTTTCCAGCGCCTCCAGTTTCTTCGTGGGATCCATGGTCCGGCTGGCAGCGGTGTACGCCTTCTGGTCGGACGGCGTCTCACTCACCTTGGTCGCGGGCTTGGGTGTTTCGGTTTGGGCATAGCCGACTGAAAGAGCGATCGACAGGCCAACAAAAGACGCAACGGCACAAGAGTGCATGGAGACTCCTTTATCGGATTCTCCCACGATTAGCGGTAGGCGCGCTCGGGAGCGCGAACCCGCAGACCAAAGCACTTGACAGCGGCCCCGCAATTTACGAAGTGTCCAGGCATTCCACCTCCAGGGTGAAGTGGCCGTCCAGCGGTTCCGGAATGCCCGCCGTTTTGAGGTCGACGACCCCCTAATTCTACTTTTCGGCTGGCGGCGTTATGGCCTTCCCGGCTTCTTCCAGGGAATCCTTCATCTGAAGCAGCGGAATGCCGTCTTCCATCCACTTGGGCGCGGGCTTGTCCATCAGGTAATGGTCGAAGAACTCACGCATGCGGACGGTGTAGTCCTTCATGTTTTCGGGCTTGGCCAGGCCGTGATTCTCGCCTTTGTACTCCAGCAGGATCACCGGCTTGCCCAGGCGGCGCAGGGTGTTGAAGTACTCGATTCCCTGGGTCTGATCGACGGCGCCGTCCTTGTCGTTGTGCAGAATCATCAGCGGCGTGTGCACGTTCTTCGCGTGATAGACCGGCGAGTTGCGAATGTAGGCCTCCATGTTGTCCCAATAGCCGCCGGTGAAGCGGCCCTGGCTGCTTTCGAAGATCGCCTGTTGGCGCCGCCGGTGTTGCGGTAGATCAGGCTGTACATGCTGACCATGTCGGTGAGCGGCGCGCCGGCCACGGCGGCGTGGAAGATGTCGGTCTGGGTGACCAGGAACGCCGTCTGGTAGCCGCCCCACGAATGGCCCTGGATGCCGACCTTCTGCGGATCGACGACGCCGGTGGCGATCGCCGCCTTCACCGCCGGGACCACGCAGGCCACGGCGGACATGCCGGGGTCGTTCACCTTGTATACGATGTCGGGCTCCAGCACGGCGTAGCCGTTGCTGGTGTAGTGGGCGATGTTGAATCCGTTGTACGCCGGCTGCGGATAATTGTTGGCCACCTGCGATAGCTTCTCGTAGATGTAGACCATCATGGGATACTTCTTGCCCGGCTCGTAATTCGGCCGGCAGCTACAGCGCGGCCTGCAGCTTGTCGCCGCGCGTGCTGGTGTAGTCGACCAGCCGGACACCGCTCGACCACAGGAAATCCTTCTGCTGCGGATTGGCGTCGGTGATCTTCTGTCCGTGCGCCAGCGAGGCGTCCGTCACGTAGAAGTCGGGATACTCTTTGGCGGTCTCGCGCGTGTACAGAGTACGTATCGGCCTTCTTCGCCTTGATGAACTGGGTAAAGGCGGCATCGTCCCATTGCAGCATGCGGATTCCGGGCTTGCCGGGCTCGATCACGCCGATGCCGCCCTTCTTGGTCCACTCGCCGTACATCGGCACGTAGATCGGCGCGGAAAGGTCGATGCCCTTCTCCTCCGGATCGAGGCGGAAGGGGCGCTTGTAGCGGATCTTGTCCTTCTTGCCGTTGACGGTCAGGTTCACCGCCTTGCCGCCCTGGACGGGCACTTTCCAGATGTCCCAGCCGTCGCTCAGCAGGACGGCGGAACTGTCCTTGGACCAGCCGTAGGACTGCGTCGGCGGCTTCACCACGTTGTGATCGTCTTCGGTATCCCAGAAGGTGGCGGGAATCTGCCTGGTGAGTTCGATGGACTTGCCGCTCGCCATATCGTAGGCGAAGAAAACGCCGTCGTCGTAATAGAGGAAGCGGGTGCCGTCGGGCGACTCGGTCATCACGTGCGCCGCTTTGCGCAGCGCCAGTTTGCGTTCGCCGGTGGCCGGGTCGACTACGTAGACGTCCTGGAAGCGGCGGCCGTCCAGGTTGCCTTCAATTCGTACTCGCGGATGTCCATGCCCATGGCGAACTTCTGCTCGGGATCGAGGTTCACCTGGCGCACGCGTCGTCCGCCAGGCGCACGAATTTCTTCTCGGCGGGGACGATAGGCGGCGAGGAAACTGAAATTCTTGTCGGCGGTCTCCTGCACCTGCTGCTGCGATTGCAGGCGCGGATCCTTGTAGTGCCATAAGACCAGCGACGGCTTATCGTCGTCCGGCGGCGCGGGGCGCGGCGTCGCGGCTGGCGGTGTCTCCATCGGCTGCCGCGGCGTCGCGGGCACCGGGCTTCTTGGGCTTCACCTCGTGGATGCCGAACACCAGGCCGAAAGATCGTCCCGCCACGCGGCGGCGCGTGCCGATGCCACTGTCATGCCGGCGGGAAAGCTCTTCTCGCTCCCTGGGGTCGAAGATCGACTTTGGTGGGCTTGGGGCTGTGCACATCTTTGAACGCGACCACGCTGTACAGCTTGTCTTCGAAGCCTTTGTCGTCGACGCCCTTGCAGCGCGGTGAAGGCGTCGCCCTTCTCGGTCCACGCCAGGCTCTTGTAGGCCGCCGTTCCGCTATCCAGCGGAAGCACCTGTCGCGAGTCCAGGTTTTCGCAGGGCGCACGCCGTTGCCGGCCTTATCCTGCGGCGTCGATGATCCAGGCCAGCGAGTCGCCCTTCTTGTTGAAGGCGAACTCGGACACGTTGCCGACATTCAATTCGGTGCCGGTAGCCAGCTCGTACAGCAGCAGGTCGCTGCCCGAAGGACGCTCGGGCGGAGTGGCTGCCGGCATTGCCGGCGCGCGGCCCGGCAGGGCGCGTCGGCGGCCGAAGCGATGCAGCGCCAGCAGGCTGGACTTTTCGCCCGAAAAGGCGAAGCGCCGGACCTTTTCGAACTCGACTTTCTTGCCGGTGGCCGAGTTCCACCAGGACGGCCTTGGGGTGGATGGTGCGGCGCTGCGCCTTCATGCGTTTGGCATCGCGCGTCAGCGGGTAGGCGGCGAAAACCACCCACTTGGAATCCTCGGAGAACTCGGGACCGCCCGCTGCTGCTCCCGCCGCGGCCGCACCCCTTCCCGGCGCTCCGCCGCCGGCCGGTGCGGGCGAAGAGGCCGTCCGGTCGCCGATGGGGTACCGGTCTTCCTTGCCCGTTTTGAGATTGCGCACGACCACCTCGGCATTGCCTTCGGCCGGCGCAATGCGGTAGGCAAACCACTCTCCGTTGGCCGATACCACGGGCGCCTGAATGCGCTTCCAGCTCAAAATATCCGCGAGTTGGAGGGGCTTCTGCGCCTGTCCAAACGCACCAAAAGCAAGCAGGGTGAGGGAGAGAATCCGGCAATTCATATAGGCCGGATCGTATCACAAAGCAGGCAGTGCGGGACTGCCGGAGCGGCCGTCTACTTATCTTCTTCGGGCTTCTTCGGGCCTTCGGAAAGCAGCGGCATGGAGCCTCCGCTGGCGGGACCGAGCAGGCCGGTTTTCATATACAGCAGCAGCTTGTCGCGCGTATCGGTGATGTCCAGATGCCGCATGGTGAGCTGGCCGATGCGATCCTGCGGCGAGAACATCGATTCGCCTTTCTCCATCGTCAGCCGCTCCGGCTTGTAGGTGAGGTTCGGGCTGGTGGTGTCGAGAATCGAATAATCGTTGCCGCGGCGGAGTTCCAGCGTGACTTCGCCGGTGATCGCGCGCGCCATCCAGCGCTGCGCCGTCTCGCGCAGCATCATCGATTGCGAATCGAACCAGCGCCCCTGATAGAGCAGGCGGCCGAGCCGGAGTCCGTTGATGCGGTACTGCTCGATGGTGTCTTCGTTGTGGATGCCGGTCACCAGGCGCTCGTAGCCGATGAAGAGCAGCGCCAGGCCCGGCGCTTCGTAAATGCCGCGGCTCTTGGCTTCGATGATGCGGTTTTCGATCTGATCGGACATGCCCAGCCCGTGGCGGCCGCCGATGGCATTGGCTTCCAGCACCAGCTGCACCGGGTCGTCATAGGTCACGTGGTTGAGCGCCACCGGCTGGCCCTCTTCGAAGCGGATGGTGACCACTTCCGGCTTGATCGCGACGTCTTCGCGCCAGAAAGGCACGCCCATGATCGGCTCGACGATCTTGACGCCCTTGTCGAGATGCTCCAGGTCCTTGGCTTCGTGAGTCGCGCCCCAGATGTTGGAATCGGTCGAGTACGCCTTCTCCACGCTCATCTTGTAGGTGAGGCCGTGGCTGAGCATGTACTCGGACATTTCCTTGCGCCCGCCGAGTTCATCGATGAAAGTCTGGTCGAGCCACGGCTTGTAGATGCGCAGCGCCGGGTTGGCCAGCAGGCCGTAGCGGTAGAAGCGCTCGATGTCGTTGCCTTTGAAGGTGCTGCCGTCGCCCCAGATGTGGACGTCGTCTTCCTTCATGGCGATCACCAGCATGGTGCCGGTGACGGCGCGCCCGATGGGCGTGGTGTTGAAGTAGTGCACGCCGGCGGTGGAGATGTGGAACGCGCCGGACTGCAGCGCGGCGATGCCTTCGGCGACCAGTTGCTTGCGGCAATCGATGAGGCGCGCTTTTTCGGCGCCGTACTGCAGGGCGCGGCGCGGGATCTCGTCGTAATCGGGCTCGTCGGGCTGGCCGAGGTTGGCGGTGTAGGAATAGGGAATGGCGCCCTTGGCGCGCATCCAATGGATGGCGGCACTGGTATCGAGTCCGCCGGAGAAGGCGAGGCCGACTTTTTCGCCCGCAGGCAGGTTCTGAAGAATGTTTCCCATGTGAAAGATTAGGATAGCGTGAGTCAGAGCCGCCGGGCCTGACACCGATCCAGCACAGGGCGCCGGCCAGGTAGAGCGCCGCCATGAAGCACAGCGGCAGCGTCCAATTGGCGCGATGCTGCACCAGGTATCCGAAGACGAGGGGGCACAAGATGCCGCCGACCTGACCGGACGTATTCATGGCCGCGCTGAGGACGCCGGAGTGCGCGCCGCCGAGGTCGATGCAGGTACTCCAGGCCGCGCCCAGGAGAAAGTTCGAGGCGGCGCCGGCCAGGCCGATCAGAATGGCGCAGGCAAGGGCGCCCGAGGTCAGGGTGCCGGCCAGCAGGAAAATTCCAGCGGCGGCGAGGGAGACTCCGCCCACCGCGGCACGGCCGATCCGCAAGCCATAGCGGCGGGTCATGCGGTCCGTGGTGAGGCCGCCGAACAGATCGGCGAGCACGCTGAGGGTGAGCGGCAACCCGGCCAGCATACCGAGCGGGAATCCCGAGAACCCGCGCACATCGCGCAGGTAGGCGGGCAGCCAGGTGACATAGAAATTGAAGCCGTAACTTTGCGTGAAGTACATCAGGCAGAGCGCGGCGACGCTGCGATTGGCCAGCAGCGCGGTCCAATCCGTGGGCCCTTGGGTTCGTGCGGGGGCGGCGCGTCCCGACTCGATATGGGCGCGTTCGGCTGCGTTGGCCGCGGGATGGTCCGCGGGCGTGTCGCGAAACCAGCGGTACCAGAAGACGGCCCAGAGGAATCCCACGGATCCGAAGAGGGCGAACAGCGCGCGCCAGGGAAGATGCGCGAGCAGCGCCGTGACCAGAAGCGGCGTGAGCCCGCCGGCGAGGTGCGCGCCCATAAAGAAGATACCCTGGGCCGTTCCGCGCTCGTCCACGGGAAACCAGGCGGAGAAGGTGCGCGCCACGTTGGGCCACGCGCCGGCTTCACCGGCTCCGAACAGGAATCGCGTGGCCAGCAGCCATCCGTAATTGGCCGCCGCGCCGGTGAGCATGGTGAAGGTGGACCACCACGCGACGATCCGGGTGAGCACGCGGCGCGTGCCCACGCGATCGCCCCACCAGCCGGTAGGAATCTCGAAGAGGGCGTAGGCCAGGGTGAAGGCGCTGAAGACCAGGCTCATCTCTACTTTCGAGAGGTGCAGGTCGCGCATGATATCGGGCGCGGTCACCGCAATGCAAACGCGGTCGGTGTAGGTGATGGCGGCCAGCAGCACCGCCATGCCCAGTACTTTGTAGCGCGCGCGTGTCCGGAAGGTCTGCATGTGCGGCGTGCCCATCCAGGTTATCGCACGGGCGCGATATGCTACGAGAGTATGGCGGAAACGCAGTTGATTTCGTGCGAGAATTGCGGCGCGACCAATCGCGTGCCGGCGGAAAAGTTGCGCAGCGGGCGCGCTCCTGTATGCGGGCGCTGCAAGACGCCGCTTACGATGCGCCAACAGCCCGTGGAGATCACCGACGCCAACTTTGCGGCACAGGTGGAGCACGCGCCGCTGCCGGTCCTGATCGACATGTGGGCGCCGTGGTGCGGGCCGTGCCGGTACCTGGCTCCGGTGGTGGAAGAACTAGCTGTCGAGCTTGCCGGACGCGTGTTAGTGGGCAAGTTGAATGTGGATGAGAATCCTGTGACCTCGGAGCGTTTCCGCATTCAGAGCATTCCGGCTCTGCTGATCTTCCAAGGGGGACGGGAAGTGGACCGCATTATCGGCGCGCAGCCGAAGACGGAGATTCTGCGGCGCGTGCAGGGCGTGCTGGGCTCTTGACAGGCGACCGTCCCTGCCGGCCTGGTTGTTGCAGCACTTGCGATTCGGAAATACGGGCGAGGCTCTGATTGGCGATCTATTGGAAGAATACGGGCGTGGCCGCTCCAGCCCATGGTATTGGCGACAGGCGCTTGGTGCAATTTTGGCCGGCTATACTCGGGAGGTTCGGCGGCATTGGGTACTGGCGGCGCGGGTGCTTCTCTGGTGTGGGGTTCTGTCGCGGTGATGGGCACCGATTTTCCAAGGGCCGCAGTTCATTGCGTCTTCGTGCTGGCTGGAGTGTGTGCCGGCGGATCGCTCATTCGTGCCCCTCGATGCGAACGGCCGGCGTGAGATGCTCCAAGCTGGGCACTAAAAACGCGAACTGGGGATGGAGCGGGAGACGGGAATCGAACCCGCAACCAACAGATTGGAAATCTGTGACTCTACCATTGAGTTACTCCCGCAGGTTCCATTACATTCTACCCTAAAGTGAGAAGAAGACACTATCGCCATGACCGAATTTCCGATCCTCAACGCACTCCTGTTCGCCGGCCTCGGCGTCCTGGTATTCGCCATCGCTTTCACCATCCTGGTGAAACTCGCGCCATTCGATGTCTGGAAGGAAATCGTTCACGAGCACAATGTCGCCGCGGCTATCCTGGCGGGAGCGATAGCGTTGGGGCTCTGCTGGATCATCGCCGCGACCATGCATTGAAGCCTTCCTGTGCTACGCTCGAAACTATGCTGTTTGAGTCCGATAAAGTGATGTTCGAAATCTATCGCGAGATCGAGTATTCCGGCAAATACCGGGTCGTGTACTTTACCGAACTGCAGGACCACAACAAGGAAACCGAAATCAATCACGCCCTGGCGGGAGAACATTTTTTCGACGGTTTCATCAAGAATTTCCGCAAAGACGAAGCCAAGGAAATCATCCAGAGCCTGCTCGCCCGCCTCAATGAGGGCGAACACCTCGACCCCCAGGATGTAGAACGCGCCCTCGGCGAACACATCGCCTGAAAAACAACTGTGCGCATCCTCCGTTTCCCCAGCATCGCCGAGCCGCAGTTTTTCGGCTGCGTCGCCGCCTTCGTGGATTCGCTCTCGGGCGAATTAAACGCCGCCGCCGCCGCGCTGCGCCGGTTGGAAGGCCAGGGTAAGGGGCGCGCGTTCGCCTACGAGATGACCCTGGACCAGCACCGCTACGGCGCGCTGATCGTCATCGACCGCTGGTCCAGCGTGGTCGCAGCCTTCGGTCCGCATCTCCACCTGGCGCGGCACCAGTCCATTCTCACGGAAGGTCACGAGCGCGCCGCCACCGCGGAAGACATCCTGAGGCGCGCCAACCACATGCTGGACGCCGCGGAGCATTACACCACCGGGACTGTGGAAGCCTGCCTGCTAGCCTTCCGCTCCCTGGAAACCACCTTCGCCGAAGAGCGCGCGGCTACCGATTCCTACGCCAAACTGGGCCCGATGCTCTCGGAAGATTACAAGGAAGCGCGCCGCATCTTTCTGGAGGACCTGGCCGCGCGGTAGCGCGACTACTTCGCGGGCGCGGGCGCCTGATCTGCAGCGCCCGTTTCCAATTGCTTCAGCTTCTGCTCGAAGGCGGGATAGGGTTGCGCCCCCACCAGCACCTCGCCGTCCACTCCCAGGGCAGTACTCCTGCCGATCACGAACGTCGGCGTTCCATCGGCGCCAATCTTGGCGGCCTCCAGCACGTCATTCTGAATCGCGGACTTGTATTTCTCGCTATCGACGCAGGCCTTGAACGCCGCAGTGTCCATATTCAGGCCGGCGGCCTCCTCCATGATGCTGTTCATATCGAGCCTGTCCGGGCTCGCGCCCATCAGGTTGCGGAGGGTCCAGAACTGCCCCTGCTCCGCCGCGCAGCGCGCCGACATGGCCGCCCGCATGGCATTGGGATGCAGTGTATCCAGCGGCAGGTCGCGGCTGTAGAACCGCACCTTGCCGGTATCGATGAAATTCTTCTTCAACTCGCTGAATACCGTTACGTGGAAGCGCTGGCAGAAGGGACACTGGTAATCGGTGAACTCCACCATGGTGATGGGAGCATCCTTATTGCCCATCATCTCCGACGACGTCAGGGTCAACTTGGCGCGCAGCGGCCCCGCCGGGCCCTTGGGCGCGTTTCCCGCCGCCTGCTTCTCCAGCAACTGCCGGATCTGCCGCAGTTCATTGAGGATCTGGTCGCCCTGTTCCCTGGTGAGGCCCGAGCCCGCCTGTTGAGCGCTCAACGGCACCGTCATTAAAAGCGGCAGCACCGCCAGCTTTGCGTATCGATAAAAATTCTTCATTCGTTCCCTAATTTCTTTCCAAAATCAGCATGTACTGGACATCGCGGATTCTTTCTTTTTCCTCGATCAGGTGGAAGCGATTGGCCTCCACCTCCTTGATCACGTCCGGCATATCCAGACGGATATGGCTCATCGCCCGCCCATTGGGCATGGCCTTTTCACGCTTGTAATATTCCACGATCACCAGTCGCCCGTCCGGCTTGAGCGACTTGTGAATCGCCGCCAGCATCTTTTCCGGGTAGTCGAAATGGTGGTACGCGTCCAGCACCAGCACCTCGTCCATCTTTCCCTCCGGCAGGTTCGGATCCGTCTCGGTCCCTTTCACGAAAGTGACGTTGGTCAGGTTCTGTTTTTCCGCGCGCTGGCGCGCCATTCCCAGAAAATCGTCGGTGATGTCTTCTCCAATCACGTGTCCGGCCGTGCCCACACGCCTGCTCAGGTAAGGCAGCATGAAGCCCACACCGGTTCCCACATCGGCCACCGTCATGCCGGGCTTCAGCCCCATCTCCGCCGTCAGTTGACCGGGACGCATGCTCTGGTCGCGCGCCGGGTCGGCCAGCCCCTGGGCCACGGCCTTGCGCCCTTCGGGAGTCTTGTAGCCCGCGTTCGCGTCGTTCGCCACCTGCGCGCTCAACCCGCCGGCCAACAGCAGGCCCATCGCCGCCACACCTTCCAGCAGCCTTCTCATAGTGCAGTCTCCATCGGCAGCGCCAGCGGCGCGTCCCTCATGAAATCCAGTTGCGACATCTCCGCCAGGGCCTCCCGGATCGATTGTTCGCTGGTCGGCTCCACGGTAATCACAAAGGGCAGATCGCGCGGATCTTCCGCGGGCTCCTGAAACACAGCGTCCAGGCTGATCTTCTTTCCCGCCAGAATGCCCGCCAGCCTGGCGATAATCCCCGGCCGGTCGTCCACCCGGAACCGCAAATAATACGCCCGGGTCTGCAGGGTCACCGACACCGGTTTATTCTCGCCCAGGCGTTCGTGGGCGAACGGCGAAACGCGCTCCGGACTCCCGCTGCGGATCTCGCGCGCCACCCGCATCAAGTCGCTCACCACCGCGACGCCGGTGGGCGAGGCGCCCGCGCCCCAACCGTAATAAAATGTGTCCTCGCCGTATTTCCCCTTCACCCACACGGCATTATAGGCGCCCTGCACGCCCGCCAGGATGGTCGATAACGGAATCAGCGCCGGCCGCACTGAGAGAATCAGCCCGTCGGGCGTCTTGCGCGCTCCGCAAATCAGGCGGATGGTGTGCTTCAGCAGTTTCGCGTACCGGAAATCGATCGGCGAGATGCGCCGGATCCCTTCCATGAAGATATCCGAAGGCGTGATCTTCTCGCCGAACGCCAGCGCCGCCAGCAGCACCAGCTTGCTGCGCGCATCGTAGCCGTCGATATCCGCGCTCGGGTCGGCCTCCGCATATCCCAGCGCCTGCGCTTCGGCCAGCACCTGCGCCAGCGGCACGTTGCGCTCCTCCATCTGGGTCAGCATGTAATTGCAGGTGCCGTTGAGGATGCCGTACAGCGCCATCACGTTGTCGCCGGAGATGCCCTCGCGCAGCACGGCGTGAATCGGAATGCCGCCGCACACGCTGGCCTCCATCGCCAGGTTGATTCCCGCGTGAATGGCGCGGTCCCAGATCTCCGGCCCGCATTCCGCCATCAATTCCTTGTTGGCCGTCACAATGGACTTGCGGTTCAAAATGGCCGCGTCGATAATCTCGCGCGCCGCTCCGGTGCCGCCCACCACTTCCACCACGATCTGCACTTCCGGATGGGTCACCACCTCGCGCCAGTCGGTGGTCTTGAACACCGGCCCGAGCGCTTCGGGAATCTGTTTGGTATGCACCGAGCGGCTGCATACCGCCACCACCTTCAGTTGAAACCCCAACTTGAGCGCGATCTGCGCGGCATTATCCCCGAGAATGGCCAGTGTTCCCGAGCCGACATTGCCCAGGCCCACAATGCCAATCTTCACTTCGTCCATATTCTGCTATGATATCAGCCCTGCCATGGCGTCCCTTTGATATTCGCCATCGCTGAGGCCGACTACGCCCGATCCATACTAAAACAGAGGCGTGAGCGCGCTTTGGTCGGGATGCAAGGGTGCCGGCATTTGCCCCGGACGCAAATTATCTCTTCTCCGCGACCATCCTGTCGAGCTCGTTGAAGAGGGCCTTGCCTTCAAAAATGTCGCGCGCCTGATCGTAAACGTAGTCGCTGCGGATATCGCCGTTCCAATCGATCACGTAGAGGTGCGGGAACATCAGCTTGCCGCTGCGCACGTAGGAAAACGCCATCTGTCCGGCATCGAACAGAATGGGGTAAGTCACGCCGTGAGCCTCCGCAACACCGGGCACGGACGGCCCGTCTACGACGTTTCCCCGTTCCTGGAAAAGGTGTTCGCGATTAAGAGCGAACGCACTCACCTGACACTGCGGGTGGAGTCCTTCAACGTGTTCAATCACGCGAATTTCGCCGGGTACGGCGGAACCTGGGGCAACGGCGCAACGCCCGGCGCCGGTTTCGGAGCGCCGCTGGCCGGCATCACCAATCAATTGCGTGCGCGTTCGCTGCAGTTCGAAGCGCGCCTGACCTGGTAGCTACTGCGCCGCGCAGGCAGCGATAAAATCCGCCATTTCGTCGAGTTCCTGCGACTCGTTAAGGCGGAAATACGCGAACCGCTCGTGGTGTATGGGCGCGATTGCGATGGTGCGCCGCGGGGCGCCATAGATTCGCACGAGCACGTAGATGCCGTCGGCAAGCTGCGGGTCGTGGCCGTTGATTTTGCCCTTGCCCGCTTCGTAGATCAGGATCTTGGCGGCGGTGGCATCGCTGGACGCCGCGATGACGCTGAAGCTGCCCTTGAACTGCTTGGCTCGCGCCGGGCCCACACGCGCGGCCACGCGCTGGAATAGAGCGGCTGCGCGCTCGCGGAGTGCCGCGCTATACTCCGCCAGCGGGGCGGTCTGGTAGCTGGTCTCCGTGAACTGGAACTCCATCGTACCAAAGCGCAGCGGTCCTTTGCCGCTGTTCTCAGTATATCGGCCGGGCCTGCCAGAAGGAGCCCGATGCTACGATCGAGGGGATGGCGACGTTCCGCAAGGCCCCGCAACGTCCCGGCCGGAAGATCAGCGAGTGCCTCGCGCTGGCGAAAGCGCACGAGGAGAAGCTGGGCTGCGCGCCCGTACCCGATCCAGAGTTCGCCAGGGACGTGCAAGCTGCCATCGACGCTCACAGTGAGCCCTTAGAGCCGCCCTCGTGGGACTAGTTTCGACTCCCTGGCAGCGAAGAGCGACGTCGTAACTCTACCCGCCTTTCTCATCATTTGGGAGAAGTCGGGCTAAAGCCCTCCGCAGACTGAAAGTCCGCCCCACAGCACAACGTGAACAGTGTGCTATTTCGGTCGCCTGATATTAGTTCTCGGTGGCGGTTTTCTCGATGTGGTCGATGACGAGCATTTCCACCGGCCCCTTCTTCGCTTCCAGTTTGAGGCCGAGCTGGGCCTGCACGGCGGCGAAGATGTCGGGCGGCGTCTCAGTGTCGGCCGGAGCGCCGACGGGACCTCCTGCCGGGACCGTGCCCGCTGGCGGCACCATTGGCCCCATCGGCCCGGACATTCCCTCCGGCGAGAAGGTAAGAATGAAATCGTATTTGGCCTTTAAACCCGTCAAGTCCGTCACCGGGCGGCTCAATTGCCTGGTCAACCGTTCGGCCAAATCGGCCATCGTCTGCTTCTGCGCGATGAATCGGGCGCGGGTGGGCATCATGATGGTAAAGATACCGGGCCGCGCCGGCAGCGGAACGATGGGAAAGCCGTCCGGCCCCATCTTCGGCTGTGAAGGCAGCGACGGGTCAACGTCGGACGCGGCGGGCGGCTTCTCCACCGATTCTGTCATTTTCGGTCCGCCCCTAGCGACGGTCAGGGAGTACATCGGAAGCTCTCTGGTTTCTCGATGGCTCTTCATTTTGAACCGCTCGGCCAGCAGGTTCTGCAGCATGATCCGAAGCTGTTCCTTAGTGGTTTCGGGCGGCATGGTGGCGGTGATGTCGAATCTCTCCGTATCCAGCCACGCGGGCCCGGAGATCTGAAAGTCTTTCACGTCGTAAGCGCTCATCAGAAGCGCCTTCAGGCTCATGAACGGGTAATGAATCCTGCCTGGATCGTTGGTGCCCGGCCCGCCGCTCGGCGGTGCAAACATCACCCTGCCGCGTCCGTCGGCCCCCGGCAACGCAGCCGGCTTCACCGAGGCCACATCGAACTTCATAGTCCTGTCCACGGCTTGGCCGTGGAGAAGGCACCCGGTCAAAACGACGAAGCCGATTCGTGCCGGTGCCGCGAGCATCCGCACCCTCCAGCCCATACTAATTAATTAGTACGGGTCGGATGCGAATGTCAAGACTGGCCGCAGAGACTGGAGAGTCAAGCTCCGGCAATCCTTTCGCCCAGTAGCCGTAGAGCTTCTCTCGCATCGCTCAGATGGGGGGACTTGGGCCGCGCAAGAATTCGGTCGGCCAGAGAGCGCCAAGCCGCCGCCCGGTCGCGAACCGGGGTCGAGCCCGCAAGCCATGAGCCCCAACTCGGCAATAACGAGCGCTGTGTCGGTCTGGCATTTCGTGCACGGGACTCTTCGTCCTCTACCCATCTGACGAGTTCCTTTAACCATTGTCCGTGATCTTCTCGCTGCTCCAGACACGCAGCCAGCAGCAGGATGGCGAGGGCCAGAAACGGGGGGTCTTCGTTATCGTTTCCCGGATAAGCTAAGAAGCGCCATGCGAGCACACCTGCTGCTGCCTGCACGACAGGTCGCCCCAGTTCGATGGCACTCGAAATCAAATTCAATAAGGTATTTCGTTCCCGTGCGAAGAATTCCGGATATTTCGCCCCAAGCCGCACGAGCACTGTGCAAGCAAACAGTCTCATCCAGTGGCCGCGCCGCCCGCGGTCGCCGGGCTTCCACTTCGGATCGTCAGGTTCTGACCGAGAGAACAGGTCCAGCACCTCTCGCAAATTGAAATCATCGGAAGGCACCAGCCCAGTCTTTAAGACCGGCTTCAATAGTTCGTGGCACTCATCCGCCTTCCAGCGATAGTCGGCCTCAGCGATTTCGCGAAGCATGCCATCATCGATATGCGCCTGAAACGGAGGCGTGAGCGCGCTTTGGTCGGAATGCAAGGGTGCCGGCATTTGCCCCCGACGCGAGTTATCTCTTCTCCGCGACCATCCTGTCGAGCTCGTTGAAGAGGGCCTTGCCTTCGAAAATGTCGCGCGCCTGATCGTAAACGTAGTCGCTGCGGATATCGCCGTTCCAATCGATCACGTAAAGGTGCGGGAACATCAGCTTGCCGCTGCGCACGTAGGAAAACGCCATCTGTCCGGCATCGAACAGAATGGGGTAAGTCACGCCGTGAGCCTTGATGAACTCGGAGACCTTGCCGGCATCGTCTTCCGGAGCCTTCACCACGGCCAGCACCTGCACTTTGCTGCCGTACTTCTGCTCCACCTGGTGCAGCACGCCGGCGAACGCCTGGCAGTGCGGACAGGTGGTCTGCATGAATTCCAGCAGCACGATCTTGCCGCGGTAATCCGCCAGGTCGTAGACCTGCATGCGCGAATCGGGGAGAGCGAATCCGGGCGCGCGGCGTTGCGCGCCAATAGCGGCCAGGGCCGCGATACCCAGTAGGATTGCGAGTTTTCGCATTTCTTTTTTCACCTTACCATTTTCCTCAATGATTCCTCGTAAGGGGCGCGAGCCACACCGTGCTCGGTGATGATGGCGCTGACATACCGCGAGGGCGTGACATCGAACGCCGGATTCTGCACCGCGGTCCCGTCGGGCGCCATCTGGTGGCCGAACACGTGGGTCACCTCGGCGGCGGCGCGCTGCTCGATGGGGATCTGGTCGCCCGATGCCAGCGTCAGGTCCAGCGTGGAAACCGGCGCGGCCACGAAGAACGGCACGCCGTTCTCCTTGGCCAGCACGGCCACCGAATAGGTGCCCACCTTGTTCGCCACGTCGCCGTTGGCCGCGATGCGGTCCGCGCCCACCACCACGCAGCCGATCCGCCCGGACTTCAGGAAATGGCCGGCCATGTTGTCGGTGATCAGCGTGGTCGGGATGCCGTCCTGCTGGAGTTCCCATACGGTCAGCCGCGCGCCTTGCAGGAACGGGCGCGTTTCGTCGGCGAACACGTCCACCTGCTTGCCGGCCTCCACGGCGGCGCGGATCACGCCCAGCGCCGTGCCGTAGCCCGCGGTGGCCAGCGCGCCCGCGTTGCAGTGCGTCAGCACGGTCTTGTGGTCCGGCACCAGCGCCGCGCCGTGGTCGCCCGATGGCGCGGCAGATGGCGATATCTTCTTCGCGCACCACCTGCGCTTCGTCGACCAGGCGTTCGCGAATCTCGGCGATCGGCCGGCCGCGCAGCGACTGCGTACAGCCGCTTCATGCGATCGATGGCCCAAAACAGATTGACCGCGGTCGGGCGCGTCCTGGCGAGCGTGTCGCAGATGGTTTCCATCTGCCCGTCCAGGCCCGCTTCGTCCGCCTGCATCACGCCCAGCGCGACTCCCATGGCCGCCGCCACGCCGATGGCCGGTGCGCCGCGGATGATCATGTCGCGAATCGCCGCCGCCACTTCCTGATACGTCCGGCAGGTCACGTATTCCTCTTGCAGCGGCAGGCGCGTCTGGTCGATCATCACCACCGCGCCGTCCTTCCACTGAATCGTTTCTACCATAAATGTGGCAAGTCCTTCCTTGTGCGTACAGAGCCAGAAACAAAAATGCGTTGTAGCAGGCGTGCATCACCGCGGCAGCACGGGTGGACCCGGTGCGATGCCGCATGACGCCGAACGCCGACGCCGGCCAGCGAAATCAGTACGGCGTGCCGCCAGGAATTTCCGTATTCCTGGTAGTGCAGCAGGCCGAACGGAATGGCCGCACCCACAATTCCGAGAACGGCGCCCAGGCTGCGCACCAGCAGCGGCTGCAGAAAACCGCGAAAGGCCAACTCTTCCGCGACAGCGGACCAATGGTGATGCCGAACAACGCCAGCAGAAACAGCGAAGTGCGGTCCTGCATCAGCTCGGTCATCGGATTGGACGTTTCCGGGCGTCCGGAGCAGGGACGCGGCAATAGCCACCCCGATCGCCGTCGCGATTCCGGCGAAGGCGATCCCGGCGAGAGGCACATCCGAAGGCAGCCCAGCGCCAGCGAGCGCCAGAACGGCTTGCCATACTGTGCCCGGAACATCACGGCGATCGCGCCGAATACCATGAGATAGCCCAGGATCTGCGCCGGCAGCAGTTCCACTACCACCAGCGCCGGATGCCGGTGGAACAGCCAGACCACGCCCCGGACCAGCAGGATACCAAGCGCCATGCAGGGCAGGGTCATGGCCGCAAACAGCAACAGATCGCACGTAGGTCCAGAACGGATACGCTCGGGTGCAGGCGGGTGGAGGTGGAGGCGGAGGCGGCTCCACGGGAAGTTGCGGCCAAATTTCCTGCGGCCTTCGTCCATCATGCATCCTTCTCGATCAGCGCCGCGGCCAGCAGCGGAATCATGATTTCGTGATGTCCGGTGATGGCATATCCCTGCGCCGCCCGCCGGCGTGCGGGCGCTCCACCACGTTGACGCGCGGCCGGTAGTGCTGCAGGAAATCGAAATTCGCGGTGGTGAAATCGGCCAGCGGATGCCCCAGGTTGCGCACCGCGGAAACCGCCTTCAGGAACACTTCCGGCAGCACCACGGCCGATCCGACGTTCAAGTACACGCCGCCGTCGTTCAGGTCCGCGACGCAGGGAGCAGAGCAGCCGGAAATCGCGATGCGATGGCGCTGCCGATGGCCGCCGCGATCGGCCGCCGGATGCGTGTGCGGCGTGTCGGTGCCGATGGCCACGTGCACGGTGACGCGGAATGCCGCTGCGGTAGGCCTGCAGCAGCAGGCTGCACTCGCCGTGCGCGGGCGCCTGCGCACTTCCAGGCGCGGCCCAGCGCTTCGCCCATCCCCAAGCCGTCGCGCATCGCCCTGCGCAATGGCGCGGTTCATCTCGCGGCCGGTCTCTTCGGCGGCGCCGAAGCGGCCGTCGGGCAGCACCGCCTCCACATCTTCGCTGGTGTGGCCGGCCAGGGCGATTTCGAAATCGTGGATGGCGGCCGAGCCGTTCATGGCGAACGCCGTGGCGTAGCCGCGCCGCATCAGGTCGATCAGCACCGGCGCCAGGCCGCACTTGATGACGTGCCCGCCCATGCCCCAGATGATGGCGCGCCGCCGCGCCCGCGCCTCTGCCACGGCGTCCACCACCGCGCGCAAAGAATCGGCCGCCAGCAGGTGCGGCAGCGAATCCAGCCAGCCCGCCATGCCCGCGCCCTGCCGGTATACGGACGCGAAATGTTCCGTCTTCACCTTGCCGCCCGCGCTCCCGCAAACCTACAGTCTGCAAGCCGGCGAGATCGATCGGCTGCGTGCGGTATTTGCTCATGCCGCCTTTCCGTGGCCGCCCAGCACCTTCCGCAGCGCCTCGGCCGTGTAGCTCTTCTTCGACCGGCTCACCTGCTCCGGAGTCCCGCAGGCCACCACGCGGCCGCCGTACTCGCCGCCGTCCGGGCCCAGGTCGATAATCCAGTCGGCGGTCTTGATCACATCCAGGATTGTGCTCGATCACCACCACCGTGTTGCCCAGCTCCACCAGCCGCTGCAGCACATCCAGCAGTTTGCGCACATCGTCGAAATGCAAGCCCGGTGGTCGGCTCGTCCAGCAGATAGAACGTGCGGCCGGTCTGGCGTTTGCTCAATTCCTTGGCCAGCTTGATGCGCTGCGCCTCGCCGCCGGAAAGCGTGGTGGACGATTGGCCCAGGTGCACGTAGCCCAGCCCCACGTCCAACAGCGTTTGCAGCTTGGCTTTGATCTGCGGCAGGTTTTCCATCAGCGCGCAGCGCTTCTTCCACGGTGGCCTCCAGCAGGTCGGCGATGGAATAGCCCTTGTACTTCACCTGCAGCGTCTCGCGATTGTAGCGGCGGCCGCGGCACACGTCGCAGGTGACGTAGACGTCGGGCAGGAAATTCATCTCGATGCGCTTCAGCCCGTCGCCCTGGCAGGCTTCGCAGCGGCCGCCCTTCACGTTGAAGCTGAAGCGGCCCGGCTTGTAGCCGCGCTCGCGCGATTCCGGCAGCATGGCATACAGGTCGCGGATGGGCGTGAACAGCCCGGTGTAGGTGGCGGGATTGGAGCGCGGCGTGCGGCCGATCGGGCGCCTGGTCGATGCGAATCACCTTGTCGATGTTCTCGATGCCTTCGATGGCGTCGTGCGCCCCGGGTTCATCGTGCGAGCCGTAGATCTCGCGCGCCAGCGACCGGTACAGAATCTCGTTCACCAGGGTGGATTTGCCGCTGCCGGAAACTCCCGTCACCACCGTCAGCAGTCCCAGCGGGATCTCCACGTCGATGTCTTTCAGGTTGTGCTCGGTGGCGCCGCGGATGGCCAGCTTCTTTCCGTTGGCCTTGCGGCGCTCCTGTGGTACCGGAATTTCGAGAGCACCCGAAAGATACTGCCCGGTGAGGGAGGCGGGATTTCCGGCGATTTCCGCCGGTGTTCCCTGGGCCACCAGGTCGCCGCCCAGCCGCCCGGCGCCCGGACCCAGATCGATCACGTAATCGGCGCGCTCGATGGTCTCGGCGTCGTGCTCCACCACCAGCACGGTGTTGCCCATATCGCGCAGGTGCGTCAGGGTTTCCAGCAGCCGGTCGTTGTCGCGCGGGATGCAGCCCGATCGAGGGCTCGTCCAGCACGTACAGCACGCCGCGCAGCTTGGAGCCGATCTGCGTCGCCAGCCGGATGCGCTGCGCCTCGCCGCCGGAGAGCGTGGCCGCCGAGCGGTCCAGGCTCAGATAATCCAGCCCCACCGCCGAGAGAAACTCCAGGCGGCGCCGGATCTCGTCCAGCACGCGGCCGGCGATCTGCTTCTCGCGCTCGGTGAATTCCCAGCCGCGCACCGTCATCAGCGCGCGCGCCATCGGCAGCGCCGTGAATTCGGCGATGGAGAAGTTCTTCACCCGCACGCCAGGCTGGCCGGCCGCAGCCGCTGGCCGTGGCAGGCGGGGCACTCCACCGGCGACATGTATTCGGTGAGCCACTCGCGATACGCATCCGTCGTACTTTCGTAACTTTCCTGCAGGGTGGCCAGAATTCCCGGCTCGCCACCGCCGCCGTTCAGCAGGATGTCGCGTGCCTTCTGCGGCAGCGCATCGAACGGCTTTTTCAGGTTGATGCGATGCTTCTTCGCCAGCGCCTCCAGTTGCTGCTGCATGTTCCACGAACTGCCGCCCGGACCCATGCCCCCATCGAACAGCGGCTTGGCAGGGTCGACAATCACCTTGTCCGGATCGAAGGCCCACTTGCTGCCCAGCCCGTGGCACTCTTCGCACGCGCCGTAGGGACTGTTGAAGGAAAACGAGCGCGGCTCCAGTTGCGGAATGCTGGTGCCGCATTCGGTGCAGGCCAGTTTCTGCGAATACAGGCGCTCTTCGCCGTTCACCACCACGATCAGCACCAGCCCGTTCGCCAGTTTGGTGGCGGTTTCGATGGAGGCTTCCAGCCGCTTTTCGATTCCCGGTTTCACCAGCAGCCGGTCCACCACCACTTCGATGGTGTGATTCTTGCGTTTGTCGAGCGGGATCTCTTCGTCGAGCGATCGCAGCACGCCATCGATCCGCGCCCGCACGAAGCCCTGCCGCGCCAGCTTTTCGAGGTCCTTCTTGTATTCGCCTTTGCGGCCCCGCACAATCGGCGCCATCACCATGATGCGGTCGTCCGGCTTCAACGCCAGCACGTGCTGCAGGATCTGCTCGGTGGTCTGCCGCGAGATCTCGTTGCCGCAAACCGGGCAGTGCGGAATTCCGATCGAGGAATACAGCAGCCGCAGGTAGTCGTAGATCTCAGTGATGGTGCCGACGGTGGAGCGCGGGCTGCGGCTGGTGGTCTTCTGTTCGATGGAAATTGCCGGACTCAATCCGTCGATCGAATCCACATCCGGCCGCTCCATCTGATCCAGGAATTGCCGCGCATAAGTGGAAAGCGTTTCCACATAGCGCCGCTGGCCTTCGGCGTAGATCGTATCGAAAGCCAGCGAGGATTTCCCGGATCCGCTCAGGCCGGTGATGACCGTAAGAGTGTTGCGTGGAATCTCGACATCGATATTCTTAAGATTGTGCTGGCGCGCGCCATGCACGGTGATCCGGTCAAGCATAAAGGCAGAGATACGATCTTTACTGTACGAAAAGGATGGCTCTTTTTATTGTCCCGCGCCTTGTGAGCTTAAGCAAATTGCGTTATAACAGCGATAAATGCATAAGTGTCGCCAATGCGGTGGGAAATTGCGGCGGGTGCATCGCACGATTTTTCGAACGTTTCGGCTACCTGGCGATCTACGAGTGCAAGGACTGCGGGAGTGAGGAATTCGTCCCGCGCCGCTATCAGTTTCATTTCGGTCCCAACGCCCGCTGCCCGCGCTGCGGCACTTTCCGCATCGTCAAACTCAAGGAGCCCGATAAAATCGACCCGATGTACACGGGTTTGCTGAATCTTCATCGAGCGTATGGTCGGCAGCGGCCGGCTGTATCACTGCCGCTATTGCCGGTGCCAGTTCTACGACCGGCGCGCGACTGCAGCCGAGAATGCCGCGGCCGCGGAGAGAGCGGCGATGGAAGTCAAGGCTGCGCCCCCGCCGGATACGGTCAGTTCGGATGCGTAAACGCGCCGCCGGCACGTTAGGCGAGCCACCCCTCCCTGATCCCCAACCTCCGTCCTCCGTCCTCCGGTTCACCGCCGTCCCCGCGGATGCCGGCAAGCGTCTCGACCTGCTGCTGCACGAGTGCCTTCCCGGTTTCAGCCGCTCGCGCATTCAGGACTGGATCCGCGCCGGGCGCGTCCAGGTGAACGGCGTAAAGGCGCGCGCCTCCTATCTGGTGCGCGCCGGCGACGCCATAGACGCCGAACCGGCCGATCCGCCGCCGCTGCACGCCGCGCCCGAGGAGATACCGCTTTCCATCCTGTATGAAGATGCCGATCTGGTGGCCATCGATAAGCCGGCGGGCATGGTGGTCCACGCGGGTGCGGGCGTCCACTCCGGCACCCTGGTGAACGCGCTGCTGCACCGCTTTCAGGAGCTCTCCGGCGTGGGCGGCGCACTGCGGCCGGGAATTGTCCACCGGCTGGACCGCTTCACCAGCGGCGTCCTGCTGGTGGCCAAGAACGATGCCGCCCACCAGCGTCTGGCTGCCCAGTTTTCGGGGCGGCAGGTGGAAAAGATCTATCTTGCGCTGGTGCACGGCGAGGTGAAACAGGAGCATGGCCGGATCGAACGGCCCATCGCCCGCGACCCGGTTCACCGCACGCGCATGACGGCACGGCTGGAAGATGGCCGGGCGGCCTGGAGCGAATACCGCGTGCTGCGCCGCTTCCCGGCTTCACACTGCTGGAAGTCCGCATCGGCACCGGGCGCACGCACCAGATTCGCGTGCATCTTTCCAGCATCGGCCATCCCGTGGCCGGCGACACGCTGTATGGCGCGCCGGCCCGCGTGGAGGGCAGGACTCCTCTGGGCCGCTACTTCCTGCACGCACACCGGATTCGCTTTCACCATCCCACTACGGGCGCCGAAATTGTGCTCACTTCTCCGCTGCCGCCCGAGCTGGAGAATTGGCTGCCCGGGTACGTGATACCCTCAGAAATATGAGATACCTTGCGGCCGCCGGTCTGCTGGCCGTTGCTGTTCTGGCCCGGCAACAACAGCAGACCGCGCCCGTGCAATCCGACGACCCCACCAGGATTTCGGTGGACGTCACCCGCGTCAACCTGCTCTTCACCGTGATGGACCGGAAGGGCCGTTTCGTGACCGACCTGACCAAGAACGATTTCGAAATTATCGAAAACAAGCGGCCTCAGGTTATCCAGGAATTCTCCGCTGAAACCAACCTGCCTCTCCGCCTCGGCGTTCTGATCGATACCAGCAACAGCATCCGCGAACGCTTCCGGTTCGAACAGGAAGCCGCCAGCGAGTTCATCCGCAGCGTCATGCGCAGCCGCCAGGATAAGGCCATGGTGGTCAGTTTCGACACCTCGGCCGAACTGGTCAGCGATCTGGTGGACAACCCTGAAAAACTGGAATCGGTGATCCGCGACCTCCGCCCCGGCGGCGGAACTTCGCTGTACGACGCTATTTTCTTCGCCTGCCGGGACAAACTCTCGGTGGACCAGCCGAAAAGCAAGTTCCGCCGCGCGATCGTGATCCTCAGCGATGGCGAGGACAACCAGAGCCGCTACACCCGCGACCAGGCGCTCGAAGAGGCGCAAAAGGCGGATGTGGTGGTCTACTCGATCTCCACCAACGTCACCCGCACCGATACCGACGGCGACAAGGTGCTGAAGTATTTCGCCGACAAGACGGGCGGCCGCGCCTACTTCCCGTTCAAGGTGGAAGACCTGGCGCAATCATTCGAAAATATCAACAACGAGCTGACTCACCAGTACATCATCCTGTACCGTCCGGAGCCGCTGGTGACCGATGGACTTTTCCACGTCATGGATCTGCGCGTCAGAGGGCGAAAAGACCTGATCGTGAGGGTCCGCCCCGGCTATTACGCGCCGAAGATGTAAAACGCGCGCTCACATTTCCACCTTGTTGTGGAACAGCAGGTCTTTCACGTAAAACGATACGTCGCGCTCCGGAAACGGCACGCCCGGAACGTAGAGCTGAAACTCCACCATCTTGTCTGTGGACTTGACTTCGCGCGGGAAAGCCAGGCGGAGGACCGGATCGCTCGGAGTAGGCGGAAAATGACCCAGAATCCGGTATGTCCTTTTGCCGATCTTCATGCGCGATTCGGTCTGCATGCGCCTGTCCTCTTGGGCATTGCCGGGTCCGGTGAGCTAGCCGTCGGGAATGGCCAGGAAAAGACGTTCTCGCGATTGTGGCAGGTAGTCCGCATAATCGGGATCGGGCAGGGCAGGTCGACCGGGCACGCAGTTCGGCTTCGGCCTCTTCGATGGGGGCCGCCGTCGCGAAATAGACCAGGACCGCCGGGCTCGGGATCCGCGGTTTGTACCCATGGGCTGGCATGCAGCACCATATCGATTTCACGATCGCTCCGAGTCGCCGAGCGCCACCACCACGCGGGCAGCCGCGGGCGCCATCGCGTCCAGAAAATACCACGAAGTGGTGCTGAACGGGAACGCCGCTTCGTCCTCGTTGCGGCCTTTCGACCCAGCGCCGGGGGCCGTGACGTAGGATGTGGCCAGCGCCTTGGCATGCCACGTCATCGGTTCGCTCTCGCCGGAGACGTGGAAGCTGACTGCCAGTTTGCGGCCCGCCAGTTCCGCCTGCACCGGGTCGCGAACGAACGGCAGGGCCACGGCATCGCTCCAGGCTTCTTCTCCCGGAGCGATAGTCACGGCGGGTTTACCGCCAAAGTGCACCGGCGTGTTGGTGCCCGCCACCACAGCGGCCGCGCTCCATTGAAGGCCTGCGAAGGCGCCGTCGAAAGTCACGGGCCTGGCGCCCATGGCATTAGAGAAACGCAGCCGGATGCTCTTACCCCAGAGGTCCGGTTGCACGATCAGGCGGAAGGTCTGGTCGCGCGCGCCGGTCTCCGCCGAAGGAAAGACGAGCCGCAGGTCGGGTTGCGCCGAAGCATTACCCACCGGGTACGGACCTTGCGCGGAGCCGGCCCACACGGTGACCCACTTCTGTGTCTACGCGGGAGCGGCCCCGCAAGCCAGAGCGAGAGCCACCAGAACCGCCAGTACCCGCATGACTGCGATTGTAATGCTTAACGGCATCGCAACCAAAACTACACTATCGGGCCTGATTGGGTGCAATCTGCTAAAATTGAAACTGGCTGTTCATCGGATCGCATCGCCCTCCTTCGATCAACCTTTTGCAACAAAATGAAGACATCTCATCCCAAGGGTGTCCGGGCCCGCGTCCTGCTTTCGTCCGTGTTCGGCCCATACGCGCAAGACGATGAATTCGGCAGCCGCGCGATCAATCCGATGGAGTTGTATCACAACCAGGTGACGCGCGCGCAGGGCTCGTTCTCCGTGCGGCGCTTTCACCGCTCCTGGGGCATCCTCATGATTCAGGAGAATATTTCCGCGCCCTGCACGGTCCTGGATTTCCCCACGCGCGAAGCGTTCGCCCGCGAATTGCAGGCCCATCATTACGATATTGTGGGCATCTCTTCCATTATCGTGAACGTGGGCAAGGCGCGCGAAATGTGCCGCATGATCCGGGAACTGTCGCCCCACTCCACGATTGTGGTGGGCGGCCACGTGGCGGCCATTCCCGGCGTCGAGCACATTCTGGACGCCGACCATATCGTGAAGGGCGATGGGATCGCCTGGATGCGCGAGTACCTGGGCGAAGACGCGGCGGCCCCGATTCGCCATCCGGCCCTTTCTTCGGGTTTCGACCTGCGGGTCATGGGCGTGAAGATCCCCGACAAGGCGGACGCTTCGGCCACCATCATTGCTTCGATGGGATGTCCCATGGGATGCAACTTCTGCACCACGTCCTCGTTCTTTGGCGGCAAGGGGAAGATTCTCAATCTTTACTCCACGGGCGACGAACTGTTCCGCCTGATGGAGGAAGCGGAAATCACCCGCAAGGTGAAATCGTTCTTCATCATGGACGAGAACTTCCTGCTCCAGCGGCAGCGCGCCATGGACCTGCTGGCGCGCATGAAGGCCGCCGGCAAGAGCTGGGCGTTCCACATTTTTTCTTCGGCCAATGCCATCCGGAAATACAGCTATGAGGAACTGGTGGAGCTGGGCATTTCTTCCATCTGGCTGGGTCTGGAATCGGCCCAGTCCGGGTACGCCAAACTGGAAGGCGCCGATACGCTGCAGCTGACTCGCGAGTTGCGGCAGCACGGCATCGTGCTTCTGGGGTCCACGATCTTGGGACTGGAGCATCATACTCCGGAAAACATCGGGGAGGAGATCGAGCACGCCGTGGCGCATGAGACCGATCTGCACCAGTTCATGCTCTACACGCCGGTTCCGGGCACGCCGCTCTATCACGAGATGGAGGAGCAGGGCAGGCTGCTGGAGGACGTCGACCTGGCGGACATCCACGGGCAGGACCGGTTCAATTTCCAGCATGCGGCGATTTCGCGCGAGGAGTCCAAGCAGTTCCTGGACTCGGCCTTCCGGTGGGACTTCGAGCGCAACGGCCCGAGCCTGTTCCGCATCTGCCGCACCACCTTCCAGGGTTGGATGCGGTACAAGGATCATCCCGACCTGCGCGTGCGCGAGCGCTTTCGGCGGCAGAGCACCATGCTGCGCCATGCCTACGCCGCGGCGCTCTGGGCCATGGAGCATCGGCTGAAGAACGCCAACCGCTCGGTGGTGCCGCAGATCCAGGCGCTGCGGAAAGAGATCGAGCAGGAGTTCGGCTTCTTTACGGCAGCCGCCAGCCGCCTGCTGGGTCCGGTGCTCTGGTGGACCAGCCTGATGGAAGACCGCCGGCTGGCCCGCGGCAACAGTTACGAACCGCCGACGATTATCGGTCGCAAGAACTGGGCGGAAGCCTCCTAATCGTCACTGGTGGGAGAATGGAGTCATGAAGCTTCTGGTAACGCTGGAACCCGACGAAACGGGCATGCTGGTAGCCGAATGCCCGGCAATTCCGGGCTGCATCTCTCAGGGTCGCACGGAAGGCGAGGCTCTTGACAACATCCGCGAAGCGATCGCCGGTTGTCTGGCGACACGAGCGGCGCATGGGATGCCGCCGGCGATAGAAGTCCGTGAAGTCGAGGTCCCTGTTTAGATGCCGTCGCTGCCCGTGGTTTCGGGCGAGCGCGCCGTAAGGGCTTTCCAGAAGGCAGGTTGGTTCAAAGACCGCCAGCATCGCAGTCATGTCATCCTGATCAGGAAGGGACATCCGGCCAGTTTGTCTGTACCGCAGCATCGGTAACTGTCGCCGGGCACTTTGCGTGCGCTCATTCGCGCGGCAGGGATGTCTCTGGATGAGTTCGCCGGTCTCCTTTGACGGGCGCTTCACTTGCACCCGCCAGAGCCTGCAACGCTTCTCTTGCCCACTGCGATCTGGAATAATAGCTGTTTCTGATCAGGACCGGTCGATGCGGTCGAAACCCTAACCTGATGGAGTTGCAATGGCATCAATCAAGACTACCGACCTGACAAACATCAGCGACCGCAACCGCAACACCCATCTCCGGCATTCGGGACAACTACCGCCGCGGTTCGGTCGCTGATTTCCTCCGTGACAAGATCCAGGATGGATCGGACCTTTCGGTTGTATCGGCATATTTCACGATCTCCGCATGGGATGCGTTCCACGACGAACTCTCCAGGGTCAACCATATGCGGTTCCTGTTCGGGGAGCCACGCTTTATCTCGGCGCTCGATTTAAGTAAAATCCGGATATCCGATCTTCTCGTTCACAGGGACTTTTTTGTTGAACCCAAAACACTTACTCGCCCCATCTCGTTGCTCGCCAGTTATAGTGGAATCGTGAAATGGAGTATGTATGCCAACAGAAAGTCAAACAAGAATCTTCCCGAACCAAGGGACTTTTCTTCCGCGGCCGGGGTCACCGCACGGCACAAACAGCGCTCCGCCCGAGCCCATCGGGGCAGACCAATCGCTTTCCGCCGTGTGCCAAACCCAAACCGCCCATACCAAACGAACCCAAGCCCGCCGGGGCAGGCGAATCGCCCTCTAAGTGACACCCCTGGAAGTGCTTTGCTTTCAGCGAATCGTTCTTTTGTCGCCTTGGCGCTCACCGCCAGGCAACTCCGCCCTTGCCGTCTGCCGAACCCAACTCCGCCATACCAAACGAACCCAAGAAAGCCGCGCGTAGCGCCGCCATACCCCACCCCGGGGTTCCCGCTGTGTTACTCTGAAATTTCCACGTGTGCCAGCGCGTGTCAGCGAAGCTCTCGTTCTGCGTACCTACCCGCTGAAGGAAGCGGACCTCGTCGTCAGCTTTCTTACCAGGGACCAGGGAAAGTTGCGGGGCGTGGCCAAGCGGGCGCGGCGTCCGAAGAGCGGTTTCGGCGCGGGGCTGGAGCGGTTATCGCACGTGCGGATGGCGTATTTCCAGCGCGAGACCCGCGAACTGGTGAATCTGGATTCCTGCGAATTGATCCGCTCCCAATTCGCCCTGGTTTCCGATTACTGGGCGAGCGTGGCGCTGGATTATTTCGCGGAGGTGACCGAGCAGTTGCTGCCCTCCGCGGAGCCGAACGAGAAGTTTTTCCGCCTGTTGCTGGCCGTGCTGGAGTTTCTTCAGCCGCCGGCAGGGGCAGCGCGGCCGAACGCGGGCCGGGTGTGGCGCGCTGTAACGTATTTTTCACTGTGGGCGGTGCGGCTTTCGGGATGGCTGCCGGAATTGCATGTCTGCCTGGGTTGCGGCAGCCTGCTGGACGATCCGGAGACTCTCGCGAGCGGGCGTTTTTCAGCCGCGGCCAGGCGGGTCTGATGTGCGGTCATTGCCGGCAGACGCGCGCGGCCGGGAGCAGTTGGGAATTGAGCGCGGAATCCAGAGCGATCTGGCCGCGGAGATGTTGCGCAAGCCGGTGGCGCAGACTTTCGCGAACGGATTGGGACCAGGACACGGCGGCGGATCTGCGGCGCTTCCTGGTGCAGCAGATCGAAGCGCATGTGGAGCGGCGCCTGGTGACGGCGCGGCGTGCTGGAACCGTACGACGCGAATAGCACGGATGCAATCCTTTCAAGAAATCATTTTCAAGCTGAAACAGTACTGGGCGGAGCGCGGCTGCATCATTCAGGAGCCCTACGACGTGGAAGTGGGCGCCGGCACCATGTGCCCGGAAACCTTCCTGCGCGTGCTCGGGCCCGAAGCCCTACCGCGTGGCCTACGTGCAGCCCAGCCGCCGGCCGGCCGACGGGCGCTACGGCGACAATCCCAACCGCCTCTACAAGCACTCGCAGCTTCAGGTGATCCTGAAGCCCTCGCCCGGCGGACGTGATCGAGCAGTACCTGGGCAGCCTGGAAGCCATCGGCATCGACCTGCGCAAGCACGATATCAAGTTCGAAGAGGACAACTGGGAAGCGCCCACGCTGGGCGCCTGGGGCATCGGCTGGCAGGTGATGCTGGACGGCCTCGAGATCACGCAGTTCACCTACTTCCAGCAGTGCGGCGGCATCGACCTGGACCTGGTTCCGGCCGAACTCACCTACGGGCTGGAGCGGCTCACGGCGTTCCTGCAGGTGAAGGACAGCGTCTACGACATCGACTGGACCAACGGCTTCACCTACGGCGACGTGCGCTATCAGGACGAGCTGCAGTACTCGGTCTACAACTTCGAGATGGCCGACATCCCGACGCTGTGGAAGCTGTTCGACCTGCACGAGGGCGAGGCGGCGCGGCTGCTGAAGCTGTACGACCCGAAATCGCCGGACAAGAAGCGCTTCCCGCTGCTGCCCACCTACGACCAGGTGCTGAAGTGCTCCAACCTGTTTAATACGCTCGATGCGCGCGGCGCCATCAGCGTCACCGAGCGCGTGGGCGTGATTCAGCGCGTGCGCAAGCTGGCGGTGGGCGTGGCGCAGGCCTGGGTGGATCAGCAGCAGGCCGCAGCACGGAGGTGGCGCAATGAGCTTGCCTCTTCTGCTCGAAATCGGCACCGAAGAGATTCCCGATTGGATGATTCCCGAGCGCGCTGGAAAACCTGCGGCTGCTGTTCGAAAAGCTGGCGATCCCGCACGAATCGGTCACGATGGACGCCACGCCGCGCCGCCTGGTGCTGCGCGCCGAGGGACTGCCGGAGCGCCAGGCGGACAGCGAAGAGCGCGTCATGGGGCCGGCGAAATCGGCGCCCGCGCAGGCGGTGGCCGGATTCGCGCGCAAGCAGGGCGTGAAGCCGGAAGACCTGAGCATCGAGACCGACGCCCAAGGGCGAGTATTACAGTTTTCTCAAGAAGGTCGCCGGCCGCCGCACCAAGGACATTCTGGCCGAAGCGCTGCCCGGCATCATCCTGGGAATCTACTTCCCCAAGACGATGTACTGGACCGGCAAGGGCGGCCCGCGCTTCATCCGGCCCATCCGCTGGATCGTGGCGCTGCTGGGCGAAGAGAGTGATCCGTTCGAAATCGCCGGCGTGCGCTCAGCGATGCGCTGACCAGCGGCCATCGCCGGCTGGGCGCGCGCGAGATCGCGGTGACCACGGCCGATTACGAGCAGCGGCTGCGCGATCATTACGTGATTCTCTCCGCCGAAGAGCGCCGCAACAAAATTCGCGGCGAGCTGGCGGACATGCAGGTGAAGCCCGATCCGGCGCTGCTGGAAACGCTGGTCTACCTCACCGAATACCCCACGCCCATCACCGGCAGCTTCGATCCGCAATTCCTGGAACTGCCCGAGGAAGTGCTGATCACGGTGATGCGGCATCACCAGAAGTATTTCTCGGTGGAGGACGCGGAGGGCAAGCTCGCGCCGCAGTTCGTGGCGGTGATGAACATCGATGCCGACCCCGAAGGCTTCGTGCGCCGCGGCAACGAGCGCGTGCTGCGCGCGCGCTTCAACGACGCGCGCTTCTTCTGGGAAACCGACCAGAAGAAGACGCTGGCCGGACCGCGAGCCGGATCTGGCGCACGTCACGTTCCAGGCCAAGCTGGGCTCGTATCTGCGAGAAGACCGAGCGCACCATGAAGCTGGCGCACGAACTGGGCGGCGACGCCCACGCGGTGCGCGCGGCGGACTTGCTGAAGTGCGATCTCACCACCGAACTGGTGAAGGAGTTCACCGAGCTGCAGGGCGTGGTGGGCGGCCTCTACGCGCGCGCGCAGGGCGAGCCCGGAGCCAGTGTGGCAGGCGATCTACGACCAGTACAAGCCGGAGAGCATGGAAGATGCGATTCCGCGCAACCGCACGGCGCAGACTGGTCGCGCTGGCCGACAAGCTGGATACGCTGCGCGGCTGTTTCGGCGTCGGCCTGATTCCCACCGGTTCGCGCGATCCGTTCGCGCTGCGCCGCGCGGCGCAGGGCGTGGTGCAGGATCCTGGTGGAAGGCAAGCTGGAGGTTTCCGCTGCTGGACTCTGGATTGGGCAACGATCCGGCCCTGGTCGAGTTTCTTCGAGGACCGCGTCCGGTTCTACTTCAAGGATATTCGCGGCTTCAAGTACGACGAAGTGAACGCCGCGATGGCCGCCGGCTGGAGCGACCTGGTGGACCTGGAGGCGCGGCTGGAGCGCGATCCAGCGCTTGCGCCCGACGCCCGATTTCGAGCCGCTGGCCGCCAGCTTCAAGCGCATCCGCAACATTCTGGAGCAGGCCAAATTCGCAGGCGGCGGAGCCATCGACGCCGGGCTGCTGGAAGCGGGGCCCGAACAGGATCTGTACGACGAGTACCAGGCGCATCGCCGGCCAGCCGCTCGAAAGCGTCATCGCGCGGCTGCGCCCCAAGGTGGATCTGTTTTTCGACAAGGTGCTGGTGAATGCGCCGGACGCTCGCGTCCGGCAAAACCGTTTGACGCTGCTCAACACGCTGTTGGCGGAGTTTTCCACCATAGCGGATTTTTCTGAAATTGTTACTAATTCATAGGAGCAAAGCATGAAGAAGTTACGTCTACTCGTTCGGCAACGGAACCGCCGACGGCGACGGAAAGATGAAAGACGTGCTCGGCGGCAAGGGCGCCGGGCTGGCCGAGATGTCCCGGGCCAAGCTGCCGGTGCCTCCCGGCTTCACCATCTCGACCGAAGTCTGCAACATCTACTTCCAGAACAAGAACGCCGTTCCGGCGGAGATCGACGAGCAGATGCTGGAATCGCTGAAGACGCTGGAAGAGCGCATGGGGCAGAAGCTCGGCGACGCCGACGAACCCGCTGCTGGTGACCGTGCGCTCCGGCGCCAAGTTCTCCATGCCGGGCATGATGGACACCATCCTGAACCTGGGCCTGAACGACGAGACCGTGAAGGCGCTGGAAGCCAAGAGCCAGCAACGCGCGCTTCGCCTACGACTGCTACCGCCGCTTCATCCAGATGTACGGCAACGTGGTGCTGGAAATCCGCAAGGACGATTTCGAGCACGTGTTCGACGCGGTCAGAAGAAGAAGGCCAAGGCGAAGCTCGACACCGAGCTCGACCGCGGACGACCTGCAGGAGGTGATCGTGCGGCTACAAGAAGCTGGTGCAGAAGAAGACCGGCAAGGCCTTCCCGCAGGACCCGCATGGAGCAGCTGCGAGGGCGCCCGCGACGCCGTGTTCCGCTCCTGGTTGAACGACCGCGCCACGTACTACCGCAAGCATGAACGAGATTCCCGACGACCTCGGCACCGCCGTCAACGTGCAGGCCATGGTGTTCGGCAACATGGGCGAGACCTCGGCCACCGGCGTGGGCTTCACGCGCAACCCGGCCACCGGCGAGAAGGAGTTCTACGGCGAGTTCCTGGTGAACGCGCAGGGCGAGGACGTGGTGGCCGGCATCCGCACGCCGCAGCCGATCACCGAGCTGCGAAACCTGGAATGCCGCGGTCTACAAGCAGCTCCGCGAGATCACCACCATGCTGGAGAAGCACTACCGGACATCCAGGACTTCGAGTTCACCATCCAGGACGACAAGCTGTACATGCTGCAGACCCGCAACGGCAAGCGCACGGGTCCGGCGGCGGTGCGCATCGCGGTCGAGATGGTGGGCGAGAAGCCTGATCACCAAGAAGGAAGCCGTGCTGCGCGTCGATCCGCAGCAGCTCGACCAGCTGCTGCACCCGGTGCTCGATCCGAGCCTCGAAGAAGAGCCTGGCGAAGCTGGCCAAGGGCCTGCCGGCCTCGCCGGGCGCCGCCGTCGGGCACCGTCGTGTTCACCGCCGACGACGCGGTCGAGCAGTCCGAGCAAGGCGCCGGTGATCCTGGTGCGCAAGGAAACCGTGCCGGACGACATCCACGGCATGGAAGTGGCCAAGGGCATTCTGACCGCGCGCGGCGGCATGACCAGCCACGCGGCCGTGGTCTGCCGCGGCATGGGCACGCCCTGCGTGGCCGGCGCCGAAAGCTTCACCGTGAGCGAGGCGAAGAAGGAAGTCAACGGTCACGGTGGGCGGCAAGACGTTCGACGCTGCAGGAAGGCGACTGGATTTCGCTCGACGGCTCCACCGGCGAGGTCTTCGCCGGCAAGGCCAACACGCTGGATGCCGACCCGACTTCCGGCGTTCTGGCCACCTTCATGAGCTGGGCCGACGAGTTCCGCGGCAGCTTCGGCGTGCGCGCCAACGCCGATATTCCGCGCGACGCCAAGGCCGCCCGCAAGTTCGGCGCCGAGGGCATCGGCCTGTGCCGCACCGAGCACATGTTCTTCGCCGAGGACCGCATCGAGCACATGCAGGCCATGATTCTGGCGCGCGACGAGAAGACGCCGCCGCAAGGCGCTGCTGAAGCTGCTGCCCATGCAGCGCAAGGATTTCTCCGGCCTGTTCAAGGCCATGGACGGCTTCCCGGTGGTGATCCGCACGCTCGATCCGCCGCTGCACGAGTTCCTGCCCAAGCGCGAAGACCTGATGGTGGACATCGCCATGCTGCCGTACGCCGACATCAAGAAGAAGAAGGAACTGGCGGCCAAGTACGCCGCTTCGGCGCCGAAGTGAAGACCCTGAAGACGGTGCTGCCCGAACTGCTGCAGCGCGTGGAAGAGCTGCACGAGTTCAACCCGATGCTGGGCCATCGCGGCTGCCGCCTGGGCATCACCTATCCGGAGATCACGGAGATGCAGGCGCGCGCCATCTTCGAGGCCGCCGTGCAGGTGGCCAAGAAGGGCATGAAGGTGATTCCGGAAGTCATGATTCCGCTGATCGGCGGCGTCAAGGAGCTGGAGAACCAGAAGAAGATCGTGGTGCGCGGTGGCCGACGAAGTGCTCGCCAAGGCCGGCATGAAGGACCTGAAGTACCTGGTCGGCACCATGATCGAGATTCCGCGCGCCGCGCTGACGGCCGACGAGGTGGCCAAGGAAGCCGCAGTTCTTCAGCTTCGGCACCAACGACCTGACGCAGACCACGATGGGTCTCTCGCGCGACGACTATACGAAGTTCCAGAAGGACTATCAGGACAAGAAGATCTTCGCCAACGATCCGTTCGCCGTTCTGGACCAGGAAGGCGTCGGGCAAGCTGGTGAAGATGGCGGTGACGAAGGGCCGCAAGACGAATCCCAACCTGGAAATCGGCATCTGCGGCGAGCACGGCGGCGAGCCGAGCTCGGTGCAGTTCTGCTATCGCGTGGGCATGAACTACGTGTCCTGCTCGCCGTACCGCGTGCCGATCGCCCGGCTGGCGGCGGCGCAGGCGGCCATTTCCGGCGATAAGTCCGAAATGCAGCGGACCGCATAGTCCCTGAAATGCAACTGCCGTCATCGCGTCCATGCGCGATGACGGCAGAGTTGCAATTGGCTGGATTTGTTTACTTGCGGCGCTTTCGCAGCAGGAGAAGAGCGAACATGCCGCCGCCGATCAGGGAACGTGCTGACCGGCTCGGGCGCGGCCAGCGTACCGAAGTGATCCTCCAGAATCGAGAGGTGGAAGCTGTTCGTCGATCCGGAGGTCGAGCCCTTGGAGTTAGCGGTTACCGTATCGGAAATGGCCAGCGTGGAGAGGGTGCCGGCAATCGGTACCGTCAGGTTGGTGAAATTGGTAGCACTGCATGTCCCGCCGTTACAGATGGCGTTTTGCGTAGAGGTCGGGCCGCCATTCTGGGATCCCCCATGCGTAGACGTGAACACATTGTCCAACTGATCGATGACCAGAGGGGAGCTCACATCGAAACCAATGCTCAATGACATGGTCTGGTAGTGATTCACCACCCAGTTGCCATTGAACGATAGTCCGGTATTGAGCGGTATCGATGGCTATCGTCACATTAGACGCGGCTTGCGCGGCGCCGGTGCCGTTGAGCCCGCTGACATAGAACGAATCGGTGCCCAGTGTATCGCTATAAGAAAAGTTGTTGAACAGGACACCGTTAATGGTGCAACCCCCGCTACCCAGAGCCACGTAGCTGGCCACGGTTCCGTTGGTGCATAAGGGAGCCGCAGAACCTGCCGTGGCACCGAGGAAGAGCAGCGCCATCAGCGCGATTCCATATATTCTTACTCATCGTTGTCTGCCTTTCGCTTTCGACCGCCCCGCTAACCCTAGAAGCACGAGTCCGCCGCCGAGCAGAGAGACGCTCAACGGTTCGGGGGCAGCACCTACTTCGTACAGCCCCTGATTGATCTGGGTCAGGATTGCCTCGTTGTCTCCGGTTCCGGAACTGAGGAACACATCTTTGCTGACGGCCAGGATGCTGCTGTTCGAAAAAGACTGGTAGATCAGACTGGCTGGTTGCGAAAGGGGTAAGTGTGGTCGTCAGGGGCGGGTCTAATTCGAGCCCCAGGTTGACAACACCAGCCTGCCCGTTCACCAACAAACCCTCGGCGATCGAGATGTATGGAGCGAACTGGTTTTCCGGGTCTACATTGGTCAACGACCCGTCCGCGCTCAGAGTGGCCAGATAGGCATTGTGGGGAGATGGGGCCGACACATCGTAGTTGATGCGAATGTCACCGGCGACTCCCCCGGAAACCATCCAGGACGGGGAGGACGTGAAACTCACGACGGGTTCGTAAGGATTGCTGTTCAGGTCGCTAAACGACACGGTGACCTCGGAGGCAGTCACGACGGGGTTGTTGGGATCGCCCCCGTAGGTGTCGCCGTTGGCGTCCTCGAGGGTGTAGGTGTAGGTGAAGTTATAGAAGATCTTGTCGCCGAACTGGCACCCGGTCAGGCCCAGCGACTGAAAGGCTTGCGCCGTCGTAGCAACCTCGGTGCACAGCTGGGCAGCCGCTGCGAATCCACTAAACCCAATTAAGAGCAGGGTGACCTGCCAGACTTTTTTCATCTTTCCCCTCTCGCCGACTTTCAGATACCGCTTTGGTCCTGTTACTTACTAAACCTCGCCCAGAATAAGCTGCGGGCTACGGGCGAGTCAAGGAAAGGTGAGAGAACATACGGATTGTAGAAAACTGGATATAAATCGTTTATATCCAGTTATTTGCAGAAAGCATCGCACGATGGGGCCGGGGCTGTTGGAAGCCCCGAAAACACGCATTGTTGAAAACAAACACAGTTACGATCAGTACTAAAGGTTCAGTACTATCACTAAGGGTAGCAAAGAAGGGTACCGCGCCCTTTTTGCGCTACTGTTTGACTTCGGCTTCGATGGCTTCCAGTTCCTTGCCGGCCTCGGCCCATTTGCCTTGTGCGGCGAGGTCGCGGTAACGGCGCAGATGGTCGCGGACTCGCTGCAGCCTGGCCTCGGCGCCGGAATTGGCTGCCGGAGTGGCCTGCTGGGACGCACCGGGAGGTGCGGTGGCCTGTTGGATCAACTGCTGCGCTCCGCCGGAAAGCTGCGACAGGGCTTCGTCGTAGTTATCGGTATAAATCAACCGATTGCCTACCGCCAGCACGATCTTTTTCAACTGCGGCATGCTGGCTTCGTTGGACTGAATGTAGATCGGGTCGACGTAGAGAAAGTTGTTCCCCACCGGCAGCACCATAATCTGACCGCGGAGCACGTGCGAGCCCTGCTGGTTCCACAGGGTCAGGTCCTTGGAAATGTTCTGGTCCTGATTGATCGCCGCCGCGACGTTCATAGGCCCTTGGATCAACACCTGTTTGGAGAGCAGGAGCACCACGATTTCGCCCAGGTGCTCGCCGTCGCAGCGTGCCGCCATCAGCCCGATCAGGTTGTTCTTGTTGTGGGGCGTGAACGGCATCATCAGCATAAATTCAGGCTTGTCCTCGCCCGGCACCGAGGCCATGATGTATTGCGGATCCACCGGTACCGAGCCGTTCTCCTGCCCGGTGGCGTGCAGCGCCAGGTCCCAGACGTCTTCCTTGTTGTAGAAGGACTGGGGGTCGAGCATGTGGTAGGTGAGATAGATTTGCGACTGGATGCGGAACAGCTCTTCCGGATAGCGCGCATGGCGGCGCAGGTCGGCGGGCATCTTCGCCTCGGGCAGGAAGAGATCGGGGAAGAGTTTCTCGTAGGCATTGATGATGGGGTCGTCCGGGGCGAAGACATAGAGGTGCGTTTCGCCGTCATAAGCGTCGATGGTGGCCTTCACGGCGTTACGCACATAGTTCACGCGACCCATGTCGGGCACGTCGACGGCGCGCGAATAGGGGTGCGCGTCGCTGGTGGTGTAGCCATCCACCATCCACACGAGTCTTCCGGCATCGGTAATCACCAGGTACGGGTCGCTGTCCCAATCGAGGAAGCCGGCGAGTTCCTGAAGACGGTCGCGCACCTTGCGGCGCAGCATCATGCGGCTGTTCGGCGTCAGATAATCGGTAAGCAGAATATTGGGTTCGTTCTCGCGGATGGCGGCGGCGAGGCGCATGAAGAACGAAGAGATGGGGAAACCTCCCTTGCCTTCGTAGCGGGAGCGGACATTATCTTCGCCTGACGGATAGTTGAACTCGAGCTGCGCGGTATTCACGAACACCGGCTCATGCGTGACTTCGCCGTAATAGATTTCCGGGCGCGTCAGCTTGATGCTGGGCGTATCGATCTTCGGCGGCGCGTCCTGAATGGTGAGCACGGGCAGACCGTCGGACGTCATGCGGCTGACTTCGGAAAGCACCAGGCCGTAACCGTGAGTGTAGATGAACGCGGGATTGATCCAGTTGGCGCGCGCGTCGGGAAGCTGGCGGATATCCAGTTCGCGCGGGGAGAGCAGCACCTGTTTGTACTGGCCGTCGATCGTATAGCGGTCCACGTCGCTATCGTGGAAAACGTAGTAAGTGCGCAGGGCCTGGCGCTGCGTGATGGTGTCATGGAAAGCGCGCCAGTCCCACAGCCTGACGTTATCGAGCAGCGGTTTATACTTCGCGGTATCGATCGGAGCATCTGGATCGGCCTTGAATTCGACCTCCTTGACCATCTGTTCGAGGCCGTAGGCCGAGCGCGTGGCGTGAATGTGAGTATCGATGTACGGCCGTTCGAGCGAGATTTCGTTGGGCTTCACGTAGAGGGCCGAGACCGCCGGCGGCACGATGAAGGCGACTACCAGGGCGATGGCCATTCCGGCGGCCCAGACCCAGCGGCCGATCCACACGAAGACCGATGCACCGAGGCAGGCAGCGATGAGCAGCCACTGCATGGGCAGGCCTACGTTCTGATCTACATAATCGATGCCGACCAGGAAACTGCCGTGCTCGTTATACACCATTTCGTAACGGCCCAGGTAGAATTGCAGGGCCATGGCGAGGAGGAAAGCGATGGCGGCGCCGCGCAGGAAGCGCGATTCCAGACCTCCTTCCAGCCGAAAGATCCCGGGGTCGAGTTCGCGAGCGTCGCGGAGGTCGGGAAGTTTGTAGCGCAGTTGCCAGGCGCGGGCCGATCCCCAATAGATCAGGATGCAGACAATCACCAGCGCGAGCACATAGCCGCGCAGCAGCGTGTAGAACGGCAGATCGAAAAGGTAGAACGAAAGCGGCCGTCCGAAAACGGCGTCGTGCCATGCGGTGGCCGCGGCAGGCAGGCCGCGCGATCCGGCGAAACGGACGACCGTCCAGGTATCGATGGAGCCGGCCGCGATGAGATACCCCACGAACAGCAAGACGGCGGCGGAAATGCGCGCATACATTTTGTGCTCGCGCAGCGCCGTGCCGGCGAAGTGCAGGGCGCGCGCGTGCGCCATCCAAAGAACCGCGAAGGCCAGCAGAGTAGCCGCGGCCAGCGGCACGCTGCTGTAAGCCAGCATACTGAGCCATGTGTTGAACTGGCCCAGTTCTTTCCACCATTCGATTTCGATAACGTACGTAGCGAAGGAGCGCGCGCCGAACAGAATTACCAGCGCAATCACAATCAGGGTGACGCGAGTCGCGGTGAAGCCGGACGGGCGTTCCCCGCGTTCAATCCGATAACCGGGCATGTCTACAGCTTACGCCTATGCCGGAGTGACCGCTCCGGTTGCGCGTGGAGAAATGTTTACAGTTTGCCGCCAAAACCAACCGCGACATTCCTCGTCACTAGCAGCATGAGATGCTGGCGGGCCGGATTACTGATACTTTTCGGAGGTGTCGCGGCCGCGCAGTCCAAGCCACCCGCGGACATTTTGAACGATCAGGGTCTGGCTGCGTCGTCGCGCGGGGATTTTGGCGAGGCGGAGAGGCTGCTGGGTAAATCGATCGAGTTGTGGCGGGCGATGGGTCCCGGGTTCGAAGCACACACCGCTATCGTGATGGGGAACCTGGCGGAAGCGCTCTGCGGTGAAGGCAGATGGAACGAGGGCGCGCAGATGTTGAGCACGGCCCTGGAAATGAGCCGCCGCGCCCTGGGCGCCGGGCACATCAACACGGTTGCCGACATGAGCCTTCTGGGTAGCGCGGACATGGTGGTGGGAGATCTTGATCGTGCGATAGCGCTATTCCGCGAGGCGCTGGCCATCGAACGGGAACGGTACCCCGGCAGCACGCAACTGGCTCATACTCTTTTGGGAATTTCCAGCTATCACGTGCGCAACAACCAGATGGCCGAAGCTCTGCCGCCGGCTGAAGAGGGATTGAAGATACTGCTGGCGGCCGGGGGAGAGAATAGTTCCGATTCCGCCATGGCGTATACCAGCGTCGCTCAGATCCATCTCTTCGCCGGCAAACCGGCGCGCGCCTTACCGCTATTTCACAAAGCCGAGGCCATCTATAAGACGCTCGGCATGGCGGAGAGTCCGCGCTATGCTTCGGTGCTCAGCCAGGAGGGGCTGGCGCTGTTGCAGGACGGCAAGACGGCGCTGGCGGACCACAGTATGACCCGCGCGCTGGAGATGCTTTCGCATTGCTCCGGATGCCAGTATCTGACGGCCATCGCGCAAAGCAATCTTGGCATGGTGCGTTTCAAAGAGGGCAAATTCGGCGACGCGGATTCGCTGCTGTCGCTGGCGCTGGCGCTGCAGGAATCGTACACTACCGGACCGGGCAGCGAAATGGCCGCCACGCTGGACCGGCTGGCCGACGTGCGTCGCAAGGAGCATCGCCTGAACGATGCCGAAGAGCTGCACCACCGGGCAATCGCCATGCAATCCTACAGGTGAACGCGACAGGCCAGGAGGCCTGTCTTACTACGGCTTGGATAGGGAGGCTTCGCGGGCCTTGATGAAACTGGCGGTCTTGGGATTGGCGGCATCCCATTTTGGCGTTTCGGTGCTGTTGGCGATGTCGAGCGCGGCGAGGGCGATGGTGCGGTCTACCTTCGCCATGTTGTCGTAATCCAGCTTGGGCCACTCGTCTCCCACAGCGTGATAGTCGCTGTAGACGTATGCCACCGAGAGCGTAGTGGAAGGCACTCCGGCATTGGCGAAGGCGGCATTGTCGCTTCGCGTGAAGAACGGGTCGCTGTTCTTTTCGTCTTTCACCACTTTTACTCCGGTCTGTTCCCCGGCCTTGCGAAATACGCCGGCGATGTTGGTGAAATCGAACCCGGTCAGATTGAACTGCCCGAGGTGAGTGCCCACGTTGCTCTCGTCGGTGCGCCCGAGTTGCTCCAGGTTCACGTCGGCCACGGTGCGCGACAGGGGGAAGATGGGATGGCGAGCGTAGTAGCCCGACCCGAGGTCGCCCAATTCCTCGCCGAAGAGCGCGATGAAAACGATGCTGCGTTTGGGCCGGGCCGGCAACGCCGCCAGGGCGCCCGCGATCTCGATCACCGAGGAGGTGCCGCTGGCATCGTCATTGGCGCCGTTGTAGATGTGATCGCCCGGGCCGGTTCCGCGCACTCCCAGGTGATCGTAATGCCCCGTGAGCATCACGTAGGTATCCTTCATGGCGGGGTCGGAACCGCGCAGAATGGCCACCACGTTGCGGAGTTTCACCTGCTCGGAGACGGGTGCGGCAATGTGAGCCGAGATGGTGGCTTCGATGGGCCCGGGTTTGGCGGCCGAGAGGACCTTACGCATGGCAGGGTCGGACACCACCAGCACCGGCATGGTAGCGGACCCAGGGGGTGCGGCTTCGCGCAGGCGAGAGGCGCGGCCGCCTGCCTGCCCGGACGCGGCCCGGAGCATGACCAGAAGCGACGGCTGAAGTTTGGCGGCGGCAGCCGGAACCCGCCGCATGGCCATAGCGGCTCCCCGGCCGCCTCCGGCGACTTCCGAAGCGTCGACGATCAGCACTTTGCCGCGAACCTGTGCGGCGGTGAGGGTCTCCATGGCCGCCGGGTCGCTCAGGGAAACCAGGAACGCCGCAGCGTTCGTCAAATCCAACGCGGCGCCCTCCTGCACGGCGAGAGAAGCTTTGTCCGCCTTGACGGTTTGGCCGCCGGCGGTCACGGTAAGTTCGAGTCCCTCCAGGTTCGGCGTCGCTTGGGTGAAGAGCGCGGTCTGAAAGTAGCCGTCATCTCCGGCCGGTTCGAGCCCACCGCGCCGGAACTCCGCGGCGATATATTCGGCGGCGATGTCCAGGCCCGGCGAGGGAGTGCCGCGGCCCTGCAGAGCGTCCGACGCCAGGAAGGAGACGTCGGCCTTGAGCGCGGCGGCCGTCAGGCGGGAGGCGATCCGGTCGAGAACACTGGGGGTTTGGGCGACGGCGGCGGCCGCCAGCGCCGCGCAAGCAGCCGCAAAAGTGCGTTTCATCACTGGCTCCTATTTTAGATTGATTACGCCGCGGCAGTTGGGCGCGCCGCAGCGGCAGGGCACATCTTCGATCTTGTTATCGAAGCGGTAATCCACGGTGAGTTCCTCGCCGCGCCGGATGGCGCGTTTGCTCATGTACAGTATGTGGCCCTTGAAAATGCAGCTATACAGGTTGGGATCGCAGCTATGATTGATGATTTCGGCGCCACTGCCGCCGAAGGCTCCATCCAGGGTCCAGTAATCGTCAAGGGTGAACAGGTAGGTCAGCGGACCGGTGCCGCGGCGTTTGGTTTCGCGGCGGCTGATTCGCTCGCCGGTATATTCGATGACCTTCCTTCGGGGCGGAATGGGTTCGAGCGCGTAAACCCCACGACGGTGAATCCTGGACTGGCGGATTGCCAGCCGGAAGCAGGCGAAACGGGGGTCGATCGCCGGTGACTTTACCAGAGCCGTAGCCATGTAGCAGTTGTTCTCGAATTGTAACGAATGCATACAGGGTCTGCCGATTTATTTTCGCCGGGTGTCGACGGAAGCTGCCGCCAAACGTCTTATCCCAGGAGGTAACAATATGCCGAACCCATTTGTACACGTGGAATTGAATACTACGGACCCGGAAAAAGCGAAGTCCTTTTACGGAAGCCTTTTCGACTGGTCGCTGCAAGACGTCCCCATGGGCCCTGACTTCACCTACACCGTGATCGGTGTCGGCAGCGGGACCGGCGGTGGGATGATGAAACACCCTATGCCAGGCGCGCCGTCGGCCTGGCTGGCTTACGTGGAAGTCGCGGACGTCCACGCGGCTACCGCGAAGGCCAGTTCGCTGGGGGCGACCCTCATCAAAGATGTTACGGAGGTACCGGACATGGGATGGTTTTCCATCATTATGGATCCCACCGGCGCAGCCCTGGGGCTCTGGCAGACCAAAAAGAAGTAAGAATTACGGCCGGCCGGATCGTAGTCGGGGGATCCGGCCGGCCCTCAGCAGCGGTCTCAACCGTATTGGTGCGCGCTGGCGCGCCAACACACGGCGAATTCGAACAGGTCCGCTGCCGGTCTCGCGTTCACATCTAACGACGCCCTGATTATACTCCCGATAAGAGATTTGTCTATCCGAATTATTTACTTTCCTGTGAGCGGAGACACGCTCGATAAAAAATTCCAATCCCGGCCATAGAAAGTTCCATCTTGGAGCCTGGAAAGCCATTGGTCCAGAATGGTTTAACCGTCGAATTCGCCAATGGTTCCGTGATGAAACAACTAGCTAAGATACTCGTACTCATACTCGGTTCGTCCCAGGCCGTCTTGCTGGCACAAGGAGTTACGGACGTTCAAGCCCGTCTGGCGGCAGTCGAGGCGGCTACCAAAAGCGCCCAGAGCGCGGGTGACAACGCCTGGATGCTGGTGAGTTCCGCCCTGGTTCTGATGATGACAGGACCCGGCCTGGCACTGTTTTACGGCGGACTGGTGCGCCGGAAGAACGTGTTGGGCACGATGATGCAGAGTTTTATCCTGATGGCCGTGGTGACGGTGATCTGGGCCGTCGTGGGGTACAGCCTGACCTTCGGGGGGTCCTCGCCATTTACCGGCGATCTGCATTTCGCCTTTCTGAATAATGTAGGCACCGCGCCCAATCCGGACTACGCTGCCACCATTCCGCAGCAGACGTTCATGATCTACCAGTTGATGTTCGCCATCATCACGCCGGCGCTGATTTCGGGCGCGTTTGCCGAACGGATGAAGTTCAGCGCCATGCTGCTGTTTACGGTGCTTTGGAGCCTGTTCGTTTATTTCCCGATGGCCCACATGGTATGGGGCAAGGGGGGCCTGCTGAATGCGTTTTCGGGTGGCAAGTTCCCCTGCTTCGATTTCGCCGGGGGGACGGTGGTCCACATCACTTCGGGGGTTTCCGCCCTGGTGTGTTGCCTATACATGGGAAAGCGCCACGGGTATCCCAGCAACGCGATGAAGCCCCACAATCTGGTGCTCAGTTTCATCGGCGCCTGCCTGCTGTGGGTAGGCTGGTTCGGATTTAATGCGGGCAGCGCACTGGCAGCCTCAGGACTGGCGACCAGCGCTTTCGTGGCAACCCATTTCGGCGCCGCCGCCGCCACGCTGGGCTGGTTGGGCGCGGAGTGGATTCACAACGGTAAGCCCAGCGTGCTGGGTGGCATTTCGGGATGCGTAGCCGGACTGGTGGCGATCACCCCCGCGTCGGGCTTCGTCAAGCCGTTTCCCGCGCTTCTGATCGGCCTCTGCGCGGGCGTCTTCTGTTATTTCATGGTGGTTTTCGCGAAAGCCAGGTTCGGGTACGATGATTCGCTGGACGCATTCGGCGTACACGGTTCGGGCGGCACGCTGGGCGCCCTTCTCACCGGTGTGTTTGCCACCAACGCCATCAACGACGGATTGAAGGATTCAGCGGGGCGGCTGCTGCCTCTCGGGATGGTGGATGGCAACGGCGGACAGGTATTGAACCAGCTCATGGGTTGCGCCGTGGCCTGGGGCCTGGCGATTGTGGGCACTTTGATTATTCTCAAGATCTGCGATGCGACCGTCGGGGTGCGCGTCTCGCGGGAAGAGGAGATCGCGGGGCTGGATGTCGAGCATGCATGGCGAAGAAGGATATATCTTTGAATCGTAGCGTCCGGGCCGTTAGGATGAAGCCATGAAGAAAATCGAAGCCATCATTCAGCCGTTCAAACTCGACGAAGTGAAGGAAGCGCTCAAAGCCATTGGCATCGATGGAATGACCATCACCGAAGTCCGGGGGCACGGGCGCCAGAAGGGGCATAAGGAGGTCTACCGCGGCCAGGAATACAATGTCGACCTGCTACCCAAAGTGAAGGTCGAAATGGTGGTTTCGGGCGATCGGTTCGACGAGGTGATCAAAACACTGACGGCGGCTGCCCGAACAGGAAAGATCGGCGACGGCAAAATCTTTGTATATGACGTGGCCGAAGCGATCCGGATCCGTAACGATGACCGCGGGGAATCGGCTCTCTAACCCATCTGCCGTCGAACTCAGCTTCCTGGCTTCCGGGGATGCCACTACCGCGCTTGCCGAGCGGACCGCGGAGGTGGACCAGTGTGTGCTGCGAGCGGCTTACGAACTGCTGTTTCCGGCAGCGCCGGCGGGACTGGCGTTGCTGGCGGTGGGCGGCTACGGCCGGCGCCAGTTGTTCCCCTACTCGGACGTGGATCTGCTTTTGCTGTTCCAATCCGAGCGCATGGCGCAGGAGCACAGGGAGGCCATTTCGGCGTTCCTGCAGCGATTGTGGGATTCCGGCCTGCGGGTCAGCCAATCCGTGCGCACGCCGGCTGAATGTACCGAGGTCCACGACCAGAACACCGAGTTGAACATCAGCCTGCTGGACCAGCGTTACCTGGGCGGCGACCGCACGCTATATGCCGCCCTGGCGGAAAAGCTGCCGCACTTTCTGCATGCCAGCCGCGAGCCGCTGATCCGCAACCTGGCCCGGCTCACGCGCGAGCGCCACGCCAAATCCGGCAACACGTTTTATCACCTGGAGCCGAACGTCAAGGAGACTCCCGGCGGGCTGCGCGATTACCAACTGATCTGCTGGCTGCAGCAACTGCACGAAGGTGTTGCCACGCCTCCGGCCGAGCTGCAGCAGTCGTTCCGCTTCCTGGCGCGCCTGCGGTGCTATCTGCATTGCCTGTATTCGCGCGACGCCAATGTGCTCACCTTCGACGCCCAGGATTCGATTTGCGAGCGCTGGCAGCAACCCGACCCGGCTCGCTGGATGCGCGATTACTATCGCCATGCGCGCGCGGTTTACCGGGCGGCGGCGCGAGAACTGGATAACAACGAAGCGCTATCCAGTTCGCTCTTCTCCCAGTTTCGGGACTGGCGCTCGCGGGTTTCCAATGCGGATTTCAGCGTTCACCGCGAGCGCGCCCATTTCCGCGCGCCGCAGCGTATCGACGTGGAGCCGGAACTGGTCCTGCGGCTTTTCGAATTCGTAGCGCGGCACGGCATCCGGCCGTCGCAGGAAGCCGAGCAGCGGATCGAGTCGCGTCTGCCGCGCTTGCGCGCGCAATTCGCCGAGGGAGCCTCTATTGCCGCCCAACTGGTGGAGACCTTCTCTCTGCCCTACGCCCCGCTGGCCGCGCGCTGCATGTACGAAACCGGCGTGCTGGCCGCCATTTTTCCGGAAATCAACCAGATCGAATGCCTGGTGATCCGCGATTTCTATCACCGCTACACGGTGGATGAACACACCCTGGTCACCATGCAGAATTTGTGGGGCCTGCGCGGCGCGGAGGACACTCCGCAGAAGTTTTACGGCGACCTGATCGGCGAGGTGAAACAACCCGCGCTGTTGATTCTGGCCCTGCTCTTCCACGACGTGGGCAAGGGCGCGCGAACGCGGAGGCTGTGGAGATGTCCGATGTCCGCGCGATGGCGGAGACGCAGCCGCGGGTGCCGATCCGGGTCGAAAGAGAGAAGAGCTAAGAGCTGAGCCCTCGTTCACCATGGAGGGCCGTGGAGGGCCATGGAGGAGATTCTTACTCACTCAGACTTTTCTCTTCTCTCTCCGCGCGCGAGGGCTAAGAGCCAAAGAGCCAAATCGTCTCCATGGCCCTCCATGGCCCTCCATGGTGAGCCTCGACGGAGCTCTTAGCGCACAGCTCGCACTCCGTCCGAGTTGACCCACAGCGTGCCAGGCCCCGTCACCCCATCCCACGTGCGGCACCGTCTCGGTGACGTCGGCCGGCCGGCTGACGCCGTCGGCGCCTTCACCGGAAGCGAGCCAGATGACCGGACAACTGGTCTGCAGTTCCTCTCCGCTCGGGGTGATCGCCGACGCGTCGGTGTGGCGGCCAATCCCGAGCACGCGGCCGTTCACGACTTCGATCGCCGTGGCCTCCGGCAAGTACCACATGACCCGGCGCCAATCGACGCCGGCGACGATGAGCGGCGTTCTGCCGGGGCAGGTCCTGTCCACCACGTCGAGCAGCGACTGAAGGCGCCGGTCGGATTGCCGGATCGCGAACGCGGTCATCTCCGTGACGCCGGTGAGATCGGCGGCCATGCGCTGGACAAACGTCTTCGATCCGTCCCGAGCCGTCGCCGCTCGCGCCAACGAACGCCGCCGGCGTCAGGAGCGTGAAGTGAACGACGTTGACGATCGCCTGCAGCGCGATCAGCGCGACCCCGAGCGCCGGGCGCAGCCGCGCATAGAAGCCCGAGACGACAATGACCCCGAGCGGCACCAGGGGCATCAGGTAGCCGGGCTTGGCGATGATGACGAAGACAAAGACGAGGAGTCCCGGCAGCAGCCACAGTGCCGCGAGACGGCGATCGAGCCCGGCCGGCATACAAAAACGCCGCTTCCGGCCCTCCGGAGGCGGCGTTTTTTATTGCGCGTTCGCGCGGCGCCCGCCGTGGTCGCCGGCGCGATTTTCGGCCATGATGGCCGCCCATATTATTTATCCCGGTTCATGGCCGGTTCATTTCAAAATCCGTACGCAGACCTGCTTTAAAAAGACCTGCCTCAAAACCTGAAGCTCCCACCACCCCCAAGGAGACTCCCATGCGTCGTTTGATCCGCCCCGTTCTGACCGCGTTGAGTATCGCCTGCGCTGCTGCTTCATTCGTTTCTCTCTCCGCCGATCGCGCACTGGCGCAGCAGGCCGGCGGCCAGCAGCTGAAGCAGATGGCGCTGACCCAAAAGCAGATCGACGGCGTCGTCGCCGCGGAACCGGAGATCGAGGCGCTCACCTCGAAGATGCAGCCGAACGCCAAGCCGGATCCCAAGATGCTGGCCCAGATCGACAGCCTCGCCAAGAAGAACGGCTTTGCCACCACCGACGAATATTACACGGCGATGGACAATATCAGTCTCGTCTACGGCGGCATCGATCCGACGAGCAAGAAGTACGTCGGCTCGGAAGCCGTCATCAAGTCGCAGATCGCCGAGGTCACCGCCGACAAGAAGATGTCGCCCAAGGACAAGAAGGAAGCGCTCGATCAGCTCAACCAGGCGCTGAAGGAGCCCGAGCCGGCTGTCCAGAACAAGGGTAACATCGATCTCGTCGTGAAGAACTACGACAAGCTCACCCCTGTCATGAACGGGGCCCAGCAGTAGGATTTACTCGTCATTGCCGGGCTTGACCCGGCAATCCATCTCAAAGAAAGAATTCTTTTTTTGATGGATGCGCAGGTCAAGCCCGCGCATGACGAGAACGAAATAAAGCCCCGGAGACATTCTCCGGGGCTTTTTCTTTTTCGGACTTCGCCAGCCTCAAGTCCGCGTGCGCATCCGCATCATGAAGCTGTCGTAGGAGAGCTCGGCGACCTGCATCCAGGCCAGCGACTCGTTGCGGAACGCGGCCAGGCTCGAATACATCTTGTTGAAGTGCTGATTGGTCTTGGACAGATCCGCGTAGATTTCGTTGGCGGCGCTGTAGCAGGCTTCCAGCACTTCCTGCGGGAAGGGTTTCAGGATCGCGCCGGCCACCAGCAGGCGTTTCAGCGCCGGCGGGTTGACGCAATCGTATTTGCAGGTGACCCAGGTGAAGGTGTCCCGCGAGGCCGTCTCGATCGCGGCCTGGTAGTGCTTTGGCAGCGCGTTCCACTTGTCGAGGTTGATGACGTTGTGGCCCTGGCCGGTGCCTTCCCACCAGCCGGGATAATAATAATACTTCGCGACCTTCACGAAGCCGAGCTTCTCGTCGTCATAGGGGCCGACCCACTCGGCGGCGTCGATGGTGCCCTTCTCCAGCGCCGGATAGATGTCGCCGCCCGCGATCTGCGAGGGCACGCCGCCGACCTTGGCGATGATGGTGCCGGCGAAGCCGCCGACGCGGAATTTCAGTCCCTGCATATCCGCCATCGACTTGATCTCCTTCCGGTACCAGCCGCCCATCTGGGCGCCGGTCGAGCCGGTCGGAATGCCGATGGTGTTGAACTCCTTCAACAGATCGTTCAGGAGCTCGGTGCCGCCGCCGAAATTCAGCCAGGCGATGTGCCCGCGTGTGTTGAGGCCGAACGGCAGCGACGTGCCGAAGGTGAAAGCCGGGTTCTTGCCCCAGTAATAATACAGCGCGGTATTGCCCATCTCGATCGTGCCGTTCGACACGGCATCCAGCACCTGCAGGCCCGGCACGATTTCGCCCGCGGCGAACGACTGGATCTGGAATTTGTTGTCGGTGATCGCGGCGACGCGCTGGGCAAAATACTCGCAGCCGCCATAGAGCGTATCGAGCGCCTTCGGCCAGCTCGCGGCGAGCCGCCATTTTATCTCGGGGTTGGATTGTGCGATCGCGGGCGCAGCGACAGCTGTGCTCGCGGCGAGACCGGCGCCGGTCACTTTCAAGAAATCACGACGTTTCATGCGCTTCCCTCAGTTATGCCGAGCCGTCGACAAGGGAACGATCTTGATGCCGTCTTTGCTTCGCCGATGATCGACGTTGTTTGTTTGAATGCGTTTCCGAATGCGTTTTTGAAGGCCCTCGAGGGCTCTTGTTGTTGGAATTCCGTGACTTGCGGTTCCGCGCACAGGATGGCCAATCGCAACAGCGGAATCAAGGGCAGCCGGCGGATGACGCAGTTGCGAACAACGCCTTTGATTTGGGCGTTTTGACGCAGCAAGCTGAGGTGTGACGCGTCATCTGTTAGACCAAAGAAGAGGTGGGGGAGGCCGTGGATGGCAAAGAAGGTGGTGGTCGCAGGTGCGACGGGGCTGGTGGGCAACGCGGCGCTTCGGCATTTCGGCAGTGGTGGCGGCACCGAGGTGATCGCGCTGTCGCGGCGCAAGCCGCGCGATCTCCATGGCGCCCGCTTCGTCGCGCTCGATCTGAAGGTTTCAGCGGAATGCGCCGCCGTCGCGAGCGAGTTGAAAGGCACCACACATCTCGTCTACGCCGCGCTCTATGAAGAGCCCAATCTGGTCGACGGCTGGCGCGACCCAAAGCAGATCACCATCAACGACAACATGCTGCGCAACCTGATGGGCGCGCTCGAGCCGGTCGCGCCTGAGCTGAAACACGTCGCGCTGCTGCAGGGCACGAAAGCCTATGGCGTGCATGTGCGGCCGCTGACGGTGCCGGCGCGTGAGGGCCGCTCGGAAATGTACGAGCAGCCGAATTTCTATTGGGCGCAGGAAAACTTCCTGCGCGCGCTGCAGAAAGGCAAGGCCTGGCATTTCAGCATTTTGCGCCCCGTCCTGATCGTCGGCCTGGCCATGGGCGGTGCGATGGATCTGATCCCGCCGCTCGGCGTCTACGCCGCCATGCTGCGCGAGCAGGGCAGGCCGCTCGATTTTCCCGGCGGCGCCGCGCGTGTGGCCCAGGCGGTCGACGTCGATCTGCTGGCGCGCGCCATCGCCTGGTCGGGCGAGGCGTCGAGCGCGCGCAACGAGGCCTTCAACGTCACCAATGGCGACGTCTTCACCTGGGAGAATATCTGGCCGGCGATATCCGATGCGCTTGGCATGAAGCCGGGCAAATCAGTGCCGCTGTCGATGGCCAGGGAATTTCCGAACTGGATCGAGCCGTGGCAGGCGCTGCGCCGCAAGCATAACCTCGCTGCGCCATCCTTGAAGGAATTCGTCGGCCTGTCCTTCCAATATGCCGATTACAGCATGCGCTACGGCCACACCGACTCCGGCCCGCCCTCGATCGTCTCGACCGTGAAGATCAACCGCGCCGGCTTCACCGAGATGATGGACACTGAGGACATGTTCCGGAAGTGGTTCAAGCAGGCGAAGCAAGAGCGGCTGCTGCCGTAGTGCGCGATCTCTTCCTTCTCCCCTTGCGGGAGAAGGTGGCGCGGACGAAGTCCGCGACGGATGAGGGGTTCTATCCGCAGTCTCATCTGCGGAGACATACCCCTCACCCGGATCGCATTGCATGCGATCCGACCTCTCCCGCAAGGGGAGAGGTGGACTACCGGCGTGGCTCAAGCCTTCGCGAACGCCGCTTCCATCGCCTTGCGCGTCTTGATGGTGTCGTTGTCGGCGTCGTATTCGACATCGCTCCAGCGCACCACCGCGCCATGCGCGATGTCGTTCTTGAGCTTGACGCGATGCGCCAGGCCAATCGGCAGCGCGCCGGTCTTCAGGCTTTCGGCCGCGGGCATCAGCTTGCCCCACACCGTATAGCCGCCTTCGCCGTCAAGCATTTCGCCGGCGCGCAGATTGCGCTTCGCCACGGAAGCAACATCGCCGCGGAAACCGTAGGGCTGCCCGGTCGGCTCGTTGCGCAAGGCGGCCGACAGGATCGAGATGTTCAGCTCCAGCCCGATCAGGTGATAGGGCTTGTACATCGCCGCATAGCGTCCGCTGGAATCGGTCTTCAGGCCGTACTGCCTGAAACAATCGGCGGCATAGTCGTTCGGCGCTTCCAGCACGGCATAGACGCCCCAGCGCAGATCACGGAATACCGGGCGGCCGTCGCGCTCCAGCGACGACACCACTTCCACCACCCCGGATTTTTCCAGCACGCCGCCTTTGTCGCGCGGCCGCATCACATGCGGCAGATCGTCGACGCCGCAAGGAGGAAACAGCAAGCCGTGCGAAGGCACGTCGAGCGTGCACGCATTCGCGATCGCTGCCATTTCAATGGCCGACTTGGTGCCGTCGAGAAAGGAGTTGAACATCTGCGGGTTCATGCCGGCCGACTGGGCTTCGCTCGCGGTGAGGCCGTAATGCTGCCAGACGCCCTCCGGCGTCACGTCGTGATAGGCGGGCAGATATTTGGTGCCCTTGCCGGCCGCGACCACGCGGAAACCGGTGGCGCGGGCCCAGTCGACGATCTCGGACGTCAGCGCCGGCTGGTCGCCATAGGCGAGCGAATAGACCACGCCGGCCTTGCGCGCTTCCTCGGCGAGCAGCGGGCCCGCCAGCACGTCGGCCTCGACATTCACCATGACGATATGCTTGCCGGCGGCGATCGCCGCGCGGGCATGGCGGATGCCGACGGCCGGATTGCCGGTCGCTTCCACGATCACATCCATCGCGCCGCCGGCAATGGCGCGCGCGCCGTCATCGGTGAACGTCGTCGCCGCGATGCGGCCATCGTCCCAGCCGACGGTCTTGCAGGCATCCCGCGCGCGCTGCGGATCGAGGTCGATGATAACAGGCACTTCCAGCCCCGGCACATGCGGGACCTGCGACAGGAACATCGAGCCGAACTTGCCGGCACCGATCAGCGCCACGCGGACGGGTTTGCCGGCTTTGTGGCGGGCGGAGAGGAGGTGATAAAGGTTCATGAGAATTCCAACGTATTCTGTTCGTCATGGCCGGCATAGCCGTTCGAAGAACGGCGTCGCTCTCGCTCGCCTATGCCCGGCCATCCACGTCTTCCGGAGTCAAGACGTGGATGCCCGGGTCAAGCCCGGGCATGACGAGTCGTAGTGGGGGAGGCGAGCAAAACTACTCCGCCGCCTGCCTTGGCGCCCGCGCTAGCCGCAGCAGCGCGTCGTCGGCAACCGTCTGGATCGGCGTGAAGTCGCGATGCGCAATGTATTCGGGACGCGTCGGTGTGCGGATGTAATTCGAGACCGCGTTCAAGGTCAGATACACGATCTTGCGCGGATAGGGCGTGATGTTGCCGCTCGATCCATGCACGAGATTGCCGTGGAACATCAGCATGCCGCCGGCCTTGCCGGTTGGAGCGACGATGCCGCCCTGCTTCACCAGCCGCGTCACGGTCTCCTCGTCCAGCGTCCACAGCGGATAGGAGGTGGTTTCCAGATCATGCGAAGCCTTGAGGTCGCCGGCGGTCTGGCTCTGCGGCACCAGCATCAACGGCCCGTTGATCGGCATCACCTCGTCGAGGAAGATCGCGATGTTCATCGCGCGCGGCTCCGGCATGCCGTCGTCGCGCTTCCAGGTGCCGTAATCCTGGTGCCACTGCCAGACGTCGCCGGTGAAGGCCGCCTTGGCGTTGATCTTGAACTGATGCATGTAGACCTTCTCGCCAAAGATCTGCTCGATCGGGTCGATCATGCGCGGATGCGCGCCGAGCAGGCCGAAGGCCTCGTTGTAGAGATGTGCCGCAAAGGCGGTGCGCGGCGCGCCGCTCTTCTCGCGCCAGACTTCCGGGCGATTGGCGTCGTAGATGTTGACGGCTTCCTGCGCCAGGAAATTGACTTCCTCCTGGCTGAACAGCTCGGGCAGGAACAGCCAGCCCTCGCGATTGAAATGCTCGATCTGCTGTGGCGTGAGTTTCATGGGTCTTCCTCCTTGCTTCGTTGTTGTCATTCCGGGGCGATGCGAAAGCATCGAACCCGGAATCTCGAGGTTCCCCGATGCGCAATTGCGCATCTGTGGTCTGGTCCTAGCGGACCATCCCGGAACGACGGCGGTTGGTTATGCCGCCTCGTCGATCGCCCTCAATCTCTCTTCCGTGCGTCGTCCCGCCGTCAGCGCGTGCTGTTGCGCCGCGCCCTCCGCGGCCTTCGCGTTACCGGCAAATATCGCCGCCGCGATCGCCTCATGCTCGCTCCAGGCGCTCTCGCGATAATCGAGCTCGGCAAGCACGGTCGCCATCGAGCGGCGCATATGCGGCCATTGCGGCGCGATCATCTCCTCGATCGCGGGGTTGCCCGCGAGCCGGTAGATCGCGCTGTGAAAATCCACGTCAAGCGCGATCAGTTTGGCGAGCGATGTCTTCCTGTCGATGGCGCGCCCGGCCTGCAGCGCCTTTTCAAGCCGCGCGCGTCCGGCAGGATCGATCTTGACGCGATCCGCGGCAAGCCTGGCCGCCAGTGCATCGATGGCGCCGCGCACTTCGTAGAGCTGGCGGATGCGCGCGGGATCGAGCTGCGTGACTTCGAAACCGCGGCGGCCGCTCTCGGCCACAAGTCCCTGCCGGTGCAACAGATGCAGCGCATGCGAGACCGGCTGGCGCGACACGCCGAGCTTTTCGGCCAGCTCGTTCTGGCGGATGCGCTGGCCCGGCAGCAGCGTGCGGTCGGTGATCGCTTCGAGGATCCGCGCATAGACCTGGTCGATGAGATTGGGGAGCGGATCTAACGGAATCATGCCGGTCGTTCGTCTTGGAATACGGAATACCGTATTCGAAGATAGCCCGAAGGTAGTGAGCCGGTCAAGTCGCCAAGTCACTGGGAAATCAAATTAAACAAGGCAGTAGGCCTGACTTTCTGGTCGCCGCACCGCTCCCCGAAGCTCTGCTCAGCCCGCCAGAAACTCCGACACCACCTTGCAGTAGCCCTCCGGGTCCTGCTCGAACATCCAGTGCTTGGCGTTCGGGATGACAGCGGTCGTGGCACCCGTGATGTGCTTGGCCATCTCCCGCCACATCGTCGACAGCGCGCCCGTGGTGTCGGCGCCGCCGATCAGGAGCGTCGGCGTCTTGATCGCGAGCACGTCGGCCATGCTGTAGGGCTTGCGCGCTTCATGTTGCTGGCCGAGAAGCGTGTAAATATTGTCGCGCAATTGCTGCTTCGGCGCGGCGGCGAGGCGTTTCCAGGTGCCTTCGCCGTCGATGCCGTCGACGAAATTTTGCAGCGCGCCTTCGATGTCGCCATCCCGGACCTTGTTGACGGAGAGGAGGACGCGCGCGCTCAGCGCTGACGGCGTCCCCGGCACGACGGTCGGATCCAGCGTGGCGTCGAGATCGCCGCCGGGCTCGGCCAGGATCACCTTGCGCAACAGGTCCGGGCGTTGTTGCGCGACACGCAAGGAAATGTGTCCGCCGCGCGAATGGCCCATCAAATCGACCGGCTTCGGGTCGAGCTGCTCGATGAACGCGATCACGTCGGCGACATGCTGCGCCATGCGGTAGTCGTCGCCGACACCGTTCCAGTGCTCGGGAAAGAAATGCCGGAGGCTGACCGCGATCACCCGGTGCTTTTTCGACAGCGGCCCGAGCACGGCATACCAGGTGCGGAAATCGCCGAGTGTGCCGTGCACACAGACCAGCGGATGGCCCTGTCCCACTTCGAGATAGGGCATGTCGTAGCCGTTGACGCGGATCGTTTGCATGCTCAGCCCGCCAGAAATTCGAGTACGACTTCCGAATATCGTTGCGGCGCCTGCTCGAACATCGGATGCGTGGCGTTCGGAATCATCGCCATCTTCGAATTCGGCACGTGCGCCGCCAGCGTATGCAGCACCTTCGGCAACAGCCCCTTGGTCTTCTCGCCGCCGATGAACAGCGTCGGCATTTTGATCGATTCCGCGTCGGCTAGCGAAAAGGGCGGGCGGTCATCCCGGACCTGCCCGATCAGCGTATACGCGTTGTCGCGCAGCAGCTGCTTGGCCATCGTCGGAAGCCGTGGCCAGCGTGCCGGGCCCCTCCAGCGCATCCACGAAGAAAGCGAGCCCGCCATCGACGTCGCCGGCCGGCGATCTTCTCCGCCGCGGTGGCGAAGCGCGCCAGCAGCGGCGAGGGCCCGGCTTTGTAGTCGGGATCGAGCGAGGCATCGAGCTCGCCGCCGGGCTCGGCTAGGATCAGCTTGCGCAGCAGGTCGGGCCGCTGCTGCGCGACGCGGAAGCAAATGTGCCCACCGCGGGAATGGCCCATCAAATCGACCGGGCCCATGTTCAGTTTCTCGATGAAGGCGATCACGTCGTCGACATGCTGCGCGATCGAATAGGTGTTGCCGACGCCGTTCCATTGCTCCGGAAAGAAGTGCCGCAGGCTGACGCAGATCAGCCGGTGCTGCTTCGTCAGCGGCCCGCTCACGCTGCCCCAGATGCGAAAATCGCAGAGCGAGCCGTGCACGCAGACCAGCGGCGGGCCGCCGCTGGACTGGCCCACGTCGAGATAGGACATGTCGTAACCGTTGACGGGAAGGGTTTGCATTTTTGGCTCGGGGAGGGGTGAAATGCGAGGGGAACCAGCTGTGCAAGATTCCCGGAATCCGGGTGGATCGCAACACTTTCCAAGCCTAGATTCCGCATCAAGACCAGCATGGGTCATATGATTGAGGAGCCAGCCATGACCGACCAGCATTTTTGCCTGTTCGACACCGCGATCGGCGCCTGCGGCATCGAATGGGGCCCGCGCGGCATCAACGGGATGCAGCTTCCCATGGGCAGCGAGGACAAGACCCGCGCCCGCATCCGCCAGCGCCGCGGCGACATCGCCGAGACCGCGCCGACCGCCGAGGTGCAAACCGCGATCGACCGGATCGTGGCTCTGCTCGCCGGCCAGCCGGACGATCTCACCGACATCCCGCTCGACCTCGACGGCGTGCCGGAGTTCAACCGCGGCGTCTACGACATCGCGCGCAGCATCCCGCCGGGCAAGACCATGACCTATGGCGATATCGCGAAAAAGCTCGGCGGCGTCGAGCTGTCGCGCGACGTCGGCCAGGCGCTCGGCCGCAACCCCTGTCCGATCGTCGTGCCCTGCCACCGCGTGCTCGCGGCCGGCAACAAGCCCGGCGGCTTCTCGGCCCGCGGCGGCGTGGAGACGAAACTGAAAATGCTCGCGATCGAGGGCGCGGCGGTCAATCACACGCCGGGTTTGTTCGATTGAGCTTGCAATGAATCTGTAGGGTGGGCAAAGGCGCGAATGCGCCGTGCCCACCACATCTCCGCAAATTCGGGAGAGATTTGGTGGGCACGCTTCGCTTTGCCCACCCTACAAATGCTCACGTCGTCTCACACACGAACCCATTCCCCTTGCGCTTGATCCTGCCGGATGACGGCGAGGGGAAATGCGCGGTGCAGCACAGCGTGCTGGTATCGCAATAGCGCTCGAGGAAGCTGCGCCGCGTCACCGCCGCCTGCTTCGGATCGACGTCGAATTTCGGCGACAGCTCCGGATAGAGCGTCTGCAGCGGCGTGTGCATGAGGTCGCCGCCGAACACGGCGTCGTCCTTGCCCTTGCCGAAGGTGAAGGCGACATGACCGGGCGTGTGGCCGGGCGTCGGCAGGATGCGGACGTGATCGCCGAGCGAGAAATCGTTGGTCACGATCTCCGCCTTCTTCGCCTCGACCACCGGCAGCACGCTGTCGGTAAACGGCGGCACCTCGGCCTTGGCGTTCTGCTCGGTCCAGTAGTCATACTCGCCCTTGGCGAACACGTAGCGCGCCTTCGGGAAGGTCGGCACCCAGCGGCCGTTCTCCAGCCGCGTGTTCCAGCCGACATGATCGACATGCAGATGCGTGCACATTACGAAGTCGATGTCGCCGACGGAAAAGCCCGCGGCCTTCAGCGCGCGCGTATAGTTGTCGTCGGTCTTCATGTGCCAGTTCGGGCGGCCGGGGCGCGGCTTGTCGTTGCCGATGCAGCTGTCGATCAGGATGGTGTGGTGCGGCGTCTTGACGATGTAGGACTGGAAACAGAGGATCAGCGTGTCGCTGTCGTTAAGGGCGCCGGCCTTCTTCATCCATGCCCGGTTTTCGGCAAGCACCTCCGGCGTCAGGTCGGGAAGCAGCTCGAGCGCCGGAAAGAACGGAACTTCCTGCTCGATGACGCGGTGGATGGTGAGATCGCCGACCGAGAACTTCAGACTCATCGCGCACTCCTGCATTACATATTATTTGCGCATGATCGTTTCGGAAAACCGCTGCACACTTTTCCGGATCATGCGCTACGCCGTTGGCGGCACCGAGATTTTCACCGAGGGCCGCTCCAGCATTTTCTGGTGGAACTTGTCGAGCTTGGGATAGGCCTTGCGCCAGCCGCAATCGGCGAAGCGGAAGTCGGCATAGCCGAGCACGCAGACGAGGCCGATCTGCGCGATGGTGAGCGGGCCGTTCAGCACGTCGTCGCGCGCCTCGAACCGCGCCATGCCGGTCCAGGCGCGATTCCAGTGGTCGTCGGACCAGGCCTGCCATTGCAGCCCCTGCGGCCGCACCATCTTCTCGTAGCGGCACAGCAGCATGGCATCGAGCATGCCTTGCAGAATTGCATGATCGGTCTTCACCTTCCAGCGCGTCGGGCCGTAGTCGGGGATCAGCGAGCCGCCGGCGATCTCGTTGAGATATTCGACGATGACATAGGAATCGAGAATGACGTCGCCGTTGTTCAGGATCAGCACCGGCAGTTTCTTCAGCGGCGTGATGCGCTGATATTCCTCGTTCGCGGTGCCCGGCGCGACCGCGGCCGGGACCAGCTCGATCTTGTCGATCAGCCCAAGCTCGATCGCGGCGATGCGAACCTTGCGCGCGAACGGCGAGGCCGGAGAGAAAGTGAGTTTCATGGTGTGCCCCCTTGAAAAATCTTTCCGTCGTCATGGCCGGGCTTGACCCGGCCATCCCCGTCTTGGTCACAGCAAGCAAGGCGTGGATTCCCGGCTCAAGGCCGGGCATGACGAGTTGTGGTGTTGATGCAACTACCTCACGCCGCGATGATCTCCTGGCGCTGCTCGCCGAGGCCGTCGATGCCGAGCGTGACGACGTCGCCGATCTTGAGGAACATCTGCGGCTTCATGCCGGCGCCGACGCCGGGCGGCGTGCCCGTGGTGATGATGTCGCCGGGCAGCAGCGTCAGGAACTGCGAGACATAGGCAATGCATTTCGCCATCGTGAAGATCATGGTCGAGGTGTTGCCGGTCTGGCGGCGCTGGCCGTTGACGTCGAGCCACAGCCCGAGCTTCTGCACGTCGGCGATCTCATCCTTGGTGACGAGCCAGGGGCCGAGCGGACCGAAGGTGTCGTGCGACTTGCCCTTGGTCCACTGGCCGCCGCGCTCCTGCTGGAAATAGCGCTCGGAGACGTCGTTGCAGACGCAGTAGCCGGCGACATGGTTGAGCGCATCGGCTTCCGAAACATATTTGGCGCGGGTGCCGATGATGGCGGCGATCTCGACTTCCCAGTCGAGCTTGGTCGAGCTCGCGCGGCTTCTCGACCGGGTCGTTCGGACCGGACAGCGAGGTGTTGGCTTTGAGGAAGAAGATCGGCTCCGGCGGGATCGGGTTGCCGGTTTCCTTGGCGTGGTCGACATAGTTCAGGCCGATCGCCACGAATTTGGAGATGCCGGTGACGGGGGCGCCCATCCGCGGCTTGCCCGAGACGGCGGGGAGGGAAGCGGGGTCGATCGCGGCCAGCTTCTTGATGGAAGCCGGGGAATAGGCCTCGCCGTCGAGATCCTTGACGTGCCCCGACAGGTCGCGCAACTGGCCGGATTTGTCGATCAGACCGGGCTTTTCCGCACCCTTATCGCCATAACGAACAAGCTTCATTTTTCATCACTCCCTTGGGAAAGCTTGGATTTTACATCGGATTTTACTTGGAAAGCTTCATGGAACAGCCGGCGGGGAAATTCAACTGCCCGCAGCGCAGGGTAGGGTGGGCAAAGGCGCGTTAGCGCCGTGCCCACCATCCATCCGGTCGCGCCAGCAATGGTGGGCACGCTTCGCTTTGCCCACCCTACGCCTCGAGCGCGATAAACTTGAACGCCTCGCCATCCCGCTTGATATGCCCGACATTGTAATGCCCGCCGATGACAAGCACAGGCCGGTCGGCAAAGCGCGAGAACAATTCGCGCCGCGCCACCACCGATTGCTTGGGGTCGGAATCCGCGGTCGAGGACCAGTCGAGATGCGCCATCTGGCAGGGGTGGTGGGCGACGTCCCCCGTCAGCAGGCCCTCCTCGCCATCCGACTTGATGTGGATGCTCATATGACCCGGGCTGTGGCCGGGGGTGGAGATCATGCTGATCTCGTCGGTCAGTTTCGCGTCGCTGGCGATCAGCTCGGCCTTGCCGGCATCCATAATCGGCTTCACGGAATCGTTGAACACGGCGATATGCGCTGGCTCCACGCTGTGGTCGCGCCAGTATTCATATTCGGCTTTGCCGAACACGTAGCGCGCATTGGCAAAAGTCGGCACCCATTTGCCATCCGTGAGCTTGGTGTTCCAGCCGACATGGTCGACATGCAGATGCGTGCACAGCACGGTGTCGATGCTCTCGGGCGGGAAGCCGGCCGCGGTCAGCTTCTGCAGGAACGGGTCGTTGCGGTTGTTCCAGGTCGGCACGTTGCGGCCCTGCTTGTCGTTGCCGAGCCCGGTATCGACCACGATGCGGTGCTTCGGCGTCTCCACGATCAGCGAATGGATCGACATTTTCAGCCGGCCCTCTTCGGTCGCAAAATGCGGGATCAGCCAGGGCAGCTTCTGTATTTCCTCGTTGCTCGCGAGCGGCAGGATGAAGCGGGTCGAGCCCACGGTTTCCATCTCGACCACTTTGGTTATTTTGACCTTGCCGACCTTCCACTGCATGCCGTTTCCCCGGTTCTTATCTTGCGCAATCGACGACGACGGTGCCGAGCTTGTCGCCCTTCTCGACCGCCTGGTGCGCCTGTGCGGTGTCGGACAGCGCATACTGCCCGGCGATGTTGTGCAGCCGCTTGCCCGCGGCCAGCCATTTGGTGATGTCGGCTTGCGCCGCCGACAACAACGGCCAGGGCAGGGCGAACAGCACCAGCCCGCGCAGGTTGACGCATCTCTCCATCAGCTCGCGCATCGGCACCACAGGCGTGCGATTGCCGACGGTGGCATAGACCGCGATGGTGGAGTTCATCGCCATCAGCTTTGGCGTGGTTGCGACATTGCCGCCGAAATCGACGTCGACGACGTGATCGACGCCGCGCTTGTCCGTGAAGGAAAGCACCTTCTCGACGACGTCTTCCGTCCTGTAATTCACCACGAGATCGGCGCCGGCAAGCCGCGCCTGCTCGCCCTTTGCCGCCGAGCTCACGGTCGCGATCACCTTCGCGCCACCCCATTTGGCGAGCTGCACGGCATAATGCCCGACCGCACCGGCCCCGCCCGTCACCAGCACGGTCTTGCCCGCGAGCGGCCCATCCGCGAACAGCGAGCACCACGCCGTCATCGCGGGGATGCCGAGCGTGGCGCCTTGCGCGAACGAGACCTGATCCGGCAGCGGCGTCACCAATTGCTCGGCGAGCGCGATATATTCCGCCGCGGTGCCGAGCGCGCGGCCGTTGCGCTGGCCGTTGAACAGCCAGACGCGCTGGCCCGCCTTCAGCCGCGTCACGCCGTCGCCGACCTGGTCGATGATCCCGGCGCCGTCGCTGTTCGGAATCACCAGGGGAAATTCCAGCCCGCGATAATTGCCGGCGCGGCGGCCAACATCGGCCGGATTGACGCCCGACGCCTCCAGCCGGACCCGCACCTCGCCCGGACCCGCGACCGGCGTCGGCCTCTCACCATAGGTGAGCACCTCCGCCGCCGGCCCGCAACGCTCGTACCAGACCGCCTTCACAGCGTGCCCGGGAAGGCGCCGCCGTCGAGCACGATGTTCTGCCCGGTGACGAAGCCGGCCTTGGCCCCGCACAGGAAGGCGCAGAACAGGCCGAATTCCTCGGGGTCGCCGACGCGCCCCGCGGGATTGCTCTTGCCGCGCGAGGCGATCAGCTGATCGACCGTGATGCCTTGCCTCTGCGCTTCGGCGACCGCGACCGGCCCGCGCAGGCGGTCGGTGTCGAACGGGCCGGGCAGCAGGCCATTGATGGTGACGTTGTTGATCACGGTCTTGCGCGACAGGCCGGCAATGAAGCCGGTGAGGCCGGCGCGCGCGCCGTTGGAGAGGCCGAGCACCTCGATCGGCGACTTCACCGCGGCGGAGGTGATGTTGACGATGCGGCCGAACCTGCGCGCCATCATGCCGTCCACGGTCGCCTTGATCAGCTCGATCGGGGTCAGCATGTTGGCGTCGATCGCCTTGATCCAGTCGTCGCGGGTCCAGTTGCGGAAATCGCCGGGCGGCGGGCCGCCGGCATTGTTGATGAGGATGTCGGGCTCCGGGCAGGCTTTCAGCACATCCGCGCGCCCCGCGGGCGTGGTGATGTCGCCGACGATCTCGGTGACGGTGACGCCGGGGTTGCTTTTGCGGATTTCGTCGGCCGTCTTCTTCAGCGCTTCCGCGCCGCGCGCGGTCAGCGTGACATGCACGCCCTCGTTGGCTAGCGCGATCGCGCAGGCGCGTCCCAAACCCTTGCTCGATGCGCAGACGATGGCGCGGCGGCCCTTGATGCCCAGATCCACAGTTTCACTCCCGTATTCGGATGGTTTTGCGGACGGACTTTAGCCAGCCCGGCCAGCTTTGGTAAGGGCGGGCCTATCACCAAAATGCATAACAGGGCGCGTGGGTGCCGCGGCTATTTCAGGCGGTCGATGGCTGCGACGGCGTCGGGCGGCAGTGAGCGGAAACCTCTCTTGCCGAAGTCCGAGAACAGCGGCCGGAGCTGCGAACCCGCAAGGAACGCAGGTTCGCGACCGGGCGGCAGGATGCGGTCAAATACCAGCACCAGAGAGGTCGCGACCAGGCCGACGCGGAGCGCGCCGAGCGCCGCGCCGCCGAACCTGTCGGCAATGCCGGCATCGTCGCCGATGGCCTCATTCACCATCATGCGCGCGAGCTTGCCGAGCGCCATGCCAATGACGAAGAAAGCGCCGAGGAAGAACCCCGCGTTGTGCGGAAGCGGAGAGGCGGAGCCCTGGTCGAGCGGGGGAACGTAGGACATCACCCATACCGCGAGCGGCATCGCGACCAGATAGGCGAGAATGGTGACGGCGCTGCGCACAAGGCCGGTGCTGAAACCGCCGAACACGGCGACGGCCAGCCCGATAAAGACGGCGATGTCGAAACTGTTCATGGCGGTTCCTCTATCCAGCTTTTGTCAAGGAACCGGATTTGCGATCGTTAAAATCGTCTGCTTTCGATGCGCAAGCCGACGCCGCCGGTGGTGGGAAGCGCATATCGCGCTTCTTCGTCACATCAATCGTCTCTCTTTATCTCCGGCTTGTCGTACAAGACCGCGTTCAGGAGCGAACTATGAACCTCGATCTTGCCGTTGTAGCTGATGAAGCCGAGCTTGCGAAACTTGTTCATGAAAAAGCTGACGCGGGAGCGGGTCGTCCCGATCATCTCGGCGAGCGTCTCCTGGCTGACCTGTGCGGTGATGGGCTGCGGGGCGCCATCCTTGCCGAAATTTGCCAGCAGCAGGAGCAGACGCGCGAGCCGCTTCTCGCTGGAATTGAATAACTGGTCGATCAGGTCTTCTTCAATGCGGCTGTTTCGGCCGAGAAGATACGCCATGAACAATTCGGAAAACTTCGGCTCGCTTTTAAGTGTTGCAAGCATCGCGGCTTTGGTGATGGAAGTGATCATGCATTCTTCCATCGCCGTCGTCGTCGAAATGCGCAAGGGATGGCCATTCAGGCATCCTTCGCCGAAGAATTGTCCGGGTTCCAGGATTCCGACCACGGCTTCCTTGCCCAGCTCGGAGATGACGAGAACCTTGATCCTTCCCTTCTGGATATAGAAAACCGTATCCGCGGCGTCTCCTTGCGAAAAAACGACCGCGTTCTTGCCAAATTTCAATATGGTCTTGCCCTCGCCGACCTTGGCGAGAAAGAGTTTTGGATCAAAGCTATTCGCGGCTCTTGCCATGCGGCCTTCGACGCCCGGTGCGGGCCCTAATCTTAGCAGGTCGGGCGACCGGCATGTTAAGGAATTTGGTTGTTTGCGCTGGCGGCAGTGTCGACTTCCGCACTCCCTTGGGCATTAGGAATTGGCACCGACCGCAAGCACGCCTTCCTTATTCCGCCGGCAATAGCTTTGGCTGCAGCCTTACCCATTGGGTACGGCGCATGCGATGGATAATGAGCGGTACGCCGCAGAAGAACACCGTGCCAATAACCACGAGGGCAACGTAGAGCCCGGGCGACCCCATTGGCAGCTGATCCGGTGGAAAGAATGCCACCAGAAAACTAAACCCCACGCCAACGAGGCCGATGCCGGCGGTCAGCCACATCCCCGGCAAACCACCCGGCACGCTAAACGGACGAGGCAGTGTTGGCCTGCTGTAGCGAAGCTTGATGGCGGCTGCGTACATGAGCATGTAGGCAATCAGATAGAGTGCGATCGTCATTGCGGAGATCAGGAAGAAAACGACGGAGACATCCTCTATCACGAAATAAAGCAGGGACATCACCGTCACCACGGCGCCTTGCACCAGAAGGATGATCGTGGGCATGCCGTGTTTATTGGTATGCTGCAACGCCGGAGGTAGCTCTCCGTCGTCAGCGGTCGCGAGCAATCCCTGACACGGACTGCCAAGCCAGGCAAAGACACCGCTGATCGCACCAATTCCCACCAGAAACGACAGCAGGGGCACGAGCCATCCGATGTGCCAGACGTCGGCGATGACGGCATTGTAGGTGTCAAAGACGGCGGATTGCAGCGAGATCTTCTCGTAGGGCAGGATCGCCGCGATGGGGATTGCGCCTAATGTGAAGATGACGAGGGAGATGATGGCTCCCAGGCCGATCGCGAATGGATATTCGCGGCTGGGCTGCTTCATTTCGGTCACATGCACGGCCTGCACCTCCACGCCGGCAAACAGCAGCACAATACCTGCCAGAAATGCCACCGTTCCGAAGCCGTGAATTGACGGCCAGTAGCGCGCCTGGCCCGCGTCCGCGACTGCGGGATCGGTCAGATGTTGCCAAGCAACCGGATGGCCTGACGCGACCCAATAGGCAAGCATGATCAGAAGAACAATGCCCGGCACGATCGTTCCGAGGATGAACGTCCAATTGGCGATCTTGGCAAAGACTTCCACACCTTGAAGTACGACAAATGTCGCAAGCCAGTAGACAATGATACAGAACGCTCCGACAAAAATTCCGTTCTTCGCCAATTCAGGGCGCCCGATCGTATAGGCCAGCGCCGCCGCGCCGAACGTTAGCGCGACCGGATACCAGACGACGTTCTGGATCCACTGCAGCCAGATCGCGAGGAAACCCCAACGTATGCCGAACGCTTCTCCGACCCAGGCGTAGATGCCCCCCTTTTTGTCGGCAAATGCGCCGCCCAGTTCGGCCGACACAAGTGACGCGGGAACGAGGTAGAAAATGACGGTGAACACCAGATAGGCGAACATCGTCATTTCTTCCTTGGCCAGCAGCGGCAAGCCACGCAGGCTGGTTACCACGGCGGCCGCCGTCAGAAGCCCAATCGACGTTGCGCTCAGATAGGTTTTGCGATCCGTGATGGATGTCATCGGACTTTCTCCAGCTGTGCCAATGGCGCCAGCGCCGGGGCATGAACGGGCAATCGCTGAACGTTGTCGGAGAGCAGCATCAGCTTGTCCTTCGGCAGACCGTGGTGCGTGAAGGTCGTGCCTTCGTCGGCCGCCTGGGGTACTGCCGGGGGATGCTTCTGCAGGTACTCGATCGATCGCTCGATATCCTGCACCAGCATGTCAGCCATATCGCGGCTGAAGCCGTGCCGGATCAGCACCCGCATCACCACAATGTCGGAAATGTTGGGAAGCATGGTGTAGGCGGCGACTTGCCAGCCTCGCACGCGCAGACGGTCGGAGAGCTCGAACAGCGAATAACCGGGCTGCGCGCCGTCCTTGATCATCCACGAGATGGCCGGAATGCCCTTGCGGCTGTCGCCATCGAAGGCAAGCTCGAACGGACCGAGCTTGCAGATTTCCTGTCCAATGAGTCTGGCGTTGTCGTAGCTGTTCTGCAGGATGCGCCGATAGCCCTCGCGCCCGAGCCGCAGAAAAAGGTAGTATTGCGAGATGATCTGACCCCCGGGACGGGAGAAATTCAGCGCGAAGGTCGGCATGTTGCCGCCCAGATAATTCACATAGAAGATCAGGTCTTCCGGCAGGTCGGTGCGGTCTCGCCACACCACCCAGCCCACGCCGAGCGGAGCCAGTCCGTATTTGTGGCCGGAAGCATTGATCGACCGGACGCGCGGGATACGAAAGTCCCAGATCAGGTCCGGCTCGATAAAAGGAGCCGTGAAGCCGCCGGACGCGGCGTCGACATGCATCGGAATATCGAGATGCTTGTCGCGCGCCAGCGCGTCGAGTGCCGCTGCTACCTCGGCAACCGGCTCGTATTGGCAGGTGAAGGTCACTCCGAAGGTCGGCATGACCCCAATCGTGTTTTCATCGACCCGCTTCATCACCTCGTCCGGCGTCATGCCGAGCCGTCCGCGTTCCAGGGGAATCTCGCGCAGCTCGACGTCGAAATACCGGGCGAATTTGTGCCAGCAGACCTGTACCGGGCCGGTGACGATATTTGGCTTGTCGGTCGGTTTGCCGGCGGCGCTCATTCGCTCGCGCCACTTCCATTTCAGCGCCAGGCCGCCCAGCATGCAGGCTTCGCTCGAACCGGTCGTCGAGCAACCGATCGTGACTTCCGCCTTGGGTGAATTCCAGAGATCGGCAAGAATATGGACGCAGCGGTTTTCCAGTTCTGCCGTCGCCGGATATTCGTCCTTGTCGATCATGTTCTTGTCGATCGACAGATCCATCAGTTGATGGACTTCGGGGTCGAGCCACGTCTGGCAGAAGGTGGCCAGATTTTGCCGGGCATTGCCGTCGAGAAAAAGCTCGTCGCGCACCAGGGCGTGGGCCACGTCCGGCCGCATCCCATGTTCGGGCATGCGATATTTTGGAACCGCAGTGTCGGCTGCCTCGGTACCGAAAATATCTGCGTCCGGCGAGCGCCGTATTTCGTCCCGATCGTGAAGCGGCATCTGTATTTCCAAACTTTTTCTATGAATGTTTTCGCTGAGTTGAGGTCGATAGAGCTCGTCAGTTTATGCGGCGGCAGCGAAATCCGGCGTCGGCCAGTTTCTTGACCGCGAGATCGGCTGCCTGATGGTCGTCGAAAACGGCGATCACGGCATTAGGTTTTGCCATTTGATGGCTTCCTGTTGTCAAGGCGCCGCAATCGTCGAATTGTGGCCATATCGGATTGAAGCGGATGGGGCTTCGCAAGGCGGCGTGCAGCCCTGTGGAATTGCGATCAGCAAGAACGGCGCCCAAGATCGCTCGTTCGTTCAGGCGGACAGCCTAACCGAAACAGCACATAAATCTGGTCAAAACAGACCACGTTGAAGGATTCGTTCGTACGCGTCGCAGTCGTTATTATCGTGCTGCGCTGCCGCTTCGTTTGCCCATTCGTGGCATCTTATTTGTCGCCGGGGCTCGCTATTCGAACGTTTGATCCCCATGTCCATGCTATCCCGATCAACCATCGAGATGGTCGGATTCCACGCAGATATTTCTTGACGGTCCAGTCCGGATTTTCGCGCCATCCCTGAAAATCGGCGCGTGTGCTTCCCTGAGACCTGGCATCTCCACGCCGTTATCGTCATCGAGACAGAAAGGCCCGGCATCGCTGCCAGGTCTTTCTTTTTCCTTCGAGCGCTGAACGGCTGGACTTAGAAATCCATACCACCCATGCCGCCCATGCCGCCGCCACCCGCAGGCATGCCGCCGCCTGCGTTCTTCTTCGGCA
>CAVVLD010000056.1:0-43130 GCA_963748795.1 uncultured Solibacteraceae bacterium
TACCGATTCGCTATGAATATTGCCCGCGGCCAGGATGCGCTTGCCGGCCTGGTTGGCGGCCGTCAGTTCCAGGAAGATGGGACAAGGCTCTTCGTCCGTACAACTCAAGCCGGCCCAGCGAATATCTTCGTCCGAACAGGCGAATGGCAGGACCATGGGTTTACCGGAGTTTTCCAGCAGTGGCTGAACCGCGGGGGCCGGTGGCGCCGGAGCGGTTTGCGGCGGATCTTGCGCCGCCGCCGCATAACTCAGAATCAGACCCAAAATCACCGGCATGGAAGACATGATTAGGCTCAAATTAATGTCGTACAGGTGGCCCTAAAGAGCTACCGTAACAACGGTTTCTCCCCTGTAACATCCACCGCCACTATCTCCGTCTTCTAATTAAATCCCCGTTACGACAGCGGGCGCACTCACCCCTATCACCCAAACCGCGCCCGCTTTTTCAACTCCGCTGGATCTAATCTTCGAACATTCCTTCGAAAAGCACGCGTGCTCAGGTAGCGTTCGCCGGCATCGGGCAGGATCGACCACGATCGTCTTGCCCGCGAACTCCGGCTGCCTGCGCCAGGCGCACCGCGACCGCCACGGCGGCGCCGCAGGAGATGCCGCAGAGAATGCCTTCTTCCTTCGCCAGGCGGCGCGCCATTTCGATGGATTCTTCGTTGGTCACCTGCTCCACGCGGTCGACCATGGACAGGTCGAGCGTGTCGGGAATGAAGCCCGCGCCGATGCCCTGAATCTTGTGCGGGCCGGGCTTGCATCGGCTCGCCCGCGCAGCGTCTGCGTGATCACCGGGCTGTTGGCCGGCTCGACGCCCACCGACAGGATCTTCTTCCCTTCTCCTTCTTGATGTAGCGCGAGACGCCGGTGATGGTGCCGCCGGTGCCGACGCCGGACACCAGCACGTCGATCGCGCCGTCGGTGTCGTCCCAGATCTCCGGGCCGGTGGTCTCGAAATGGATCTCCGGATTGGCCGGATTCTTGAACTGCTGCAGCAGGACGTAGCGCTCGGGGTCGGAGGCGACCGATCTCCTCGGCCTTGGCGATGGCGCCCTTCATGCCCTGCGCGCCTTCGGTGAGCACCAGGTTCGCGCCGAGCGCCTTGAGCACCTTGCGGCGCTCGAGCGACATGGTCTCCGGCATGGTCAGCGTGATCGGATAGCCGCGCGCCGCGGCGACGAAGGCCAGCGCGATGCCGGTGTTGCCGCTGGTCGGCTCGATCAGTTCCTTGCCGGGCTTGAGGACGCCGCGCTTCTCCGCGTCCCAGACCATGGACGCGCCGATGCGGCACTTCACCGAATAGGCCGGGATTGCGGCCTTCGATCTTGGCCAGCACGGTGGCCTTGCGCGCCGTCGGTGACGCGGTTCAGGCGAACCAGCGGCGTGCGGCCGATGCTGAGCGAATTGTCGTCGTAAATTCTCAAATTCAGATCTCCCAGTTCGGGACGAACTTGGTCTGCTTTTCGGTCCAGGCGCGCAGCAGGTCGGCAAACGTGGTCTTGTCGATGACGCCGGAGACCGCGCGGTCGACCGCTGCCACATGTCGGCGAAGGGCGATCGTCCTGGCTTTGCGGCGGATCGGCCTTGCTCTGTTGCGGCGCCTTCGACGAAGCGCAGCACTTCGCCGACGGTGATGGAGTCGGCGGGGCGCGCCAGCAGGTAGCCGCCTTCGGCGCCGCGCCGCGATTCGACGAAGCCGCCCTGCTTCAGGCCGGCCAGGATCAGTTCGAGGAACTTCTGCGGGATCTTCTGGCGCCGGGCGATGTCGGCGATCTTGACCGGTTCGCCGGGCGGCTGCGAGGCAAGGTCGAAGATCGCCTGCAGGGCGTATTCGCCTTTGACGGAAATGTTCATGGGGGTTGGACCAAGCAATCACCTGAATCCCAGTAGAGATTGTAGGCCCAGCCGAACGTGCGGCGCAACGTGGCACAAACGGAAAACGCGCCGGACCCCTTTTCGGGATCCGGCGCGTTTTTCCGCGACTGCGTCTTGATCAGAAGCTGAACCGGATCGACATATCGAGCCGGCGGTTGTTGGCGGTACCGCCGCCGCCGCGACCGCCGAAGCCGCCGCCGCCGAAGCCGGTGTTGACCGTGGTGGCCTCACCGAACTGCGGCGAAGTCAGCGTTCCCACGTATCCACCCGGATTGAGGTGGTTCAGCACGTTGGTGATGTTGACGCCGATATTCACGTTGTAGCGATGCTCGGTAGTATCGCCGCGCGCCCCCACGACCGCCGCCGCCGCCGGGACCCATGCGCATACCGCCGCCACCGCCCCCACGACCGCCGCCGCCACCAGGCCTCCGCCGCCGCGAGGACCGCCGCCGCCGCCGCCACCACCGGGACCGCCACCGCCGGGACCGCCGCCGAAGTTGCCGGCTGCCGCGTTGTTCGCTCCGCGCTTGGGACCGAATCCAAATACGCGGTACAGGCGCATGTTGACGGAAACCACGCCGGGCTGCGTCAGATAGTTGCGGGGAACTACGTTGGCGCTTGCGTAGTTAGCCGCGGTGGACGCGCCCAGGTTGGTGTTGAAGCAGCCGTAAGCACGCCTGGCAGATGATGTTCGACCCGGGTCCCGACGCCAGCGTGGGGCGTGCATTTCCGTTATCGCCGAACAGATCCTCGCCGAGCAGAACGTCGTAGGGCGAACCGCTCCGCAGGCTGATGAAGGGAGCAATCCGGATGCCGACCGGGCCGATGATGGAACCGGTCAACTGGAAACTGTGCCGCTGATCGAAGTTGCTGCGGCCGTAGTCCAATGCGAAATTGTAAGGATCCGTGGGCGAGCCGGGCAGATCGTGGGCATGAGTCATCGAATAGTTGCCGAAGAGCGAAACCCTCCGGTTGAACCGCGTATTGAATGTAGCCATCAGGATGTTCTGCCGGAACACGCCGCCGCTTTCGTATTCCGTGATATGGCCGGCATTGTATCCATAGGGAAAAACACCGTTGGTCGCGCTCAGCGGCAGCAACGGATTGAAAGAGCCGGGTAAGCGGAGTATTGATCGGCACGGTCTGTTGCAGGTGATTCGAACGGTTGTTGGTGTAAGTTACCGAGACAACCGTATTGTGGGGGAGCTGGCGCTCCACGCCGATGGCGCTTTGGATACTGCGGTCGGCTCTCAGGTTTGGATCGATCACCACGGTATTGTTTTGCCCGGCACTCAAGCTTGAAAGCGACGGAATATTTGGATAGAAGGTCGGGTTGTAGACCGTGTACTCCACTTGCGAGTGGCCATTGTTTAACGCCGCCGTCTCAAACTCTCCGAAGCTGATGCGGTCATAGAAGATGCCGACGCCACCGCGGAAGACCGTCTTCTGACGGCCGCTCTTGGGGTTCCCCGGCGCCCACGCGATACCGATGCGGGGGGCTATGTCCTGGTGATCGCTCACCAGGGTCTGCACTTCGTATCGCAATCCAAGGCTGACGGTCAGGTTGGATTTCACTCTCCAGTCGTCCTGGATGAACGGCGCGGCGTCCCAGCGGTTCGCACTGATATAAGACTGTCCCGCCTGAATACTGAAACGGTCGGGTCCGCGGCCCAACGCTTCGATCTGGGGTTGGTTCAAGCCTGCCTGCATCAGTTGCAGGGTTTGCAATGTACAACTGGAGCGATGTGAGGAAGGTAACCTGCTCGTTGCCGTTGCTGTCGTAGAGAATCTGGTTATCGGGACCGAGAAGCGGCACGCTGCCGCCCAGAAAAGTGAAGCTTCCATTGAATCCCTGCGGCTGGTTGCTCTGGTCGCTATCGCGGCGCACGCGAACGCCGAACCGGATAGTGTGAATTCCGTGCGCGAGAGACGACACATTGGTCAATTCGTAATGGTGCCCCCGGTCGTGCGTACCGCCGACGCCGTTGCCTCCGGTGACGAATGCTCCGGCGACATTGACCGATGGGATCTGATTGCCCAGGCTCTCGGTATAACTCCGCGTATATTGAAAACGCGTTTCGTTGACGATCTTGGGATTCAGGATCGAGGTCTCGGTGATCATCAAATTCTGATTGCTGCCGTCGGTGTTATAGGCCAGGTTCGAATATGGCGGCGGCAGGCTCTTGCCGCCCAATCCGGCATTGTCGCGGGAGTTTGTGCGTTCTTCGAATCGCATGGTCAGCGTGTTGTTTGTGCTGAGCTGGTAATCGACTCGCGGCGCGAAATTCATCATGCTGCTGGGCGTCACGACGGACTGTGTGAAAGGGCTGACCGCAAAGGTGGTGGGATCCACCAGAAAAGCGTTAGTGATGGCGTTGTCCTGGACGTCTCGCCGGTTGAAGTTGAAGTTAAACGAAGCTTTGTGACTGAGTGGCCCGCCGATACTGAAGTCGTAATTGCGCACCGAATAATCCGGCTTGTTACTGGCGAACGGGTTGCGGGAATCCAGCGCGGAGTCAGTGTCGTTAAAAGATGCCGTGCCGCGCAACTTGTCGAAGCCGGGCTTGGTCAGGATCTCGATACGGCCGAAGCCCAGGCGGTCATACTCCGCCGAAAACGGATTCTGGTTGATGCGAATCTCGCGGATGGATTCTTTGGGAGGAAGCTGGCCGCCGGTGAAACCGTCGATATAGATCTGGCCGCCGTTCGGTCCGGCTCCAGGACCGGCAAGAGCCTGCAGCGCGTCGGAAAGGTCGTCCGGATCGTCCGGCAGGGCCATCAGATCTTCACCCTTGATTACCAGGGCGGTGGCGTTGTTGTCCGGCTCCACACTGATGGTGGTACCGGCATGCTCGGCCACGGTGACTTCCTGCTTCTCGGCGCTCACCACCAGTTGTACCGGCACCTGGACGGTTCCGCCGCCGGTCACGGCCACCGGTTTAGAAAACGGAGCAAAACCGGGAAACGCCACATTGACCGTATACTGCCCCGGGGCGACTCCCAACGAAAGTAAAGCTGCCGTCGGCCTGCGATTGAGCCGTCTTGGTATTCCCGCCGCCCACGAGCGTCACCGTCGCGGCCGGAATCACCGCACCGGAATCGTCCGACAGGGAACCCTTCACTGTGCCAACAGTCTGTTGGGCCGGCGCGCTGGCTACTATCAGAGCGGCTGCCAGGAGCAAAAACCAAATCCTTCGCAAGTTGAACATACTACCTCTGTTTGTCTTTTCCACTACGGACCTTTCGCCTGGAATCGTTGAAACTACAGTGCTAGTTACCCTCGCCTCCACCGCCGCCGCCGCCAAGGTTCCAGCCGCTCATGATGTCGCGTACGGCGCTGGGGGATGCGGTAAGGAGAGGTTCTACGCCGGCAAGAAGCATAATTGCCGTAACTTTATTCGGGTCGGTTCCCATGGTGGTGGACACCATAAGGGCGTCACCGTTTTTCAAATCGGTCAAATGGATGGCGGGCAGGCGATCGAGCATGGCGCCTACATCGCCGCCGCGGCCTCCGCCCATTCGTCCGCCGCCGCCACCGCCCTGACCCTCCGGCCGAGGCATTCCAGAGCGACCTGCGCCGCCGGGAGCACCGCCACCGCCGGGAGCACCGCCGCCGCCGGGACCGCCGCGACCGCGCCCCGCGCCGGGCGCGTAGCGCATCGCCAGCATATTGGCCATTTGCGGGTCCAGCTTCTTCATTGTCGAATCGCTATCCACGCGAATGGTGAGCGATTTCTTGGTGGCCAGATCCTTTACCTTCATCTCGCCGGCAGCGGCATCGATGGATTCGATGGTAGCGGCAAGCTGGCGGAACGTGCCGGCTACGATCTGTTCCGCTTTGATCGTGGCGCCGTCCGGACTCTTGTCCCCCAGGACGCGGACCTGGTCGCCTGTCTTGATTTCGGCGAAGGTGCTGGGCTTGGCATCGGCAAATTTGGCCGAATCCAGAGAATAGCGGTGATAAATGGTCTTGTCGCCCGGTTGAATAGTAACTTCCCTCGACCCTACTTTGATTGTGAGAGTCTTGGCTGCCGGATCGATAGCGGTGACGGTCCCGGTGCTGCCGCGTTTCTGCCAGTCTTCGGCTTCGCGCTTCTTGACCTCGGCCACGTCACTCTTGCTCATGATGATGACGGTGCGGGCCTCCATGGTCTTCTGGTCCGCGGATTCCTGCCCGCTGGCCACCAGGCGGTCCCCGTCTCCCACATCAGTCAGCGTGATTTTGACGGCTTTCTTGGTATCCATCTCTCCGGGCGGCAGCCGCAGCAGGAAACTCCGGTCCGTGGTCGTGAGAACCACCGAATCGCCTTTATCGGATTTGACGGTAATCTGCTTGGCGCCGGCATTCACCGCTGTCACCGTGCCGGTCACGCGGGAGGCTGTGGCCGGTGCCTGCGCCCATGCAGCGGCAAATGTCGCCACCGCACTCAAGGTAATGAAGAGGAAAGACTTCATAAAATACGACCGTTGTTGCATCGTCTTAAAATCAAGGGGCGTTGATCCCGTCCGTAAGGTTACAGTTGTAGTGACAAGAGGATACGAGGAAAAGAGGAGATTCTTAAGGGGAATTCAGCCGGCGATTCGAGGATAGTCCGCCAGCGGGGAGGGAACTGAAAAGCCGCGCAGGCCGAAGCGCGCTGCGCGGCTCTCCAGGCAATACCCGGCGGGTCGCGCTCTTAGTAGAGGGAGCCGCCCTTTTTCTCGGTGGTGTCGCTCTTCTTCTTGCCCTTCTTGCTTTTCTTGGTGGTCTTCTCGGTCTTGGTGTCCTGGGCAAAGCTTACGGCCACGGTCGCGGTCAGGAACGACAGGGCCAGCATCAGCGTCATCAGTTTCTTCATGGTTGCGGTTCTCCTTTGGATTGAAACGAACATTTTGGAACTGTTTCGTCTGGGGCTATCATATCCAACCCCACATGAACTATCGCTTAATCTCCAATTAAAATCAGTTCATTTTTTCCTCTGCAGGGACTGCTTTTATCCTGTATCTACCCGAATTTTCAGAAGCTTAGGGGACTGGCAATGTGCCTGCCTCAAAGGTGATCTTTCAGACTTCGCCCCCCATTTCACCGCTTGCGCTATTTTTTGCGCCGGGGAGAAAGATTTGTTATCAGCGGGTTGTGGGCGGCACCGGCGGCGGACGCGCCGGGTTTCGGGGTGAACGCCTGTTACCGTGGAATCGGGATGAAGAAAGCGGAAATAGCGAAGCGGATGGCTCGCGCGGCCAAGGTGAGTTCCGGCGAGGCGGCAGACCGGCTGGACCGCGCGGTGCGGGATATTCTTTCGGATTTGCGACAGGGGAAGGAGGCAGCCTTGCCGGGTCTCGGCCGTTTCACCCACGGCGCCGCGGGAGAAGTGGTTTTTCTGCGGGAGCGCGGAGAGCGTCATGAGTGAAGCCTCCCCGGTGCAACAACTGGCGCAGATTGTGGTTCGCGGCCTGGCGGAAGGCAAAGCCATTGAGATTGACGGACTGGGCATCTTCTATCCGGATCCGGTGTGCGGTTTCAGCTTCGAACCGCGAACCGCACCCCAGGTATTTCTGGCGTACGTCAAGGAAGACGAGGCCCTGGCCGTGCAACTCTACGACACGCTGGAACGGGCGGGTTTCAGTCCCTGGATGGATGTGCGCAAGCTGATGCCGGGGCAAAACTGGCCGCGCGCCATCGAATCGGCCATCGAGACGTCGGACTTCTTTCTGCCCTGCTTCTCGCGGAATTCGGTCAGCAAGTGGGGCGGCTTCCAGGCGGAGATCCGCTACGCCCTGGACTGCGCCCGCCGCGTCCCTCTGGACGAAATTTTCATTGTGCCTGTGCGCCTGGACGACTGCCGCGTCCCACGCCGGATCCAGAGCGAACTGCAGTACATCGACCTGTTCCCGGAATGGACGGCGGGCATTCGCCAGGCCGTGTTTACGATGCAGCGGGAACTCCGGCGGCGCGCACGCGCGCACGCCTGCGGTAAATCACTCAATTCGGACACTTAAGGGTCTCAAAATTTGTTTTTTCAATGCCCTTCGAGTGGACCGCCGCGGCGTGTTGTCACCGCGAGGCGCGGATCTGCATCTCCTATGCGGCGTGAGCGATAAGGACTGCGGCCGCGTCTTCGCGCTCCTCTCCGAATACCTGGACGAGGAACGGATGCCGGCATCGTGTGAAGAGCTGGAAGAGCATCTTCGCGGCTGCCCGGAATGTATTCAGTTCGTGCGCAGGCTGCAACTGTGCCATCGGTTCGGAAACCGCATGCCTGCGCCCAAAGTGGACGTGGAGGCGATGGGCGCCCTCCGGCAGGCTTACGAAAAAATGCTGGCCAGAAGGCGCGGCTCGCGAGCGGATTCTCAGGGCTGAAGCTGCCGGAAGAGGCTGGTGGAGAAGTAGCGCTCCATCCGGTCGGGGAAGACGGTTACGATATTGGCCGGCCAGAGCGATTCCGCGACAATCATGGCCGCGCGATAGTTCAGGCCGGAACTCGGCCCGACCGGAAAGCCCAGGCGGATCAATTCGCGCGTGGTTTCGAGTGCCTCCTCATCGGGCACTTCGATGGTCTTCAGAAGCGGATAGTCGGATTCGCGGAACAGGTGGGAGGCGCAGTCCATGACGCCGGGGATCCGCGCGCTGAAGCTGCAGCACTCCGCTTCCCGGGGACTGTGCAGATCTACCGGACGAGCCAGAAATGCGTGTGGCTCGCGATCCCCGCTACAGCATCCTCGCACCAGGCCGACCAGGGTGCCGCCGGTGCCGACCCCGCTGACCACCGCATCAACCAGATGGCCGGGGATCTGGTCCACGATCTCTCGCGCGGTGCCGAACTGGTGGGCCTCGACGTTCTCCGGGTTGGCGAACTGGCGCGGCAGAAACGCGCCCAACTCGGCGGCCAGCCTTTCCGATTCGGCGATACAGCCCGGAATCCCGGCCCCCTTTTCGGGCGAAGTGGACGGTACCTCCGTAGGCACGGATCATCAGGACGCGCTCGCTGCTGACGCCCTCGGGCAGGACGGCGATAAACCGGACGCCGAGTTGCGCGCAGACCTGGGCCATGGCGATACTGGTGGACCCGCTGGAAGCTTCGATGGCCGTGCCGCCGGGTTTCAGTTCGCCGCGCTCCACGGCCCTGCCGAGGATGTAGCGCGCGATGCGGTCTTTGGTGGAGCCGCTGGGATTGAGAAACTCCAGCTTGCACCAGATCGGGCGCGACTGGCCCGGTAGCTGGACCGGGACCAGGGGCGTGATCGCCATCTCCGCGGGATAGCGGTTCAGTGGAGGAGTGCTGTGGCCGGTTATGGCGGTACTCATAGCTTTACCGGTTTAGTGGCTGCATCGGCAGAAGCCCTGGGCAGCGGTCTTCAGATCGCCTCTCAGATATGCCAGGACCGCTTCTTTGGCCGGACCCGGCGCGGTGAAGACCACCTCGCGCACGCCCGCCTGCTTCAACGCTTCGGAGGCGCGCCAGCCCATGCCGGCGCAAATCACCACTTCGCATCCTTCGATCGAGTTCACGATGGCCGCGTGGCTGTGCGGCTCCGCCGCGCCGGCATGATCTCCAGTGCAACCCGTCTCCGAGTGGTTATGCTGCCCCTGGTTGGCTCTCATCTCACTGGCAGTGATCTGAGAATTCCCGGTATCGAAGAGGAGGAAGGCGGCGCTTCTCCCGAAGTGCTCGGATATCGACGAGCCGTCATTGGTTGGTACAGCGATCTTCATTTGGTCTTATCCTGTTCTCACCCGGGTATGCAGGTACCGGCCGGGTGCGTCGCCGGCTTCCATGAACCTGCTGTGCGCCAGGTGCCTTTCTTTGGTACTGACAATCTGCTCGAAAACTCCGCGGAGGCGGTGCAGGCCCATCCGGTCGGCCATGCGAAGGCGTCTCCGGTAATGATCCAGCATGGCGCGCGCCCCTGCCTGCCAGGCCGGAATGATGCGGGAATCCGATTCTGCCGGATTCCGGCGGCCGGAAAGCACGGGGATTCCTCCGAGCGCGACGACCTCGGAAGCCAGCGCGGTCGCGTTAGCCAGGGCCGCGGCTCCGCAGGCGGCGATCTGCCGGCGTACGATGGGGTAATAATCTTTCGGCAGGCATCCGGCATGACGGACGCAATCGTCAGCCATCCGAAATTCCCGCAGGATGTCGCCGTTGAGCCTTCTGACCAGGCGCTCCATGGCGGTGTTGCAACCGGGCATCACTTTGCGCCGGCCTCCATCGTTAGAAATACTCCCCAGGCGTGCGCGAGCTCCTCGCCGCCGGCGCCGGTGACCACCGCTTCGGTGCGGATGCGGCGTTTGCGGCGGTCCAGAACCCAGCCGCGGATTTCCAACTCACAATCCGGTGGAACTGGCCGTCGAAACCTGACTTTCAATTCCGCCGTCAGCGCCTGGCAGCGGGTAGCGGCGACGGCTTTAGACATCGCCTCGTCGAGGATCGTAGACACGATCCCTCCGTGGACAATGCCGGGGAAACCTTCCCAAGTCCGGTCCGGCGTCCAGCGAGCCGCGATCGACCCATCGGCGGACAGGGCATACCGGATTCGCAGGCCGCGCGGGTGTGACGGCCCGCACACAAAGCAGGCGGACTCGATCTCCGCCGGGGGCGGCGGGGCGCAAGGGGCAGAAGATGCCAGCATCGGTTACCGCCCTATGCCCGGCTGCGGAGCTGCGATGGCGGATCGGCGTCCGCTCCCGGCGGGGCGCGGGTTCACTCCCGGCTTCGCCATCTGCGCTGCTCTCACAAATCGCTTCATGGATTTGCCCATGTGGTCCAATACGACGATCCACTCCTGCAAATGCTCTTCGCCATGGGGTGTCAGCACGTACAAACGGCGCGCCGGTCCGCTGCCGTCCATTTCCCATTCGGATTTGACACAACCGTTCTTCTCCATTTGCCGGAGCGTCCGGTAGAGGGCGGCGATCTCGATTTCCGAATCGGTCAGCGCGTATTCGCGCAGATCGCTGGCCAGTTCGTAGCCGTGGCAACGTCCCTTCCTCTTCAGGAGGAAGAGCAGAACCGGCTCCACAAACCGGTACAGGTTTCCCATCGCGCAGGTGCATGGATGATTGACGCCATGCCGGGTACAGGTGCGATGCGACATGCGGGATTCTTTCCTCTGGCCGTCAGCGTATCACCCGTGCACTGATATATGCAAGTTACACGTATATGGGGTCAGCGCTCCGCGCCGGCGCGTGTGAGGACCGCCGCCATATCCTGGTAGCCGCGACGGACGGCAAGCGTCAACGGAGTGTCTCCGGAAGCATCGCGGGCATTCACGCCGGCCCCCGCGGCAATCAACAATCGGGCGATTTCCGGCGAGTACACCCCGTGCCGTTCGTTGTCGAAATCCTTGGGCCCGTCGATGGCCTGCATCAGGGCGGTCCGGCCAGCGCGGGTGGCGGCGTTTACATCTGCACCCTTAGCGAGCAGGAGCCGCACCGCGTCGGGTTCCGATTGGGTGGCGGCAAGAATCAGGGCCGTCTCTCCCGCGTGGTTGGAGGCATTCACATCCGCGCCCCTCTGGAGCAGGGCCCAGCCGTTGCGTCTCTGCCCCTCACGGACAAAGAACCTGGCGGCGTACAGAAGCGCGGTGTTTCCGTCTTCGTCGCGGGCGTTGACGTCGATGGGCTTATCGAGCAACAGCATCATCGCGGGATTGCCGTTGAGCGCCAGCAGCATCAGGGCCGTCACGCCGTGGCGGTTTTTTGCCGCAGGGTCGGCGCCTTTCTCGATGAGCAGGCCGATCAGCGGCTGGCGGTCTTCCTGCCAACTGTACCGGGAGGCGGCCGCTCGCAGCAGCGCGGTATTGCCGTCGCGGTCGGCGGCGTTCGGATCGGCGCCGCGGTCGAGGAGGGCCTTCACCGTGGCGGGTTGATAGCGATCAGCGGCCACCATCAGGGGCGTGTCGCCATCGCTCGCGGCAAGGTTGACGGAGGCTCCGTGCCCAAGAAGAAGCAGGGTTCGATCCGCCGAGTATTCCTCCGCGGCGGCGATGGTGAGCAGGGTCCGGCCGGAATCGTCGCGAAAGTCGGGATCGGCTCCCTGGTCCAAAAGGGCGGCCGCGGATTCGGTGCTCCCCCGCGTAATCGCCCGCAGGAGCGCATAGTTGAGCGCCTGTTTCCAGAAGACGGCCGCGGCGACCTGGGTTCCGCTCGCGACCAGAAACCTGGCACGCTCCAGATAGCCTGCCTGCGCGGCCCGGTGAGCGGCGGTGCGGCCCTGGTTGTCGGCGGCGTTCAGGTTCGCGCCGGCGGCGATCAATAGTTTAATTATGGCGGTGGATTGCTCGTCCCCATCGATTGCCGCGGCCGTCATCAGGGCCGTGGCGCCGGTGCGGTCGCGCGCGTTCAGGTCCGCGCCCCGGGCGATCAGGGGGCAGACGGTCGTCCTTTCCCAGGCTCGCGGCCAGCATCAGGCCGGACCGGCCGTCTTTGAGGTGCGCGTTCACGTCAGCGCCTTTGGAGAGCAGGAACTGCAGCAAGGCCCGGCTGGTCCGCCGACAGAATGCAACGTCATCAGCAGGGGGACCAGCCATCATTGTCCTGAGCGTTGATATCGGCGCCGCGGGCGATCAACAGGCGGGCCAGAGGTTCGTCCGCGCTGGTCACTCCAATGTTCGTCTGCGGAGCCTTGCATGGCGAGGAGCAGGGCCGTGCGGCCGGCGGGGTCGTGTGCGTTCACGTCGGCGTGCCGGTCGAGCAGCAGCCTGGCGCAACCTTCCGGGTCCCGCGGGAGGTCCCGGCGGTCATCGGGAACGGCCACCATCTGGCCGAAGCCGGCTCGCATCAGCGGGAGGACTGGGCCCTCTCGGTCACGGATGTTGGGGGAAGCGCCGCGGGACAACAGGGCACGCACCTGGGCGACGTCGCCGTTCTGCGCCGCTCGGCAAAGGGGTTCGCGGGGCCTCATCCTCTCTGTGCGGGTGCCGCGAAGCACAGGATTGCCATGATCGCTATCCAGGAGGCTGCCTTTGATCCCAAGGCAATCAAGGATAGCTCGCGGAGGGCATGGAATCCACATGAGCATGGCCCGCTTCAGCGGGACGAGGAACTTACAAGTGTGAATTCCATGACTTTCCGTAAGCTGTACGAAAGATACGTTTCGCAATTTTGGCCGAGGTCTTAGGATGAGAAGGTCGTCTAGCGTAAAGAAGACAACTCCTGGCGGCTGCCGTGTCTCTCCTCAAGAGCTTACTCCATTCGGTGGCCGCTCTTTTTTTCAGTCCAGCGGCACTGCGCGGTCAAACACTACATCGACCGTGGTTCCCTGACGCAGTTCCACTTCCTTGCCGCGGGAAAGCAGTACGGTAGCCAGGCCCACTGCGCTGCCCGCTCCCGCGCCAATGCCGGCGCCGGTCCAACTGCGGTCGGCAATGCCGCCAATGGCCGCTCCCGCGCCTCCCACTTCCGCCACTTTCGCGGCGTCGGCGCCGTGGCTGGAGCCTTGTTGAATCTGGTTTTCGCCTTTGACTTTCTGATCGGTGCCGTCGGAATCCACCGAAGCCAGGTGCGGAGTCACCTTGATCACCTTACCGCCCGGCAGGGTCAGAGTCTCGATGCGGATGGCGAGTTCCGCCTTGCCTTTGACCCGTCCGCTGCGCACCGAATGGGTCACGACGGCCTGCACATAGCTGCCCTCGGGCACCACGATGCCATTGTCCGCGGTGATAGGAGTGGCTGTTTTCATGTACACGTAATCGCCTTCCTTGGCGGTTCGGGTACTGATGGAGTTCACCATCCGCAGGGCCACGTGACTGCCTTGCGGAATTTCACTGGCGCCGCAAAGAAAAGGAATGGACAAAACCAGGATTGCCGGTCGCATGGAATGCTCCTGAGTTTATGGTATCAGCCGGATGGGTGCGCTAGTGTTTGGAAAATCGCCGTAAGCGAATGGCTTCGGCCAGCGGAGATATAGAGGTTTATCAGGCCGAGCCCGCTGACGGCGCCCCGCAGATACATGCTGTCCCAGTACAGGCGAACGCGCGCGATGGAGTTGGCGAAGTAGTTGTTATCCCACGATTCGGTCCACGGAAAGATCAGCAGGAAGAGCCCGATCTCCAGGCAGAAAGTGATCAGCAGGACCGCCCACACCTTGTGATACCAGCGCGCGGGCGGTGGCGGAGGAGGGTCGGGAACGGGTTGCAGGCCGGTCTGTTCCGGCTCGACGGGCATCATGCGGCGCCTGCCGCGTCGAACAGATCCATCTGGGGATTGTAATCCATGGGAAAGAGGCAGTGGGCGCGCACCGGTTCAAAGCTCAGGCGGTGCAGCGGCGTGGGTCCGAACCGTTCGATGGCCTGGCAGTGTTCGGGCGTGGAATAGCCTTTGTGAGAGGCCAGGCCGTACTGTGGGAAAACCTTGTCCCAGACGCGCATACAGGCGTCGCGATACACCTTGGCGACGATGGATGCCGCCGCGATGGCGTGGCACTGCATATCGCCTTTGATGAGCGGGCGCTGCGGCAGGGGCAGTTCGATCGATACGGCATCGATCAGCAGAAAATCGGGCGCCGGATGCAATCGCGTTACCGCCATTCGCATGGCCAGGCGCGAGGCCTGATAGATGTTGATGGAATCGATGGTGGCGGCATCCACCGCGCCGACGGCCCAGGCGACCGCGCGTTCGCGAATCCGCTCGGCCAGCACCTCGCGGCGCTCGGCCTCCAGCAATTTGCTGTCGTTGAGTCCGCGCACGGGACGGTCCGGGGAAAGGATCACGGCAGCGGCCACGACCGGGCCGAAGAGCGAGCCGCGGCCCACTTCATCCACGCCCGCGACAGCCTGAAAGCCGCGCGCGCGCAACTCGCGCTCCAGGGTTGCCTCGCATCGGAATTTGCCACCCGCGGACTCGGGTCGCATGGAGAAATCGCGACGCTATGTGCGTTCCTTGAGACGTGCAGCTTTACCCTTCAAGGCGCGAAGGTAATACAACTTGGAGCGGCGGACCCGCCCGGTGCGCACCACATCGATATGGTCCACCACCTTGGCATGAATCGGGAAAATGCGCTCGACTCCCTGGCCGAAGCTGACTTTGCGAACGGTGATGCTCTCGCCCAATCCGGTATTGTTGCGCGCGATGAGGACCCCTTCAAAAGCCTGAAGACGCTCTTTGTCGCCTTCCTTGATCTTCACGTGGACCCGGATGGTGTCGCCGGGCCGGAACTCAGGGACATCGGCCCGTTTGTTCTTGTTGATAAACTTCGTCAGCAACGCGTTCTGCATGAAAATTTCCTTGAATCTTTATCTTACACGATCCGCGGAAGGAATTTCCTATTCCGCCAGGAGATCGGGCCGGAGCCGGGCCGTTTTTTCGCGCGCCATCTGCTTGCGAAAGCGGCGTATTTCTTCGTGATTCCCGTTCAAGAGCACGTCCGGCACCTTCCAGCCGCGGAATTCGGCGGGACGCGTCCAGTGCGGGCAGTCGAGCAGCCCTTCGCCGTGACCGGTGTCCTGAAATGAATCGAAGGCGGCGGATGTTTCGTTGCCCAGCACTCCGGGGATCAGTCGCGCCACGGCATCGATCACCACGGCCGCGGCGAGTTCGCCCCCGCTCAAGACATAATTGCCGATCGAAATCTCATCGTCGGCAAGGTGCTCGGCAACGCGCTCGTCAACGCCTTCGTACCGGCCGCAGATGAGCAGCAACTCCGCCTCGCGGCTATAGGCGTTGGCCAGACGTTGATCGAACGGGCGGCCGGAAGCGGAAAGCAGCACGGTCCTGCGGTTGGAAGGAGCGGGAGATTCGCCCGATTGCCAGATGGTCTCGACGGCGGCGAACAGAGGCTCGGGTTTGAGCACCATTCCCTCGCCGCCGCCGAAGGGCCGGTCGTCGACGGTGCGGTGGCGGTCGCTGGTCCAATCGCGCAGGTTGTGAATCCGGATATCCAGAAGCCCGGCATCCTTGCCGCGCTTCACCACGCCATGCGCGAAGGGTCCCTCGAAAAATTCGGGAAAGATGGTGAGCACATGGAAGATCACGTGCGGTTCAAGTCCTTCAGGCCCACGGGCAATTCTACCGCGATCCGCCGGGCGGCCGGATCGATCTGCTTACAGATGGAACGGGCGAACGGAATCAACAGACCGCCGTCCACCACCAGGAGTCCATGACCGCCGCCGTCCTCCCAACCGGTCACAGATCCGACGCGCACGCCGCTGGCGGCATCGAATACTTCGCAGCCGATCAGGTCCGACTGAAAAAACTCGTTCTCTTCCAGGGGAACGCGCTCTTCGGCGGGCACGCGCACTTCGGCGCCGGAGAGCAGTGCGGCGTCGGAAATGGTATCGACGCCCCGGAATTTGAAGACCAGCGTATCCATGTGGAACCAGGTAGACTCCACTTCGAAACGCCGGCCCTCGCCGAACAGGAAAACTTCCTTCAATGCTTGGAAACGTTCAGGCTTGCTGCTGAAAGAGAAGGCGGTGATTTCACCGCGATTGCCCCTGGGTTTGCCGAGCACAGCGATGGTGACCCATGCAGGTTCCGGCTGGTTCACTCGAGAATTTCCAACGTGAAGCGGCGGTTCAGCTTCATCCCGGCGGCACCGAGAATGGTGCGAATGGAACGGGCCGTGCGCCCCTGCTTGCCGATCACTTTCCCGAGATCGCTGGGTGCGACTTTCAGTTCGAGTACGGTGACCTGCTCGCCTTCCACTACCTGGACCGAGACCTCCTCAGGGATGTCAACCAGAGCTTTGGCAATGTCTTCAATCAACTGTTTCATGCACCCCGCCTCCTACATGCACATGGTAGCGAAACGCGCTCGTTAAGTACGCAAAATCGCGCACATTACCAATACTGGCCGTTATCTTCTTTACAGTTACGGGCTGCCAGATACGATCTAAGCCACAGGCTGGGGTTGCTCGGCCGGATTATTCTTGACCAGGCGGGTCACCGTATCCGACAATTGGGCGCCATTCTTGACCCAATAATCCAGGCGATCGTGTTTCAACATCACCTTTGCCGGCTTGGTCAGCGGGTTATAGTGTCCCAACACTTCGAGGTGGCGGCCATTGCGGGCGCGCTCTTTTTCAATCACGACTACACGATAAAACGGCTTCTTTTTGGCGCCAAACCGCGCCAGGCGAATCATCAGCATCTATACTCCAAAATTCGAATGTTATTTTACCTGCCCAGCCCCGGAATATCGAAGGGAAATCCACCGGGCAATTTCATTTTCCCGAGTTTTTTGCCCATCAGGCCACCCGACAGGCTCTTCATCATCTTCCGGGCCTCGGCATACTGCTTCAACAATTGATTGACTTCCTGCACGCTGGTGCCGCTGCCTTTGGCAATCCGCCGGCGCCGGGTACCATTGATGATCATGTGATTGGCGCGCTCCCTGGGCGTCATCGAATCGATGATGGCCACGACGCGGCTAATCTCCTTCTCATCCACTTTGACGTTGTTCAGCTCTTTCATCATGCCCACCTTGGGCATCATGTCGAGCAGCGAACTGAGCGGTCCGAGTTTGCGGATACTCTTCAACTGGTCGCGGAAATCGGCCAGCGTGAAATCGTTTTCGATGAGCTTGCGCTGCATCTCGACGGCTTTTTTCTGGTCGATCTGCTCGCTGGCTTTTTCGATGAACGAGAGAATGTCGCCCATTCCCAGAATGCGATTGGCGGCGCGATCGGGATGAAACTGTTCCAGCGCATCCAATTTTTCGCCGATACCGACGAATTTGAGAGGCTGGCCGGTGACCTGGCGGATAGACAGCGCGGCGCCACCCCTGGCGTCGCCATCCATTTTGGTGAGGATCACGCCGGTAATGCCGAGCCGCTTGTGAAACTCGTCGGCCGATTTTACGGCGTCCTGCCCGGTCATGGCGTCGGCGACGAACAGAATTTCCACCGGGTTGAGCTGTTCCTTCAACTGCTGCAACTCGCTCATCAGGTCGTCGTCGATGTGCAGGCGGCCGGCGGTATCCACCAGCAGCACGTCGCGGCCGTTATTGACGGCCTCGCGCCGCGCGGATTTGGTCAATTCGAGCGGCAGTGTTTCTCCGGGCGCGCCTTCGTAGATGGGCTGGCCGGCATCGCGTGCCACCACGCGCAACTGCTCGCGCGCGGCGGGACGGTAGACGTCTACCGAAACGAGCATGGGCCGGTGCCCGTTCTTCGAGAGCCAGCGCGCCAGTTTGCCCGTGGACGTGGTCTTGCCGGAACCCTGCAATCCGACGATGAGGAATACGCTGGGCGGCTCGTTGGCAAACCGCAGGCGGGATTCGTGCGAACCGAGAATTTTGATCGAGCTCTTCGTTGACGATCTTGATGACCTGCTGGGACGGAGACAGTGCGGAAAGCACTTCCTCGCCCATGGCCTTCACCTTAATGGCTTCGATGAGCTGCTTGACAACCTTGAAATTGACGTCGGCTTCGAGGAGCGCCATGCGAATTTCGCGCAGGGCGGTCTCCATATTCTCAGCCGAGAGTTTGCCTTCGCCGCGCAGGTTTTTGAAGACCCTCTGCAGCTTTTCAGATAGATTGTCGAACATGAGAGCACAAACCCCCGCGTCACTAAGACACGGGGACACTTAAGCGATTCTCTTAGTATAGCTGATGGCGCCGGCGATCAGGCAGGCGGAGCGATGCGGATGCTGCTGGCCGCCATTTTCCCGGTGCGGTCCATTCCCAATTCGTAAATCACCTTGGTGCCGGGCCGCAGGTCGGTGGCCAGGCCTTCCACCAGGCGCGAGACGTGAAAGAAGATATCGCGTCCTCCATCGTCGGGCCGTAAAAAGCCAAATCCCTTGGCTTCGAAATAGGTGACCACGCTTCCGGTCTGTTCGCCGGAGGGCGCTTCCGCACCGGCATCGCCGGTTTCGCCCGACGCTTGCGAGGGCCGGCTGGACTTGTCGCCAACCCCTTGTTTGATCAGGGCAAGATCAGCTTCGCTCCACTCGCTGGCGGGCTCGGCAGAAGGCATTTTGAAGTCCGGATTGCGTTTCCGGGCTTCTTCAAACATTCGTTTTTGGCGTGCGTTCAACGAAAATTTCCTCTAAATTCGGCATTTCTACGCCGTAGACAGGCGCGGTTTTCTTTCTACGGGCACCCTTCTTTTCGGCGGGGGGTTGCCGGTCACTTTTCTTCAAACTGCCCATCACCATGCCGGTGACGAACTTCTTTTCGCCGTGATCATCGAACTTGATCACGATGCGTTCTTCACTGCTGGACATCACTGTACCCAGGCCGAACTTTAGGTGCTCCACTTGGGCGCCCTGATTGTAGGTGTTGGAAGCCATAGATTCTCTTAGCTTTACTCCTCGGTTAGATTGCAGGGGGTATTCGGTACCGGCAAGACGGGGATAGAGGTATCAGGCAGAAGTACCACAATGAAATCTACCAGTTATCTTAGCAAACCGATTGCCAACTTGTCGAGGAGCATAGAGAAACAAGGCGGTTACCGCGATTCGATTGCCCGGATGGCGGTCCCGGCCGCGCGCGAAAGGCTGATGGGAGGCATGAATCCGAAGCCGCGATTGCGCTGCGCCAGGCTTTCCTGGCCGGATGCCGCAATCTTCTTTAATGCGGGTAAATCGCTGGGGTCGCCGCCCGCGCCGATAATCCGCATGGCGTACAGCTTGTCCGGCACCTGGGAACTCGCGAGAAGGTTGCGGGCAATACGGAGCGCTCCGGCCGGGTCCAGCAGGGCGAGGCGGTCGATCGCCATATCGCCAATCATGCCGCCTTTGCCGGCGAGTGCGGCCAGATACGGATCCACGGCCGGGTCGCGATATTCGCTGAGGGCGGCCAGTGCGTTGGTCGCAACCAGGATGTTTTCATCCTGCGCGGCGCGGCTGAGCGGCTCCAGCAGGTCGACGCTCTGGAAACTACCGAGCGATCGCGCGGCGGCGGCGCGCACCTGCTCGTTGCGGCTGGAGAGCGCCTCCTGCAGTTGCGCCACGGCTCCGGCAAGGCGCAGATTTTCGGCGGCACAGGCGAGCAGGCCCGGGTCGTCCATGGCGCGGCTCATGGCCGCAATGGCGGCGGCGTCTTTCGCGCCGCGCAATTCGAAGCAGGCGCCGGCGCGCTGGGTGGCGGTTAATTTGGCGTCGAACAACCTCTCCAGCGGCGCCTGACCGGACGCGCCGGCGAGCATCGGAACAAACAAAAGTACGAGTCGTTTCATTTTGCGGCCCTCTCTAAAGCTTGTGAAATAGCATCGGCATGTTTGCGGAATAGCGGCTCCGGCGTCTTCAACGCCATGGCTTTTTCCATGTACTCGTGCGCTTCCGTGTACCGGTGGTTTTTGTACAGCGCCCAGGCGAGCGCGTCGTAGCTATAAATGTCGCGCCGGAATGCCAGTTCGCCCTGTGCCAGTTCGAGAGCGCGGTCGAGCTTGATATCGCGATCGGCAAAAGCGAACACGAGGTTGCGGTTGGCGGTTTCGCCGGTGGCGCGCGAAACGCGGTCGATGGCATCCAGAAGGTCCATCTGCTTCCGGGCGAGAGCGATTTGGCCGGTCCTCTGATAGAGATCGTAGAGCGCGGCGGCGTAATCCGGCAGCGGCGTGATTTCCTGGGCGCGCTTGTAGTTTTCTATGGCGCTCTTCAAGTCGCCTGTTTCGGCCTCGGTTTTGGCGAGCCCGGCGTACGCCGGATGGTAGCCACGAAAGGTGCGCAGGGCACTGGTGAACTGTTGTGCGGCCTGGTCATACTGTCCCGACTTGAAATAGATGTTGCCCAGGTCCACCATGCACCAGGCCACATTTTCCGGAGAACTGCTGCCGGCTTCAATCGCCTTTTTCATGATCGCGATGGCGCCGGGGACGTCGTTGAACAGGAAGTGGAAGTGGGAAGCGCGGTTGTAACTGGCCAGGTCCGGGCGCAGGGTGACCATTTTCTGATAAGCGTCGGCGGCTTCGCTGTATTCCCCCATCTCGGTGAGGGCATCGCCGAGCGTGCCCCAGTTCCAGGGGTCGGCGCCGTCCATTTTGATGAGGCGGCGCGAGGACTCGGCGGCTTTGGCGAAGAGATGCCGCTCCAGTTGCGTTTCAATCAGCAGGCGGTGCGCTTCATACTGCGTGTTGTCGGCGGAGATGACGCTGTCCAGGATGCTGGCGGCGCGTTCCAGGTAGGAATAGTCGGTGGTCTCGCGCGTCTTTTGAATGTAAGCGCCGGCCAGCAGGACGTGAAAGTGGAGATCGTCCGGCTTGGTTTTGGCCATCAGGCTGTACATGGCGATGCGGTCGTCGGTGCTCATACCGGCGACCTTTTCCGCCAGGGAGCGCTCCGACAGGGCGCCCAGAATGCGGTCGGCGGAAGAAGACTGGGCGAGCGCCAGTGAGGCGAAGAGAAGTGTAGAGATGAGAGTTTTCATAAAAGTCCTCGGTGGTTTTCATCGCGGAGGCGCTGAGGCGCGGAGGAAGACGCGGAGGGAGAATTTGAGGAGATTATCTCCACGTCTTCCTCCGTTCCTCCGCGCCTCCGCGATGAGTTTGTTTTTGCTACTGGCCCGGGACCGTGCCTCTTCCGTTGGTGCCATTTTGCTGGCTGTGCAGGTAGCCGGCGTGGGGCGGGGCGTGGAAGGGAAAGTGGTCCAGGGTGGGGACGTCGTTTTCGTTTACGCCGTCGCCCAGGGGCGGAGCGTTGGAGAAGCCGGGGACGAGCACTCCGGCGAGGGCGCGGAGGCCGATATCGACTACGTCGTCATTGGGACGGCGTCCGCCGAAGGGCCATCCGGCATTATCGCCGCCGAGCGGGCCGAGGCGGTTTTGCTGCGCCAGAGGCGTGGGCGGAATGGTCAGATCGATGCGGGTGATATCGGGGACGAACACGCCTAGCAGGTCTTTGCGCGGAGTCGGCGGCACGGTCAGACCGAAGACGCCGTTGAGGATTCCCGAGACGAAGAAGGGCGCGCCGATATATTGCGCGAACTGCGCATCGTCGGAGGGAGCGCTGCGGTTCCAGTAATCTTTCATGGGCAGCGGAATGAGCGCTTCCACGGTGAGCGGGTTGCCCACGCGGTCGATCTGCACGTACTCGCCGAAGTTCACCGGGTCGCTGGGGCTGGGACGGACGGTGACGAGTTGCCGCAGGGTGGATGCCCAGGCGCCGATCTTCGCCGTCGGAGAAGTGGAACTGGTGGGCATACTGCCATCCGCGGTGACTGCCGTGATGGGCATCTCGATGGCAATCAGGCTGATGTTGTAGCCCGCAAATCCATCCACCGCGTTGGGATATGCCGCGCCCGCACCGGTATCGGCAGAACCCGTCAGGACGGGCGCGGGGCTGCGGAAGTTGAGCGTGTCGAAGGTGGCGCCGCTATCGAAATAGAAGGCGTCGTCGCGCGGTCCGGCGAACACGCGCCAGCCGTTGGCCAGGGTGAAGACCGAGGGCTGGCCGAGCGTAGACTCGTAGGCGGGGGTGGATTTCGGACCCATGTTCGGCGGCGCTACGGAGAGCGGATGACCTTTCGCGTCGGTGGTGATGTACGTGGTTTCTCCGGTGTTCGCATTGCGGATGATCACCGTGTAGGTCTGGTATAGAAAGATCCCGGGATCGTCGATGCTCTTGAGGGTTCCGAAATACGAAACGAAGGTCGGATTGGGGCGAAGCTGGGTTTGGAACTGCACGTCCACGATCAGGTCCGGACGCCCGTCGAGACCTCTCTGGTTGTTGATGTTGAAACGGTACAGGACGCTGTCCGAGAACTTGTAGTAGCTCGGACCGTTGTCGGGGTTCTGGAATCCCTGGACGCTCATGCTCATGACCACGTTGTTGCTTCTGCCGCTTTCATAGCTGCGAAAGATATAGAAGTCGTTGAGGTTGGCAGTCTGGTCTTCGAGCAACAAAGGGCCGTTGCGGTGGCTGGCGGCGAAGGCGCAACTCCCCAGCAGGAGCGCTACCGCGGCCAGCCTGTAAACGTGTGATCTCATTTCCTCTCCTTTTGATGGTGATCGCGAAGCCGCGACACCCGGTATACGAAGGGCTGGGGAAATCGGATTTACGGCCGGATTTAGCGTAGGGCTTGACATCGCGGACGATCAATGCTAAAACTTATAACATTAAAATGTTTAACGGAAGCCATCGCAAGCCGCCCACCCCGCTGGAGCAGTTCCTTTTGGATTACGTGTGGGCGCATCCCGATTGCACCGCCGAGATGTGCCGCGAAGGGCTGGCGGGGGAGCGGGTGCTCAAGGACTCCACCGTTCGCACGATTCTGCGGAAGCTGGAAGAGAAAGGCTATGTGACCCACAGGGTTGACGGCCGCACGTTCGTGTATCGCGCGGCGGATACGCGGCGGAACGTAGCGGTACAGGCAGCGCAGCAACTGATCGATCGTTTTTGCGACGGCTCGGTGGAGGAGTTGCTGGTGGGGCTGGTGGACAACCAGGTGTTGAAGCCGAAACAACTACAGCACCTGCTGGAGAAGATTGCGGCTCGCAAGGAGAAAAGGGAATGACCGCGCTACAGTTTCTGGCGGAGTGGGCGCTCCGGTCTTCGATTCTGATTTTGAGCGGAGCACTGCTGTTGTGGTTGTTGCGGGTGAAAGACCCGTCGGTACGGCTAGCTGCGTGGATTGCGGTGCTCGCCGGCTCGCTGGCGATTCCGGCGCTGACCGCGGCGCTGCCGGAGATGCCGTTGGCTGTGATGCGGTCCGCCGCGCCGCTCGCTCGATGGCCCGGCCACGCCGCAGACGGCGCCTCCGGTGTCCGGCTCAAACGGGGCCGCCCCGAATCCGATTCATGGCGGCGCGGCGCGGTTCGGCATGGGCGGACGCCGCCATTGTCCTATATGGATTGACCGCCTTTGTGCTGTTGCTGCGCCTTGGCGCGGGCTTTGCGGCGAGCAAGAGTTTGCTGCGCCGCAGCCAGGCGACAGGCCGGGTTACCGAGGGAATCGAGATTCGCACGTCGCGGCGCGTAACGGCGCCGGTGGCGCTGGGCATCGGGCGCGCGGCGATTATCCTTCCCGCCGACTGGCGGGAGTGGGACGGCGCGAAACTGGAGGCAGTGGTGGCGCATGAGCGCTCGCACATCTTCCGCTACGACCCGGAGGTGCAGTTGCTGTCGGCGGTGCACCGGGCCTTGCTGTGGTTCAGTCCTCTCGCCTGGTGGCTGCACGGGCGCATTGTGCGGCTGGCGGAAGAGGCCAGCGACGATGCGGCGATTGCCGTGAGTCGCGATCGCGCCCGGTACGCGGAAGTGGTGCTGGAGTTCGTGCAGCGCGGAGTGCGGCGCGCAAGCCCGGCCGGAGTGCCGATGGCGAGGTATGGCCGGCCCGATCGACGCATCCACCGCATTCTGGATGGCACCTCGCTTTCCCGCGGAGTGACCCGCTGGAGTGTGGCGGTGATTCTGGCTCTGGCGTCGCCCCTCGCTTACGTGGTGGCCTCGGCGCGCCCGCAGCGCGTGCCGGCGCGCGACGCCCGCGGTGGAATCGTTGCCAGTCCCGGTCCAAACCGCGCAGACCGCGCAGGCAGCGGCACCCTCGCGTTCCGCGGCATTACCTGACTGGAATCGGGAACGCCGCTCCCTTTTACACGGTCAGAGTCAGGCCGCGGGTCGATGGCCAGCTCATTTCAGTGAGCTTTAAGGAAGGGGATACGGTCCAGGCCGGGCAGGTGCTCGCTTCGATCGATCCCGAACCGTATCAATTTCAACTCAAGCAGGCCGAAGGCCAACTCGAATCGGATCAGGCGCAACTGGTTACGCTGCTCGCGCAGAACGCGCAGTCTGCCGAAGCGGTTCCGCTCCGAGCCGCCATTCAGGCTGACCGGGCCGCTGTCGAAAACGCCAAGGTCCGCCTGACTTACACCCGGGTCACCGCACCCATTTCGGGCGTAGTGGGGCTGAGGCAGGTGGATCCCGGCAACGTGGTTCATGCCAGGGACAGCACGCGCAATCGTGGTGATCCGGCAGATCCAACCGATAGCGGTGCTGTTTCGATTCCGGAAGACAGCCTGCCCCGGGTGCAGGCGCTGCTGAAGTCGGGGGCGGAACCGGCGGTGGAAGCATGGGACCGGACGTTCAGCGCGAAACTCGCCACCGGACGGCTGATCGCGATCGACAATCAGATCAATCCGGAGACCGGAACGGCCACGCTCAAAGCCGTGTTCGACAACAAGGATGGAGCACTATTCCCGGATCAGTTCGTGAACGTACGCCTGGCCCTAAAAGGCCAGTGAGCGGTATCTCCCATTGGTTATCGGACCCTACGGGAAACGCCGTACGGGGGCTTGACATTTTTTCCCGTGTCTGCTTGCAAATCGAAAATTCGGGTGTAAGATAGCGTCTGGATAAATCGGTGTTACAGGAGCTACAGCCGGACGAGGACACGGTGTGAGACAGGCTTAATCTAGCGTCTTTTTTATAACGGCCATACATTCCCAGTTGAAGGGGTTGGTCTAGGCGAGCCTGCTATCTTGGCGTTCCGAGTTCGGCGAGGGGGTTTCTGTCACCGCTGGCTGCGAACTCAGAGGAATCCGGTCGGGTAAGCCGGCCGTGGGGACAAGATGGCGAATTCAACGTTAGAACCCGCCAAGGCGGCGGAGCCTCGGGCCACAAAACCGTCCCTGGCTAAAGCACTCCAATCGATCTTCTCCAAATCCGAAGAACCTGATGAAAGCAAAGCGATAGCGAAGCGGCGCCGGTTCGTGATGGCCGCTGTTCTGGGCACGCTGAGCGTCAATCTGCTGATGTTTCTGCGGTTCTTCTTCCCGCGCGCTCTCTACGAACCGAAGACCAAATTCAAGATCGGATATCCCTCCGATTTCGGTTTCGGCGTCGATACCAAGTTCCAAAACCAACACCGCATCTGGGTCGTGCGAAATACGGAAGGGATCTTCGTGATCATCTGCCGTTTGCACGCACCTGGGCTGCACACCGGACTGGAAACCCAGCGAGAACAAGTTCAAGTGCCCGTGTCACGGCAGCGGCTACGACCCCGAAGGCATCAACTTCGAGGGTCCGGCGCCGCGGCCCATGGATCGCGCCCACGTGGAACTCGACCCGGAAGGGCAGATTGTCGTCGACGTGAGCCACGCCTATTCGTGGCCCAAGGGCGAACGTTCCCAGTTCGGCGACCCTGGCGCCATTCTGCACGTGTGAGGTCTGACATATGCCTGAAAGCAACGGACACGACGCAAAACCTGTATCCACAGGTGGAACCAACGGCTCGACGGGGAACGGGGGCGGCAACGGCAGCAAGGTCGCCACGGTAGTCGCCGGCGCCAAACAGGTGCAGGCCGCGCGCGCATCGAGGAGATCAAGGAGACTATCAAGGCGCCGGAAAAGACCGACGTCTGGAAGTCCATTCTCCGCGTCAAGCACGATGAGACGCCCGCGCAGCCGCGCCCTGGGCGTGCTCAGCAACGTATTCCTGCATCTGCATCCCGCCAAGATCAATCGCGACTCGGTGGCCTACAACTACACCTGGGGCATGGGCGGCATGACGTTCTACGTCTACATCACGCTGGTGTTCACCGGCACGCTGCTGATGTTCTACTACCACCCTTCGAAGGTGGTGGCCTTCCGCGACATTCTCTACCTGGAGAGCGATGTCCCGTTCGGCAAACTGTTGCGCAACATGCATCGCTGGGGCGCGCACCTGATGGTGATCATGGTGGAACTGCATATGTTCCGCGTGTACCTGACCGGGTCGTACAAAAAGCCGCGGGAATTCAACTGGGTGGTGGGCGTGCTGCTGCTGGTGCTGACGCTGCTGTTGAGTTTCACCGGATACCTGCTGCCTGACGATCAACTGGGTTTCTGGGCCGTCACGGTGGGAACCAATATGGCCCGCGCCACGCCGCTACTGGGGCACATGGGACCGTTCGGACCGCAGCTTGGCATGACGGCTTTTAACGACGTGCGTTTCGGTCTGCTGGGCGGCTCGATTGTGGATTCCAATGCGCTCCTGCGCGCCTACATCTGGCACTGCGTGGCGATTCCAATCATCGCTTCGCCTGTTCATGATTGTGCATTTCTGGCGTGTAAGAAAAGACGGCGGGATCTCCGGCCCCGCGCCGGTGATGCTGGAAAAAGAAATTAAAGAGCCGCGCAAACTGTGACAGGCCTGTCGAGGTTCATATGGACTTTCATCAACTCTGGACGATCGTAAGCACGCCGGACAACGTCCCGATCGTGCTCCTGCTGTTTGTGGTTCCTTTTTATACCTGGTATGGTCTCCGGCAGTCTTTCGCCAACGACCGGCTCATCGCGCAACTGGAAGCCGATCCGGAGATGGCCAAGACGCACCATCGCAAAGTGCAGCCGTACAAGCAGGGGTGGGCCAAGGAAGTACACGTGTGGCCATACCTGCTGCGCATTGAGTTCCTGGCGGCGATCATTGTCACGGTGATCCTGATGGTCTGGTCGATTACTCTGAATGCGCCGCTGGAAGAGCCATCGAACCCGACTCTCACCATGAATCCCTCGAAGGCTCCGTGGTACTTCCTGGGGCTGCAGGAGATGCTCGTCTATTTTGACCCGTGGATGGCCGGTGTGATCATGCCGTCGCTGATCATTGTCGGGCTGATGGCGATTCCCTACATTGACGCCAATCCGCTGGGCAACGGCTACTACACTTTCAAGCAGCGCAAATACTCCATCCTCACCTTTATTTTCGGCTTCATCGTTCTGTGGGTTTCCATGATCGTGATCGGCACCTTAATAAGGGGGCCTGGATGGATGTGGTTCTGGCCGGGCACCACATGGGATCACAACCGGCTGATCTTCGAAGTGAATCGCGACCTTCCGGATATTTTCGGCATTACCGGGCGGGTGGGCAAGATCATATTCGGCGGCATCGTGATATTAATGTACGCCGTACTGGCCGGCATCGGCGTCCACAAACTGCTCACGCGGACAGCGTTCAACCGGAAGATTCTGGCGCGTATGAGCGTACTGCAATACGTCACCATGCAGGTGTTTCTGGTCATCATGCTGTCGCTGCCGGTGAAGATTCTGGCGCGCCAGTTATTCCGCATTAAATACGTCTGGGTGACCCCCTGGTTCAATATATGAGCGATCAAGACAAAGACCCAGTAGTCCATTCATCGCTGAGCAAGCCTCTTTTTATCTGGTCGGCGCTGCTGGTGTTGTCGCTGGCGTGGGGCCTGTATGACGAGATGTACGGGATCCGTCCGTGGAAGGGATACGAGGCGCGTTTTGAGAAACTGTACGGGCGGTATCTCAAGCAGGCCAAGCTGCCGGAAGGGGAACTGGAACGGCAGATCAAGAGTGCCCCCGACTATCAAAGACTGACGCGGGAAATGAACGCGGCGGCAGCCGAAGCGGCGCCGGCGGCGAAAAAGATCGACGACCAGGTAGCCGACCTGGTGCCCAAGATCCTGGCGCTCAACGATCCATTCCAGGAAGTGCGCAGCCACATCGGGTCACTGACCTACGAGATCGAAGTCTCCAAGAGCGAGAGCCGCAAGGACTCGCTGCGCAAGCAGATTGAAGAACTGAAGCAGGAGACTCGCAAGATCAAACTGCCTGGCTGGACCGATGCCAGGGAGATGAAGTTCGACGACATGAACACGATGCTCTTGGAGATGAAGGCGCAGAAAGCCGAGCTCCTGCAACAGCGCGTGGAAATCATGAAGAAGACCACCGAGCTGAGCAAGGAGCGCGACGAATATCTCTCCGACCGCATCCCCGGCGCCAGCACCGATACTTTGACCAGCGTGCAAAACTCGCTGGACAAATTCGATATTTCGATTCGCCAGATTCATATAAAAGATGTGGACCTGGTGGACCGCTGCGAGTCCTGCCACCTGGGCACGCGCGAGCCGGTGCAGTTGACCGCGGCGAACATGGGCGGCGAAGAGGTATTTGCCAGCCATCCCGATAAGGAACTGCTGAAGATTCACGACCCCGACAAGTTCGGCTGCACGCCCTGCCATGGCGGCAACGGCGTGGCCCTTTCCAGCGTCACCAAAGCACACGGGTATAACAAATATTGGTTATGGCCGCTGTACCACAAGGAGAACATCGAAGCGGGATGCCAGCAGTGCCACGTGAAAGAGATCGTCACGGAAATGGCTCCCACGCTGAACGCCGGGCGCGAGATCTTCCGCCTGCGCGGCTGCATGGCCTGCCATCGCTATGACGGGTTCGATCGCGAGGCCGATGAGATGTCGTCGGTGAACCAGCAGATCCACCAGCTCGATCAGCAAAAAGCCGAATGGCTCCGTCAAGCCGGGTTCGACGAGCAGAAAGCCAACAATCCGCGCACCAGCGATACGGATGCGAAGAAGCTTTTCCAGGAATCCAACGACCTGAAGGTGCGCAGCACCGGCATCGACGCCAAGATCGAGCAGCTCGATATGCGATCGGTGAGCCTGGTGCGCGAGGTCAAGAAGGTCGGGCCCCAGCCTGAAGGAAGTACGGATGAAACTCAAAAAGGAGTGGATTCCGGTATGGCTGAAGGATCCGCACAACTGGCGCGAAGGCACCAAGATGCCTACGTTCCGTTTGGACGATGACGAAATCAAAGCCATCGCGGCGTTCATCTGGCAATCCGGCGTGACCGGACAGTTGCCGCAGCAGAAGCCCGGCGACCCGGTGAAGGGTAAGGAAGCGTTTGAAACGCGCGGCTGCATGGCCTGCCACTCCATGGGCGAGGGCGCCCAAAAGCAGGGCGGCACATTCGCCGCCAACCTGAGCCGTGAAGGCGAAAAGGCCAATTACGATTACATCGTGCGCTGGGTGCACAATCCGCGCCAGCGCACCGAGCCATACTGCGCCTACGAAAAGAAGGACCTCACCGCCGAGGATTACTCGAAACATAATCTGCCCTTCGTGTTCGATCTGGAACATAGCAAGTGCCCCAACGACGGCCACGAGCTCCAGGTGCAGCAGATGACGCCGATGCCCAGCCTGCGCCTGAGCGATGACGAAGCGCGCGACATCGCCAGTTACCTGATGACCAAGAAGCACGACAACGCGACGTACGCGGACGCCAGCTACATGGACGATCCGAACCTGAAGAACAAGGGGCTCGCGCTGGTCCGCTTCTATGGGTGCGCGGGATGTCACGAAATCGCGGGTCTCGAAGAAGAGCAGCGCATCGGCACGGAGCTGACCAAGGAAGGTTCGAAGCCCATCGAGCGCCTCGATTTCGCCCTGCTGGGCCACCAGGCTGAAGACGAAGGCTGGGAGACGCACAAGGGCTTCTTCGAGCACAAACTGGCCAACCCGGCGGTCTTCGACCAGGGCAAGGAGAAAGCCAAGCAGGACCGGCTGAAGATGCCGAACTTCAACTTCTCCAAGCCGGAAATCGACGAGGTCACCACGTTTCTGGAAGGCTCGGTCGATTCCACCATGCCGGCCCGCTATTTCTACGCGCCGGCCGACCAGCGGCAGGACATTATCGACGGCTGGTGGGTGGTGCGCAAGTACAACTGCATGGGCTGCCATCGCGTGCACGTGGGGCAGACTACCGTGTTCGATACCATGGCGCGCTATCAGGATCCCGACTGGCTGGAGCAGAAGCCGCCAACGCTGATCGGTGAAGGCGCGCGCGTCAATCCGCAATGGCTGATGGGTTTCCTCAATAACCCGTCGCTGAGCGACACGGATACGGATCGCGACGGCGTGCGCCGCTATCTGCACGCCCGCATGCCCACCTTCAGCTTCAGCGATGGCGAGATCCGCAAGCTGGTGCGCTTCTTCCAGGCGCTCTCTTCGCAGTCGGCACCGTTCATCGCGCAGCAACTGGATCCGCTCACCGATCAGGAGCGGACCATGGCGCGGCAGTTGTTCACCAGCGAAGGCGCGCCGTGCCTGAAGTGTCACATGACCGGCGATCCGAAGCACGACGCCAAAGCCACGGCGCCGAATTTCACAGTCGCCAAAGAGCGCTTGCAGCCCGGATGGACCAAGCGCTGGATTCTGGATCCGGCGATGATGGCGCCGGGCACGGCGATGCCGTCCGGACTGTTCAAGCGCGATGGCGACCGCTGGGTATTCGCCGGTCCCACGCCGGCCAGTTTCAACGGATATACGAAGGACCAGGCCGACCTGCTGGTGCGGTACATGTTCCAGTTCACGCCGGAAGAACTGAATCGTCTGCGCTCCAGCGCGGGCGCCGGCGCGGGGAAGCCGTAGAGTGATATATTCGGCAGGCCGGGAGGCCTGTCCTACTAAAGGAGAATCTCTAGCGATGAAGAAGATATGGATCGGAGCCGGCGTTGCTTTCGCCCTGACGCTGTTCGGGTGCGGCGGCAGCAGCAACGAGACGGCCAAGACGGAAACCCCCGCGGCGACGGCCCCGGCGGGTGGCGGTGACGCGGTGCCCGATGAGGCCAACGGCGCCACCATCACCGGCAAGGTGGCCTTCGATGGCGCCCAGCCCAAGATGCCGGTGATCGACATGTCGGACAAGCCGGTGTGCGTGAAAGCTCACACCGGGCCCGTGAGATCGGAAGAAGTAGTCGTGAACGACAACCACACGTTGAAGAACGTGTTCGTGTGGGTGAAATCCGGACTGCCGGATAAGCAATGGAAGATCCCGACCACCAGTGTCGAGTTCGATCAGAAAGGCTGCATGTACTCGCCTCACGTGATTGGAGTAATGGCGGGGCAGAATATCGAGATCAAGAACAGCGATCCCACCGACCACAACATCCACCCCGCCGCCGCCGTCAATGCCGACTTTAACCAGTCGCAGCCGCCCGGCGCGCCGCCGATCATGAAGGTCTACCCGCGGCAGGAAGTGATGATTCCGGTGAAGTGCAACGTGCATCCGTGGATGCGGGCGTATATCGGGGTGGTCTCGCATCCGTTCTTTGCCGTGACGGGAGACGACGGAACGTTTACAATAAAGGGATTGCCTCCTGGGACCTACACCATCGAAATGGTTCACGAGAAGTATGGAAAGCAGGAGCAGCAGGTTACGGTTGGCGCAAAAGACAGCAAGACCGTCGATTTTTCTGTGAAGAGTTAAAGAATTCGGGGCAGGTTTGGGAAGCCTGCCCCGGTTTTGATGCATCTGTAAATTTGAGGGAGACGAGGGATTCGCGTCTGCCATCCTCTTAATGCGCGACTACATAGAACTGACAAAGCCGCGGATCACCTGGCTGATCCTCATGAGTACGGGGATTGGGTATTTCTTTGGACTTCGCGGCGCCGCCAACTGGTGGGATTTTCTCCACAACATCCATCTGCTTTCGCTGCTCCACACGGTGATTGGTACGGGCCTGATCGCCAGCGGGACGGCCGCGCTGAATCAGTGGTACGAGCGCGAGGCCGATCGCAAAATGCGGCGCACGGCTCTGCCGTCCGCTGCCTTCCGGCAAGATGACCGCGAATCGCGCGCTGGCTTTCGGCGTGGCTCTTTCGGTGGCCGGCTTCGTCGAATTGTGGCTGGGCGTGAACCTGCTCTGCGCGCTGATCGGGTTCTTCACCCTGGCCAGCTACCTTTTTCTATATACGCCGCTGAAGCAGCGCACGTGGTGGTCCACTACCGTGGGGGCCGTGCCGGGCGCGATGCCGCCCATGATCGGGTACGCCGCCGCGGCCGGCGCGATCACGCCGGATGCCTGGGTGCTCGGCGCCATTCTCTTCCTGTGGCAGTTCCCGCATTTCTATTCCATTGCGTGGATGTATAAAGAGGACTATGCGCGCGCGGGCATTCAGATGCTGCCGGTGGTAGAACCGGATTGCCGGTCCACCGCGCGGCAGATTGTTCTGTACGGCATCGCTCTGATTCCGGTCAGCCTGATTCCAGCCATGCTGGGCATGTCGGGCCGTTTGTATTTGATTGGAGCTCTTCTTCTTGGTTTGTGGTTTCTATACTCGGGCGTGCGGGTGGCGGTGGAACGGAGTTTATCCCGCGCGCGAAATGTCCTGATCACGTCCGTGCTATACTTGCCGCTCATCTACGGGCTCATGCTCTTAGATAGGCCTGGTCTGTGATTCAAGTTCAGAACCTTACCCACCGGTACGGTGACCGCGTCGCGCTTTCGAAGGTCAGCTTCGAAGTGAAAAAAGGGGAAATCTTCGGCCTGCTGGGGCCGAACGGCGGCGGAAAATCCACTCTCTTTCGAATCCTGTCTACCATGATGGTGCCCACCGAGGGCACCGTGGTGCTGGCCGGCCACGATGTGGTCCGCGATCCGGCGGCGGTGCGGCGGCAGGTGGGTGTGGTGTTCCAGACGCAGAGCCTGGACAAAGCGCTCACGGTGGAAGAGAATCTGCGCGCGCAGGGCCATCTACACGGCTTGAGCGGAGCTCTGCTGACGGACCGCATGCAACGCGGCCATGGAGAAACTGGGCTTGGCCGACCGGCGCAAAGACCTGGTGGACACGCTTTCCGGCGGATTGCGCCGGCGCGTCGAAATTGCCAAGGCGCTGCTGCACAAGCCGCAGGTGCTGCTCATGGACGAGGCGTCCACGGGGCTCGATCCGGCGGCGCGCCGAGACCTTTCGCGCCACGTGGAGAGCCTGCGCACCGAGGAAGGCGTCACCATCCTGCTGACCTCGCACATTCTGGAAGAGGCCGACCGCTGCGACCGGCTGGTGCTGCTGCACCAGGGCCACATCGTGGCGCAGGGCAGCCCGGAGGAGCTGCGCTCGCGCATCGGCGGCGACGTGGTGGTGCTGGATACCGGCGATTCGGCGAGCCTGGCGGCGCGCATCGAACAGCGCTTCGGTATGAAACCCGCAGCGCGCGACGGGCAGGTGCGCGTCGAGATCCCCAACGGCCATCGCTTCATCGCCGAAGTGGTGGAGGCATTTCCAGGCGCCATCCAATCCGTGGGCCTGCACAAACCGACTTTGGAAGACGTATTCGTACGGGAAACGGGAGCATCCATTGAGTAGCTTTTTCTTACCGGCGATGACCCTGTGGCAGCGCGAACTGGTGCGCTTCTGGCGCCAGAAGAGCCGCGTGCTGGGCGTGGTGGCTTCGCCCCTGGTTTTCTGGCTGTTGATCGGCTATGGCTCGAACGACCTGGCGCGCTTCTATGCGGGCGCGCTGGTGCTGACGGTAATGTTCTCGGCAATCTTTTCGACTATCTCCATCATCGAAGACCGCCGCGAAGGATTCCTGCTTTCCATGCTGGTGTCGCCGGCGCCGCGCACCAGCATGGTGCTGGGCAAGATCGCCGGCGCAGCTACGCTGGCCTGGATTCAGGGACTGATCTTCCTGTGTTTCGCGCCGCTGGCCGGGGTGCGCGTGGACCTGGTGGAACTGATTCCCATTGCGGCAACGGTCTTTCTGATTTCCTTCACGCTGACCGGGCTCGGCTTTGTGATCGCCTGGCGCATGGACTCCACCTCCGGATTCCATGCCATTATGAATTTGCTGCTGGTGCCCATGTGGATGGTCTCCGGATCGCTCTTCCCCATGGCTACGGCCCACGGCTTCGTAAAATGGATCATGTGGGTAAATCCGTTGACCTACTCCATCTCGCTGCTGAACTTTACGCTGCGCCTTCCCAATGCTACTCCGGGTCCCGTGGAGAGCCTGATTGTGACGGCGGCCTTCGGGCTCGTGCTGCTGCTCCTGTCGGGCGTGATGGCGGCCCAAAAGGCCACCCGAAGCGCGGCATGAGGCTCGCTTCGATCGCCGGCCTTGTCTGGCTGGCTTCGCTGACCGGCTGCATACAGCCCAAGCCATTGGACGATATGGGGCCCGCGCCTTCCTTCCAATTGACCGCGCGAGACCGGGCAGCCGTTCGATAGCAAATCGCTGGCCGGGCACGTGTGGGTGGCGGACTTCGTGTACACCACCTGTACCGGTCCGTGCCCCATGATGAGCTCGCAGATGCACCAGCTCCAGAATTCCACCGCGGAAATGACGGACGTGAAGCTGGTCTCCTTCACGGTGGATCCGGCGCACGATACGCCCACGGTGCTGGCAGCCTATGCCAAGCACTTCAAGCAGGACCCTTACCGCTGGCATTTCCTCACCGGCGACATGAGCCAGCTCAATGCCGTGGGGCTGGGGTTCAAGCTGAACACGGTGGATGGCTCGCTGACGCACAGCACCGGTTTGCGCTGGTGGACCGCCGGGGTCACATCCGCGGCTTCTACATCACCGGCGAGGACGCCTTCATGCCGCGGTTGATGCATGACATCCGGCAACTGGAAAGACAATGATCTCGATACTGCCGACTATCAACGCGAGCCTGAACTTCATCGCGGCCGTGTTGCTGGTGTGGGCATACGTGTTGATTCGCCGCAAACGCGTGGCGCAGCATCGTAAAGTGATGATCACGGCCTTCTGCGTCTCGTGCGTTTTTCTCATCTGCTACCTGATCTACCACGCGCAGGTGGGCAGCGTGCCGTTCAAGGGAGTAGGCGGGGTCCGTCCCGTGTATTTCACCATCCTGATCAGCCACACCATTCTGGCTGCGACGGTGCCGTTTCTGGCGGTGATCACGTTGCGCCGCGGCCTGACTTCGCGCTTCGACAAACACCGGCGGATCGCGCGGTGGACTCTGCCCATCTGGCTTTACGTGAGCGTGACGGGCGTGGTGGTGTACGTGATGCTGTACCACCTGTACGCGTAGAGGCCCGGAACCGGAGCCGCGCGCGCCAGCAAACGCTGTTTTTCAAGACGGTGGTTTTTTTCCTGGCGTGCGCTGGAAAGCGGCCGGAATTTCGCATACACATATATAGGAGGTAGTCGTGCGTAGTCCGCTGCCGGCTGACCGATGGACGCAGGTCGAGGCGATTTTCCAGGCCAGTATCGACCTGCCGCCCGGCGAACGGGAGGCATTCCTCGAGGAACAGTGCCACGGCGACCCGGAACTGCGGGCCGAGGTATTCTCCCTGCTGCAGTTCGATCTTGCCGAAGAGCCGCCCCTGCTGGAGGCTATCAACGCTGGAGTGACCAGTGTTCTGGGTGACGACCCGGTTGCCGGCCAGATGCTGGGCCCTTACCGCATCGAGCGCGAAATCGGCCGCGGCGGCATGTCCGTGGTCTATCTGGCGGCTCGCGCCGATGGCGAGTTTCAGAAACACGTGGCCGTCAAGCTGATCAAGCGCGGCATGGATACCGCCTCCGTGATCCAGCGCCTGCGCCGCGAGCGGCGTATTCTGGCCGGCATGGAGCATCCCTGCATCGCGCGCCTGCTGGATGGGGGGACTACCGCCGAGGGCCTTCCGTGGATCGCCATGGAATACATCGAGGGGCTGCCCATCAATCGATTCTGCGAGGAGCGCGGGCTCTCCATCGAAGAACGCTGTCTGCTGATCTGCAAGGTCTGCGACGCTGTGGCGTATGCGCATCGCAACCTGGTGGTGCATCGCGACCTGAAGCCGAGCAATATTCTGATTACGCCGGACGGAAACCCGAAACTGCTCGATTTCGGCATCGCCAAGCTGCTCTCCGAAGACGAAATGGACGGCGAAGAGCCGCTGACCCGTGGACCTTCGGTGCTGCTCACGCCCGAGTATGCCAGTCCCGAGCAGATCCGGCGCGCTCCGGTGACTACCGCCAGCGACGTTTACTCGCTCGGCGTGGTGCTCTACGAGATACTCACGGGCGCACGGCCTTACCGGCTAGCCAACGCCAGTTGGCCGGAAATGGAGCGCGTGGTCTGCGGCGGCGAGCCCAAAAAGCCAAGTGCGGCCGAGGCGCTACACGCGCGCACGCGCCGGCGCCTGGCAGGCGACCTGGACAACATTGTCCTCATGGCGATGCGCAAGGACGTGTCGCGCCGTTACGGCCGCGCCGAACAACTGGCCGAAGACTTGCGGCGTCACTGTCAGGGGCTGCCGGTGCACGCACGCCGAGACACGCTGATCTACAGGGGCGGGAAATTTCTGCGCCGCAACTGGACGGTTGCACTCGCCGGCCTGCTGATCGCGGTCTCCGTGGCTACCGGCACGGTAATCGCGGGCCGGCAGGCACTGGCGGCGCGCGAGCGCTTCGAACAACTTCGAGGCTTTGCGCGCACCGTCCTGGTGGATGTGAACACCCAGTTGAACGATATTCCAGGTACCGCCAAAGCACGCCAGACGCTGGTGGCGTACGTGGACGATTACCTCCGCCATGTCGCCGCGCAACGTTCCGGCGACGATGCGGCTCTGGCCACCGAGTTCGCCACGACGTATCTGCGGCTGGGAGAAATGCAGGGCGTGACGCCGCAAGCCATCGCCAGTTTCGAAAGCGGCCGGCGCCTGCTGGATAGCAAAGGGAAGGGCTCATCGCTGGGGCCGGCCGATTCGCTGGTGTTGGCGCGGCTGCGGGGGCGGGCGGGTTCGACCCTGTTGGATCTGGGGCAGATCCAGTCTGGAGAGGAAAACCTGGCGGCTGCCGAAACGCTGGCTGCCGGAGCGAGCAGGCGCCTGGGCTGGAACTCCGAGGCGGAGCTGATTAAGGCTTTTGCGGAATGGCACCTGGCGCGTCTCTACCGTATGCAGTACCGGCTGGCCGAGGGCGAAAGTCATGCGCGCGCGGCCATTGCGGGAGGCGAGGAGGTATTGCGGCGCGGATTCCGGACCAAGGAGGCGTACGAAACCGTGAATGGCGCGCGCAACGTGCTGGCCGCGGTGCTGCGCCGGCAGGGCAACTGGCAGCAGAGCATGGAGGTTTACCAGAAGGTGCTCGCGGATACCGAGGAGCGCGCCCGGGTGGATCCGGAGAGCGCCGGCCTGCAGCGCGACCTGGCCCGCTCGCACCAACTGTTGGGAGATATGGAAGTGCGCGTCCCGGGCCACGACGAGAACCAGGTCCGCGCCCACGTCCGTGGCGCCATCGCCATTGCCGAGCGATTGGCGGCGGTGGATCCGTGGGACAAAACCGCGCAAAGCGAATTGGCCCAGTACCTCTCCAGCGGGGCGGAAACGCTGCGCCAACCCGCGGAGTGGCAGGAAGGCATGGGCTACCTGCGCCGCGCCTTGCCCATTCTGGAAACGCTGCTGAAGAGCGAGCCGGGCAACAGTGTCTTTCTGTTATACGCGGCATTGACCGAAGCCGATATGGGCGAGTTCCTGGCGCGTGGCGGCTCGCCGCAGCAAGGTGTGGTGTGGCTTCGCCGGGGATTGAGCGATCTTGAACAAACTGGCGGAGAGCGATCCGAAAAACACTACCAATCAGCTCGAAATCATTAAGGTGCAACGCTGGCTCTTCCTGGTTCTGGCCCGCGAAGGGGAGGAAGGCGAGGCTGTGGCTTTGGCTCAGGATGGCATCGCCAAAGCGCGCACGGTGGCTGGCAAGGTCAACGCCGCCCCGGAAAGCTGGCGCGAGTTGCCGCGAGCCTACTCCGCCATGGGGGACGTTTATCGAGTAATGCACCAGCCGGCCGAAGCGCGGATTTGGTATCGCGAGGCCGCGGCCGAGTGGGACAAGATGGCCGCAAAGGGCCTGCACTTTCCCGATAGCGAACAGGAAATCGCCGACGCGGCAGTGCGTGCCTCCCGGCCTGTCCCGGGAAGTCCCGCCCGCCAATTGAGATAAGATCGTCTTCATGCGCAATCCGATCTTCCTACTGGTGTGCTCCGCCACTGCTCTATCCGCCGGCGTGCCTTATCTGACCGAGCCGGCGCTGTGTCCCACCCGCCCGGAAATCGCATTCGTCTCCGGCGGGGACATCTGGGTAGCGCCCGCCAAGGGCGGCGAGGCTCACCTGCTGGTCTCGCATCCGGCCGACGAGACGCGGCCGCTGTATTCGCCGGATGGCACGAGACTGGCCTTCGTCTCCACGCGCACGGGCGAACGGCGATATCTACGTGCTCACGCTGGCCACGGGCGATCTGAAGCGCATCACCTTCGACGACGGCGCTGGATCAGCTCGACGCCTGGTCGCGCGATGGCAAGTGGCTCTACTTCTCGAACGGCACGAACGACGTCGGGCGCAAGAACGATCTCTACCGCGTGAGCGCCGAGGGCGGCACGCCGATGGCCGTCAGCGCCGATCGCTTCACCAACGAGTTTCAGGCGGCCCCTTCGCCGGACGGCAACACGGTCGCTTTCGCGGCGCGGGGGGTAGGCGATTCGCAGTGGTGGCGGAACGGGCACAGCCATCTGGACGAATCGGAAATCTGGGTACGCCACGATGGCGCCGCGGCCACCTATGAGCGCCTGATCGATCTGAACGGCCGCAATGCCTGGCCCATGTGGATGCCCGACGGCCGCCAGCTTTACTTCATGAGCGACCGCGGCGGCGCGCAGAATATCTGGACTCTGACCAGCGGGCGCCAAGCCGAAGCAGGTGACAAAGTTCACCGACGGGCCGCGTGCTGTGGCCCTCGATCGGCTACGACGGTAAGGCCATCGTCTTCGAGCGCGACTTCAAAATCTGGCAGCTCGATACCAAGAGCGGCGAGGCATACCCGCTGTCCGATCACGCTGGTCGGCTCGGCGGCATCGCCGGAAATCCAGCACCTCAGCCTGACGCAGTTCTCCGACCTGACACTTTCGCCCGACGCGCGCAAGATCGCGCTCATCGGACACGGCGAGATCTTCGTCTCCTCGGCGCGCGAGGGCGGCCAGGCTCTGCGCGTGACCCGCACGCCGGCGGCGGAATCGCAGGTTACCTGGGCGCCCGATTCCATGCGGGTCGCATACCTGAGCCCGCGCGACGCCGTCAATCACGTCTTCCTCTACGATTTTGCGCATCACGCCGAAACGCAGTTGACGCGCGATGCGCTCCCCGACCAGGGCCCGCATTTCTCGCCCGACGGCAAGAGCATCGCGTTCATCCGCGATCGCAAGGAACTGCGCGTGGTGGATCCGGAATCGAAGCAGGAGCGCCTTCTGACGTCGGGATTTCTGGGCGGCGGATTCGGACCCGGCGCGTTGACCTGGTCGCCCGACGGAAAGTGGATCGCGTATGCGGGCTCCGAACCCGGCGGATTACGCAATGTTTACGTGATCCCCGCGGCAGGCGGTACGCCGCGGCCGGTGACGTTTCTTTCCAACGGCAACGTGAATTCCCTGGAGTGGAGTCCCGACGGCAAGTTCCTGCTGTTCGAATCCGGCCAGCGCACCGAGACTCCGCAGGTAGTGCGCATCGACCTGGTGCCGCGCCAGCCCAAGTTCGCCGAAGAGCGCGTTCGACGATTTGTTCAAGCCGGAACCGCCTCGCCCGGCCGGACGCGGTGCTGCTGCCGCGACCCCGGCCAAGCCGCCGGTGAAAGTGGAGATCGAGTTCGACGACATTCGCGAACGGGTCTCGCATGCTGCCCATCGGCCTCACCGTTTCCAATCCGCGAGATCAGCCCCGACGGCAAGCTGCTGCTGTTCGCGGCTACCGTGGGGACGCAGACCAACCTGTATACTCTATCCTCTGGACGAGACACCCGCCGGAGGCGGAGGCCGCGGGTGGGCGCGGCGGCGGCGAGCGCGGTGCGCGCCAGTTGACCACCACTCCGGGAGCCAAGAATCACGCCCAGTTTTCGCCCGATTCGCGCGAGGTTTACTACCTGGAGGGCGGACGCGTGCAGGCCATTCCGGTGGATACCCGCGTGGCCCGTGCGGTCGAACGTAACGCCGAAATGGACGTCGATTTCGATCAGGAAAAGATGGCGGTCTTCGAAGAGGCGTGGGCCGGACAGCGCGACGGCTTCTACGATCCCAAGTATCACGGCGCCGATTGGAACGCCGTCCGCAAGACGTACGCCCCGCTGATTGAAGCCTGCGCGCACGCCCGATGAGATGCGGCGCATCCTGCGCCTGATGATCGGCGAGCTGAATTCGTCGCACTCCGGCGTATCGGCGCCCGCGGCAGGTGGCAGCGAGGGCGCCGGACCGCGCGCTTCCATCGGCCAGCTTGGCCTGAGTTTCGACCGCGCCGAATACGAGAGCTCCGGCAAACTCGTCATTACCGAGGTGCTTCCGCATTCGCCCGCGGCGCTCGCCAAGATCAAGCCGGGCGAGCGAACTGCGCGCCGTCGATGGCCAGGCCATCGGGCCGCACGTCAATCTCGACGAACTGCTGCAGCACAAGAGTCGGCAAACGCGTCGCTCTGGAGATCGGCGGGAATGAGGTCACGGTGCAGCCGGTGGCTTCTCTCGCCGAACAGATCTATCGCAAGTGGGTGGAAGACAACCGCGCGTACGTCGAGAAGATCAGCGGCGGGCGGCTCGGTTACGTGCATATGCGCGACATGTCCGAGCAGGCGCTCACCCAGTTCTATCTCGACCTGGATTCCCAGAACCGCGCCCGGCAGGGAGTGGTGATCGACATCCGCAACAACAACGGCGGATTCGTCAACGCATATGCGCTCGATGTGCTGGCGCGCCGCCCCTATCTGACGATGACCAATCGCGGGGGCCCCGCCGGTCCGGCGCGCACCGTGCTCGGCCAGCGCTCGCTGGAACTGCCGACCATCCTGGTGATCAACCAGCATTCACTTTCCGACGCCGAGGATTTCACCGAAGGCTACCGCACGCTGAAACTCGGCAAAGTGGTCGGCGAGCCGACTGCCGGCTGGATCATTTACACCGGCTCGATGACGCTGGTGGATGGGTCCGTCATGCGCATGCCGGGTACCCTGATCACCGGCGCCGACGGCAAGAGCATGGAGAACAATCCGCGCCCGGTGGATGTGGCCGTGACGCGTCCCATCGGAGAATCGTACACCGGCCGGGATTCGCAGCTTGATGTTGCGGTACGCGAACTGCTGGCCCAGATCGGCACGAAGTGAGCGTGTCCGATTTCGGGCACCATGGTCCCCGATCCGGCCATCGCGATCGGTGTTAGCTGCCTGCTTTCAATCGCCTGGGATGGTACGCCGCGTGCAAAATCGGAATACAAGGCGAACATGAGCACATTCGGACAGGACTTACGTTATGCCCTGCGCGGTCTATCGCGGAATCGAGGATTCGCCGCTGTAGCGATTCTCACCATCGGAATCGGTATCGGCGCCAACACCACAGTCTATAGCTGGATCCACGCCCTGTTGCTCAATCCACTGCCCGGCGCGGTGGAGCCGGATCGCGTGGTGGCTGTGGAGACCGTGGCCGCCAACGGCGATCCGCTGACTACGTCGTACCTGGATTACTGCGATTTCCGCGATCACCTGCAATCCTTCCAGGACATCAGTGCGGTTCAGCCCGCCACGCTGGCAGTGGGCGACGAGACCACCCAGCCCGTTTGGGGAGAGCTGGTGTCCGGCAACTATTTCGACCTGATGCGGGTGCGGCCGGAAGCGGGACGGTTCTTTTCCGGCGCCGAGCGCGACGACGCACAGAACGCCCACGCCGTCGCGGTCATCAGTCATTCGTTCTGGAAGAGCCGCTACAATCTGAGCAACTCGGCGATGGGCGCCACGTTGCGCATCAACCGCACTCCGTTCACCATCATCGGAGTTGCGCCGCCGCATTTCCATGGTTCGCAAACCGGCCTGGATTTTGACCTCTGGCTTCCGGTAACCATGTACGGTCAACTGAACCACACCGGCACGTGGATGCTGCGCGACCGGCAAACGCGCAACTTCACCATGCTGGCGCGGCTCAAACCGGGTGTAACCATCGCGCACGCGCGCGCGGAAACGCGGGCGCTGGCCGGCCGCATGGCCGTGCTGGATGCCGATACCAACCAGGGCATCGGCGCCGATGTGCTGCCCATCTGGAAGGGCCACTTCACGCCCCAATCGGTTTTGTTGGCCCCCGTCGTCATTCTCATGGGGGCCAGCGGCCTGTTGCTGTTGATTGTCTGCGCTAACGTGGCGAATATGCTGCTGGCGCGCGCTATGGGCCGCCAGAAGGAATTCAGCATTCGCCTGGCGCTGGGTGCGGCACCCGCGCGACTGGGCCAGCAACTTCTCACTGAGACGCTGATCCTGGCGCTGGCCGGGGCCGCCACAGGTTTAGCGGTGGCAAGCTGGCTCGGCGGTTCCCTGCGATGGCTGCTGCCCCGCGTGGCTTCCCCCGCGATTCTCCAGCCGGAACTGGATGGCGGCGTTATGCTGTTCACTACGGCTGTGGCCTTTGCCGTTGCGATTTTGGCGGGCGCCGGTCCCGCGGTGACCGCGGGCCGGGCTTAACCTAAACAGCGCTCTGAAAGATCCAGTATTTACCAATCCAGATAAACGATTGTAAGCATTAGATTGATTTGTAACAGCATTGGCAAACTGTTGCTGATAAGTACTATCAGCCAATCCAGTAGCAAATGTAGCAGCTCCTTTTAAAGCCGCTCCTGAAGTTCCTAAGCCTCTAGCTGCTGCTGAATTGGTGACACCACGTTGACCTTGAGTTAAATTAAACTGATAACCTGGAGTTTTTTCTAATGTGGCTTGATCCATTACAATAGGAGAGGTTAAGTCAGAAAGCCTAGAAGTTAATTGATCAGCAGCAGTAGAACCAATAGCACGGTAAGGAGACAAGTCTCCCCTTGTTGTATTATACATATTCATATTAGTTTGAGCAGCAAGAT
>CAVVLD010000057.1:0-187660 GCA_963748795.1 uncultured Solibacteraceae bacterium
GCAGTAATGGAGCACGTCGTCGACGAAGTAGACGTGGGCTCAGTGTGGGTGGTGGCGTGCGATGTCTCGAAGCAGCCGCCCTGGTCGATGGCGACGTCCACCACGACGGCGCCGCGCTTCATGGTGGCGATCTTGGCGCCGTACGAGCTGGGGGGCGGATGCGCCGGCCACCAGCACGCCGCCGATGACCAGGTCGGCCGTCGCTGACGCTCTCGCCGATGGTGAAGGCGTTGGAGGCCAGGGTGACGACGCGCAGTTGAAGATGTCGTCGAGCTCGCGCAGGCGGTTGAGGTTGCGGTCGAGGATGGTCACGTGGGCGCCCATTCCGAGGGCGATCTTGGCGGCATTGGTGCCCACGATCCCGCCGCCGAGGATGACGACGTTGGCCGGGCGCCACGCCGGGGACTCCGCCGAGGAGGATGCCGCGGCCGCCGTTGGGTCGCCCAGGTAGTGCGCGCCCACCTGGACGACATGCGGCCGGCCACCTCGCTCATGGGCGTGAGCAGCGGCAGGGAGCCATCGGCTCTCGCGGACGGTCTCATAGGCCACCCCGTTGACGCCGGCGTCCAGCAGGCTGTCCGTCAGGTCCGGCAGCGGCGCCAGGTGCAGGTAGGTGAAGAGGATCAGGCCGGGCCGGAAGTAGCGCGTACTCGGAGGGCTGCGGCTCCTTGACCTTCACCACCAGGTCCGCCTTGGTCCAGACCTCGGCCGCGCTGTTGAGCATGTGCGCGCCGGCCTGCATGTATTCACGGTCGGTCAGGGAGTTGCCGTCGCCGGCATGCGTTTCGACCAACACTTCGTGGCCGGCCTCGCGGAGGTCGGTGACGACGGCCGGCACCAGCCCGACGCGCGTCTCGTGATCTTTAACTTCTTTCGGAACGCCAATGACCATGGGAATCATCTGCCGAATAGATTAGCACCACGCGCCGGTGGGAATCGGAGTGGAGCCCGGGCTTTTACTTCTTTCTTCGCGCCACCACCCGCACGCGCTTGGTCTGCGAAATGGCACCCGGAGTCAGCGCGTCGTTGAGAATTCCGCCTGCTCCTGCTGGTGCCGCTTGCCGGAGCCGGTGGCCGGGCTGGCGCTCTCCGGACGTCCGACGTAGCGCACTTCGCGCCGCGTATCGTCCAGCAGCGGCTGGATCTGCTCGCGCATGAAACGCCACGCGCCCATGTTGCGCGGCTCTTCCTGCGCCCAGACCACTTCGGCCGTCGGCCGGGTAGCGCGCCAGCATGTCGCGCGCCTGCTCGGCCGCGAACGGATAGAGTTGCTCCACGCGCACCAGCGCCACGTGGTCCGCCTTGCGCTCCTCGCGCGCGGCCAGCAGATCGTAGTAGATCTTGCCGGAGCAGAAGACCACGCGCGAGATGCGCGTGCGTGGTCGGCGACCGCGGGTCGCCCAGAATCTCGGGGAAGCCGCCGGTGGTGAAATCGTGCAGCGTGGAGACGGCGCGCGGATGGCGCAGCAGGCTCTTGGGCGTGAAGATGACCAGCGGCTTGCGCGTGCCGCGGCGGTCGGGGCCGCCGTACATCTGGCGGCGCAGCAGGTGGAAGTACTGCGCCGGCGTGGTGCAGTTGCACACCTGCATGTTGTTTTCGGCGCACAGCGTGAGGAAGCGCTCGATGCGCGCGCTGGAGTGCTCCGGCCCCTGGCCTTCGTAGCCGTGCGGCAGCAGCATCACCAGGCCGCTCGGCTGTCCCCACTTCTGTTCGGCAGCAGGAGATGAACTGGTCGATCATGATCTGCGCGCCGTTGGCGAAATCGCCGAACTGCGCTTCCCAGATCACCAGCGTCAGCGGATCGGCCACGCTGTAGCCGAACTCGAAGCCCAGCACGGCGTACTCGCTGAGCGAGCTGTCGAAGACTTCGAAGCGCGCCTGGTCCGGGCGAGATGTGCTGCAGCGGGATGTAGCGCTGGCCGGTTTCGGAATCGTAGAACGCCAGGTGGCGCTGGCTGAAGGTGCCGCGGCCGGAATCCTGCCCGCTGAGCCGCACCGGCGTGCCTTCCAGCACCAGCGTGCCGAAGGCCAGCGCTTCGCCGAAGGCCCAATCGACGGTGCCGCCCTTGGCGATGGCGTCGCGGCGCTTCTCGACGAAGCCGCGCAGCTTGGGATGCAGGTGGAAATTCTCGGGGAACTGCGTGATGCCGCGGATCACGCGCTCCAGCACCTGCGTGGTTGACGGCGGTGCGCGGGCAGAAGCCGCCGATCTCCTCGCCGGCGACCGCGCTCAGTTCCTGCAGTTCGTAGCGCTCGGCGCGCTGCTGCGCCGCGTCGTAGGCCTGCCGAGAGGCGCGTCGGCCAGCGGCCTTGCGCATGGCGTCGCACCTCCTCGTCCGTGACCACGCCTTCGCGCACCAGCCGCTCGCGCGTACAGCGTGGCGACCGACGGATGCTCCTTGATCTTGCGGTACAGGATCGGCTGCGTGTAGCTGGGGTCGTCGCCTTCGTTGTGGCCGTGGCGGCGATAGCAGATCATGTCGATCACCACGTCCTTCTTGAACTGCTGGCGGTAATCGAAGGCGATCTGCACCACGCGGATGGCGGCCTCGGGATCGTCGCCGTTGACGTGGAAGATGGGCGCCTGCACGCCGCGCGCGACGTCGGTGGAGTAGGGCGTGGAGCGCGATTCGTCGGGCAGCGTGGTGAAGCCGATCTGGTTGTTGATGATGAGGTGGATGGTGCCGCCGGTGGAGTAGCCGTCGAGCTGCGAGAGGTTCAGCGTCTCGGCCACCACGCCCTGGCCGGCGAAGGCCGCGTCGCCGTGGATCAGCAGCGGGATCACGCGCTCGCGCGCGGTGTCGCCGAGGCGGTCCTGCTTGGGCCGCACGATGCCTTCCACCACCGGATCGACGGCTTCCAGGTGGCTGGGATTGGGCGACACCGAGACGACGATCTCGCTGCCGCTGTCGGTCTTGCGCACGCCGCGTGGCGCCCAGGTGATACTTCACGTCGCCCGAGCCCTGCGTGCTGGCCGGATCGATCTCGCCTTCGAATTCGGAGAAGATCTGCTTGACGTCCTTGCCGACGACGTTGGCCAGCACGTTCAGGCGGCCGCGGTGCGCCATGCCGATCACCACTTCGTGGACGTTGTCGGCGGCGGCGCGCTCCAGCATCTCTTCCAGAATGGCGAGGCGGTTTCGCCGCCTTCGAGCGCGAAGCGCTTCTGGCCGACGAAGCGGGAGTGCAGGAAGTGCTCGAACTCCTCGGCCGCGATCAGGTTGCGCAGGATGCGCAGGCGCGTCTCGCGGTCGAGCGGCCAGTTGTTGGCCTCCGGCTCCATGCGCTGCTGCAGCCAGCGCTTCTGCTCCGGCACCTGGATGTTCATGTACTCGCAGCCGATTTTGCCGCAGTAGGTCTGGCGCAGCGTCTCCAGGATTTCGCGCAGCGTGGCGACCGGCTTGGGCGCGCCCTCGCCGATGGCTTCGCCCAGGCTGCCGGTGAGGAATTCGCGGTCCAGATCCCAGATGGTGAGGCCGTAGGTCTCCGGGTCGAGTTCGGGATGGTAGCTGGGCTCGGCGCCGAGCGGGTCGAGATCGGCGATCAGGTGGCCGCGCACGCGGTAGGCGTTGATCATCTGCATGATCGCCGGCTTCCTTGGCGATCTCGGCGTGGCGCGCGGCGGTCATGCCGGGCAGCAGCGGCTTGCGGTCGGTCTCCCAGCGCACCGGCTGGTGCGGCATGCGCAGGTGGTCGAAGATCTCTTCGTAGAAGCCGTCCTCGCCGTCGAGCAGCGCCTGCACGCTTGCCCAGGAACATGCCCGATTCCGCGCCCTGAATGATGCGGTGATCGTAGGTGCAGGTCAGCGTCATCACCTTGCTGATGCCGAGCATGGCGCGCGTTTCGGCGGCGGCGCCCCGGTATTCGGCCGGGATAGTCGATGGCGCCGGCGGCGATGATGGCGCCCTGGCCCGGTCATCAGGCGCGGGTTGGAGGCCATGGTGCCGACGGTGCCGGGGTTGGTGAGCGAAATGGTGGTGCCCTGGAAATCGGCGGGCGTGAGTTTGCCGCGTGCGGGCGCGCGCCACCAGGTCGTCGAAGGCGGTCAGGTACTCCTGGAAATTGAGCGCGCCGGCGTTCTTGATGTTGGGCACCATCAGGCTGCGCGCGCCGTCCTTGCCCGGCCACGTCGACGGCGATGCCGAGGTTGATCTGCGGGCCGCACCACGCGGAACGGCTGCCCGTCGCTTTCGGCGTAGGCGTGGTTGAGGCCGGGAAGCTCTTCGAGCGCCTTCACGATCGCCCAGCCGATCAGGTGGGTGTAGGAGACCTTGCTCTGGCCGACCAGGGTGCGGTGCTGGTTGATGATGCGGCGGTTCTCGTCCATCACCTTGACGGCGATGGTGCGCTGCGAAGTGGCGAGCGGAATGGAGACGCTGGCCGCCATGTTCTCGGCGATGCGTGCCGGCCGCGCCGCGCAGCGGCTGCAAGTTGCTCGCCGGCCAGAGGCTGCGGCGCGGGGGCGGGCCGCGGGCGCGCGGGTGCGGGAGCCGCCGGCGCTGATCGGCCGTTGGTCTTCTCGAAGACGTGCTTCCAGCTTTCGTCCACCGCGGAGCGGTCGTGCAGATACTGTTGATACAGCTCGTCTTCGAGCCAGCTATTGATACCCATTTCCGGTTCGGATTGCGATGCCATTTGCGGGAGGCTTTCCCTTTCTATGATACCGTGAGAGTTCAAACCGCACGGCTCCTTCTTCATTGTGGCAGCCGTCCGATCGTGAACCGTTCGCGCGGATGAATGCCGACCCCCGCGTGATGGCGCACTTTCCCGCCTGCCTGACGAGGCAGGAAAGCGACGCGGCCGTGGATCGGCATCGAAGCGCACTTTGCGGGGCCCGCTTCGGCTTTTTCGCCGCGGAATTGCAGAGGAGGGAGGGTTTGTGGGTTTCATCGGCCTCAGCGTGCCATCGTTCGAAGCGCATTTCACGCCGTGCGTGGAAATCGGTTGGCGGCTGCCGACCGGAGTTTTGGAATCGCGGCCTGGCCACGGAGGGGCGCGGTGGCCGTGCTGCGCTACGCCTTCGATGAGTTGAGGCTGCCGGAGATCGGGGTGTTTACGGCGTTCGGGCAACCGCCCCTCCCGCCGCGTGATGGAGAAGATCGGGATGACGCACGACCCCGCCGGCGATTTTGACCACCCGCGCATTCCGGAAGGGCACCCGCTGCGGAGGCACGTGCTGTGTCGGGTGAAACGCCCGATGCGTCTGGCCGGACGCAGCCTAAATCCCGACCAGCTTCACCACGAGTCCCGCCAGCGCGCCGCCGACCAGCGGGCCCACGATCGGGACGGGCGCGTAGGCCCAGTCCGAATCGCGCCTTCTTGGCGATGGGCAGAAGCGCGTGCGCGATGCGCGGTCCAAGGTCGCGCGCCGGATTGATGGCGTACCCCGTGGTGCCGCCGAGGCTCAGGCCGATGCCCCAGACCAGGCTCCCCACCAGGTACGGCCCCAACCCGGCGCGGGTCCGGTCGCCGAGACGGCCTTCGAACCGATGGCGCCGGCCACCAGCACCAGCACGAACGTGCCGATGATTTCGCTCGATCAGGTTGGCGGCGGGATTGCGGATCGCCGGCGATGTGCAGAAGCAGGCCAGCTTGCGGTCGGGATCCGGCGTCTCGCGCCAGTGCGGGCAGAAGTGCAGCCACACCAGCGTGGCGCCGCCAAGGCGCCGGCCAGTTGCGCGCCCAGGATAGGGCAGGAATTTGCTGAAATCGCCGGTGACGACCGCGCGCCCAACGTGACGGCGGGATTCGAGATGCGCGTCGGCGCTGCCGCAGGCGATCGCGGTGAACACGCCGATCATCACCGCGAAGGCCCACCCGGTGGCGATCACCATCCAGCCGGCGCCTTCGGCCTTCGATTTCCGCAGCAGCACGTTGGCCACCACGCCGTTGCCCATGAGGATCAGCACCATGGTCCCCATGAACTCGCCGAACAGCCGTTTTCCCATGCGCCTTATTCCTCCTCCAGCCAGTCGAACGAGCGCGTGACGGCCTTCTTCCAGAAGCGGTACATCTTCTCGCGCCGGCGCGGCTTCCATTGCGGGCTTCCAGGTGCGGTCCACCGACCAGTGCGCGCGCAGGTCGTCCAGGCTCGCGTAGAAGCCGACGGCCAGGCCGGCGGCGTAGGCGGCGCCCAGCGCGGTGGTCTCCTTCACTCGGGGCGCACCACTTCGCGGTCCAGAATGTCGGCTCTGGAACTGCATCAGCAGATCGTTCTCCACCATGCCGCCATCGGTGCGCAGCACGCCGACGGGCATGCCGGAGTCCTGCTCCATGGCCTCCACCACTTCGCGCGTCTGGAATGCGGTGGCTTCCAGCACGGCGCGCGCCAGGTGGCCCTTGTTGGTGTAGCGCGTCAGCCCGGCGATCACGCCGCGCGCGTTGTGCTTCCAGTACGGCGCGTACAGGCCGGAGAACGCCGGCACGAAGTAGACGCCGCCGTTGTCGTCCACGGTGCGCGCCAGGGTCTCGATTTCCGCGCTCTTGCCGATCAGGCCGAAGTTGTCGCGGATCCACTGCACCAGCGCGCCGGTGATGGCCACGCTGCCTTCCAGGGCGTATTGCGCCGGCGCCGCCCAGCCGGAACGCCACCGTGGTCAGCAGGCCGCAGCGGGAGTGCACGATCTGTGTCGCCGGTGTTCATGAGCAGGAAACATCCGGTGCCGTACGTGTTCTTGGCTTCGCCGGCGTGGAAGCAGGTCTGCCCCACCAGCGCGGCCTGCTGGTCGCCCAGGATGCCGGCGATGGGCACGCCCTTCACCGCGTCCAGCGTGGCGTCGCCATAGCGTTCGCTGCTGGAGCGGATGCGCGGCAGGATCTGCGCGCGGAATGCCGAAAGCCTGCGAGCAGTTCCGCGTCCCAGTCGAGCGTGGCCAGGTTCATCAATTGGGTGCGGCTGGCGTTGGTGCAGTCGGTGATGTGCAGGCCGCCGGTGAGATGCCAGACCAGGAACGTGTCGATGTTGCCGAACAGCAGTTCGCCCGCTTCGGCCGCTCGCGCGCGCCGGGGACGTGGTCCAGCATCCAGCGGATCTTGAGGCTGCTGAAATAGGTGGAGAGCGGCAGGCCGGTCTTGGCGCGGAAGCGGTCGGCGCCGCCTTCGCGGCGAATTCGCTGACCACGTCGCCCACGCGCGTGTCCTGCCACACCAGCGCGTTGTGCACGGGGCGGCCGGTCTTGGCGGTTCCACAGCACCGTGGTTTCGCGCTGGTTGGTGATGCCGATGGCGGCCAGGTCGGCCGGCCGCAGGCCGCGCCTGCTGCCATGGCTTCGGCGATCACCTGCGGGTGCGGAACCAGATCTCATCGGGGTCGTGCTCCACCCAGCCCGGCTGCGGATAGATCTGCTCGTGCTCCTTCTGCGCGGAGGCGACGATCCGGCCGGCGCGGTCGAAGACGATGAAGCGCGTGCTGGTAGTGCCCTGGTCGATGGCTCCGATGTACGATGGCATGCGTACACAAGAATAACGCTCCTGGGCCGTCCCTGTGATACGATCCTCAATCATGACCCGTCGAAGCGCGTTTCGAACAATTGGGGCCGCCTTGGCCGCGGCTCCGCTGGTGCCCGCCGCGCCGGGATCGGCCGGACGACTCAAACAGTCGGTGTGCCGCTGGTGCTATTCCAAAATTCCGCTCGACGACCTCTGCCGCCAGGCCGCCGAGATGGGCGTGAGCGGCATCGACCTGGTCGAGCCGGACGACTGGCCCACCGTTCGCAAATACGGGCTGGTCCCCACCATGACGCAGGGCAAGGCGAGCATTCCCGACGGCTGGAATCGCAAGGAGAATCACGACCGCCTGGAAGCCGAAATCCGCGGGCGCATCAAGCGCGCGGCCGAAGCCAAGGTGCCCAACGTGATCACGTTCTCCGGCAATCGCAAGGGCATGTCCGACGACGAAGGCAAGGACAACTGCATCGTCGGCCTGAGCCGCGTCAAGAAGTTCGCCGAGGACAACGGCGTCACCATCTGCCTGGAGCTGCTGAACAGCAAGGTGAACCACAAGGACTACCAGTGCGACCACACCGCCTGGGGCGTGGAGGTGGTGAAGGGCGTGGATTCGCCGCGCGTGAAGCTGCTGTACGACATCTACCACATGCAGATCATGGAAGGCGACATCATCCGCACCATCCGCGACAACATCCAGTACATCGGCCACTTCCACACCGGCGGCGTGCCCGGCCGGCACGAGCTGGACGATACCCAGGAACTGCAGTGGCGCACCATTGCCAAGGCCATCGCCGACCTGAATTTCCAGGGCTACTTCGCGCACGAGTTCGTGCCGATGCGCGACCCCATCACTTCGCTCAAAGAGGCCGTGACGCTGTGTACCGTCTAGGCGTGCTGGCCCTTGCCGCGATGCCGCTGGTGGCGCAGCAATATGACGTGGTCCTGGCGAACGGGCGCGTCATGGATCCGGCGTCGAATCTGGATGCAGTGCGATTCGTCGGGATCGCGGGCGGTAAAATCGCCGCCGTTTCCGCGACGCCGTTGCGCGGGCGGGAAGTGGTGGATGTGAAGGGACTGGTGGTCGCCCCCGGCTTATCGACATCCACCAGCACCGCATCAACCCGGAGAATTTCGCCTTCAAGGCGCGCGACGGCGTGACCTCCGCGCTCGAAATGGAGGTGGGAGTTTCGCCCGTGCCGCCCTGGTATGCCGAACGCGAAGGCCATTCGCTGATCAACTTCGGCGCTACCGTGGGCCACATTCCGGCGCTGATGACCGCCATGCACGATACCGGCACCTTCCTGCCGCATGACGCCGCAGCGGAACGCGTACCCACCCCGGCGGAACACCAGGAGGCGCTGCGCCTGCTGCGCCGCGGGATCGCTGACGGCGCCATGGGCATCGGCATGGGGATCGCCTACGTGAAGGAGACTCGCGCGCAGATTCTGGACGTATTCCGGCTGGCCGCGGAGACCCATGTCACGCTCTTCGTCCACATGCGCAACAGTGGACCGGTAGAGCCGGGCGCTATCGATTCGCTCCAGGAAGTGCTCGCCGACGCGGCGGCCACCGGCGCTTCGCTCCACGTGGTCCACATCACGAGCACCTGCCTGGCCGGAGACGCCGGTCTGTTTGCAGATGATCGCCGGTGCGCGCAAACACGGGATGGACGTCACTACGGAGGCGTACCCGTACACCGCCGGGATGACGGACCTGGCGTCGGCCATCTTCGACGAAGGCTGGCAGAACCGGCTGGGACACATCAGCTATGGCGACCTGCAATGGGCCGCAACGGGCGAGCGCCTCACCGCGGAAAGCTTCGCCCGCTATCGCAAGCAGGGCGGGATGGTGGCCATCCACGGGATTCCCGAAGAGGTCGCGCGCATGGCGATGGCGGACCCCACGGTGATCGTGGCCAGCGACGGCATTCTGGACGAGGGCAAAGGGCATCCACGCGCCGCCGGCACGTTCGCCCGCGTACTGGGGCGCTACGTTCGCGAGCAGCATGCCCTGCCCCTCATGACCGCGCTCAATAAGATGACTGCCCTGCCCGCCGCACGGCTCGGGCTCAAGGACAGGGGCCATCTGGCGGTGGGGGCCGACGCCGATATCACTGCGTTCGACCCGGCTCGCGTTATCGACCGCGCCACCTTCGATTAGCCCGCGCAGTACTCCGACGGTATCCCGTTCGTGCTGGTCAACGGTATCTTCGTGGTGAGGGACGGCAAGCTACAAAAGGTCACGCCGGGCCGTGGAATTCGACGGCACTAACCGCCCTCCACCGTAACCTCAATACTGGCTTCAGCACGACCTCACCCATTATGAGGAAGCACACATAAGACAATACTATTGTGAAATGTTTTGCTTACCCTTAAAAGTTAAGGAATGCTAAAACTCCTGTGGCGATAGAACGCGGTGGGTGCGGCGCGCATCTCAGTTAGCAGTCACAATGAAAACACTCATTTTTCTTTTCACAATTCCTCTATTTGTGTATGCGAATTCCGCCGGCCCCGATCCGGGCTATTCCGGAGTGCCCGGCGAAAACGGCACCTGCGCCGCGTGCCACGGTTCCGGCGAGAGTTCGGTGAATACCAAGGGCGGCAGCGTTTCCATCAACTTCGGAGGCTCGCAAACGTACGTTCCCGGCGAAGTGCAACACTGGATCGTCACCATTGTGGACAGCAGCGCCAGACGCTGGGGCTTCCAGGCTACGGCGCGCAACAGTACCGCTGTGAGCACCGCAGCCGGAGGTTTTACATCTACGGACAGCAACACGCAGGTACTCTGTTCGAGCACGAATTTTCGCAACATCGGTTCCGGCGCCGGCGGCGCGTGCGCTTCCACCGTTCCGCTCATGTACGTGGAACAGACACTGGCGGGCACACGGCTGGGGATCACCGGCTCGATCACGTTTGAGTTCGATTGGATGCCGCCGGCCACGGACGTGGGATCGATCTCCGTATTCATCGCCGCGAATGCCGCCAACGGCAATGGCAATAACGATAGCGGCGACCATATTTACAGCGGTACCTATACCCTGACCCCGGCCGCAGCAAGCGGCAGCGTGCCGGTCATTTCGGACAATGGAGTGGTGAACGGGGCCAGTTTCGGCGCGCTCATCGAGGCCGGGTCGTGGGTCACCATCCGTGGCACGGGGCTGTCTACCACCACACGCACCTGGACCACCGCAGACTTCATCGATGGAACGCCCACGTCGCTTGACGGCGTCAGTGTGTCGATGGGCGGAAAGCCGGCCTATGTGTATTACATCAGTCCTACGCAGATCAACGTGCAGGCCCCGGATTTCGGCACGGGCTCGGTCGGCGTCACGGTGACGAACTCCGCCGGCACCAGCAATACGGTGGACGTGACCGCTACCAGTTTCGCGCCGGCCTTTTTCCAGGCGGGCAGTTACGCGATCGCCACGCATCTGGATGGCACGCTGGTGGCGCCGGCCGGTATGTTTACCGGCTCCTCGCCCGCGGCCCGGGGGGAGACCGTCGTCTTATGGGGCACGGGCTTTGGCCCCGTGAGTCCGACGGTGGCCGCGGGCGAGACGTCCGCGCAAGCGCTGGGCCCCGCCGTGGCTTCCGTGGCGACTCCGCCGGCCATTACCATCGGCGGTGTGCCTGCTACGGTGGTCGCAGGGGCGCTCAATCCCTCGGCGTTGGGACTTTACCAGATTGCCGTGACGGTGCCGGACACTGCGCCCAGCGGGGATCAGGCAATTGTGGCCAGCGCGGACGGAATCTCTTCACCGGCGAGCGGAGTGCTGTTTTCGGTGCAGTAGCCGCGGCAATCACTCAACCAGTTCCACGCGGCGATTTTTAGCGCGGCCTTCCTCGGTGGCATTGGATGCCGACGGGGAATACGGGCCGCAGCCGAAGGAATCCAGGCGGTCCGCGCCAATGCCGAATTTCGCCGTCAGTTCGCGAACGACGCTGGCGGCGCGCCGCCGGCTCAAGTCGAGGTTGTAGTCCGGCTTGCCCTGACTGTCGGTGTGTCCCACCACGTGCAGGTGCAGCGCGGGATCGCCCTTCAGCAACTTCGCGATCTCTTCGAGGGTGGGCTGCGATTCCGGCTTCACCACGTCCTTATCGGTATCGAAGTAGAGGCCGTACAATGCCACCTTTCCGGAGTCGCGAAGTCCCTGCTTCATCTCGTCGGCGTTGACGAAGGTCATCTTCTTTTCCATCACGTCGGGCGCGATGAAAACGATCTCCGCCAGTGCCTGCCCTTTGGCGAGTTTGCCCTGCAGGCGATCGGGGATCACGCCGTCTTTGTATTCCGTCACGAAGACGACGTAGTAGCTGGGCGGAGTCTGTTTGGTCTTACCCACGAGCATGCGTTCGGACGCTTCATTATAGGCAAGGATCTGGCCGATGCCGTCCGCATCGGCGATCTTGTTATAGGTGGGACCGAACCATCCGCGGTCTTCCAGGTGCTTCTCGTATACGATGTCGAGTCCCAGCCTCTGAAATTCCAGCCGGTAGTTGCGCAGCAGTTCGGTTCCGGTGCGGCCTGCCGGCGCCAGGTAGGTGTAGCGGCTGAGTTGCCCTTCCACGCGAGCGCTCTTGGTATATTTCGGCGGGTACATGTCCGTAGGCGGCGAGAGCGGTACCAGGTATTCGTCGAACGCCGGCGCGTGGTAGCCCACGATCTCGCTGCCTTCGTACCGTTTCATGCCCGGCGGATCCTTCGAACCCGCCAGATCCGCCGCACTGAGTGTGGGCAACAGAACAAGAGCCAACAAACATCGCATCCGGGAACCTCCGCCCAAAATCTGCGTTCGATTATATCAGCGGCTCACCGAGATGGTGGTGACACCGTCCTGGGTGGAGTATTCTCCCAGGGACACGAGGCGAGATTTCTGAGAGACGCCCGTGCAGCAAACCATTGCCGGGTGGCAGGATCTTCCGGGTTAAACGAAATTCAGCCCGGAACTGGTTGGCCCGCTGGCGACGGCTTCGTCCAGGGTAAGCGGTATGAAGCGCATCTGAGGTGGTCCGGAGGTTCATGCTAGCATGGCGCTCATGGTGCGTTGGCTGGTCATCGGTATCGGCGATATCACGCGCAGGCGGGTAATCCCCGCGATCCAGGCGGAAGAGCGCAGCAGGTTTTACGGCGTGGTGACTCGCGATCCGAAGAAGGCAGAGGCTTATCCCGGCGTTCGCGTTTGGACCTCGCTCGACGAAGCGTTGCGGGATGACGCGATCGATGCCGTATACGTAGCTTCTCCGGTGGCGCTCCACTCCCCGCACGCTATCGCCAGCCTGCGCGCGGGCAAGGATGTCCTGTGTGAGAAGCCGGTGGGCATGAATTACCCCGAAGCGAGGGACATGACGGCGGCCGCGTGGGAATGCCGCCGCCTCTTCGGCGTGTCTTATTACCGCCGGCTCTACCCCAAGCTGATGCGCGCCAAAGAACTGATAGCCGCGGGCGCCATCGGCCAACCGGTGCTGGCCGAAGCCAACTGCCACAGTTGGCTGGAAATTACCGGCCGCGAATGGCTGGTGGACCCGGCGATGAGCGGCGGTGGGCCGCTCTACGATATCGGGTCGCACCGCATCGATGCGCTCAACTTCCTGTTTGGACGGCCGGTGAAGGCGGCCGGCATGCGGTCGAATGCGGTGCATCGCCTGGCGGTGGAAGACTGCGCCACGGTGATGATCGAATATGCCGGCCCTGTGCGCGGCGTGGTGGATGTGCGCTGGAACTCGCATGTGTTCCGCGATCAGTTCCGGGTGATTGGGACGGAGGGAGAAATCAATCTCGATCCGCTCCACGGGCCGGCGCTGCGATACCCCGGCAGGGAGGAGCAGTTGCCCACCCACGCCAATCTGCATTACCCTTGCGTGGAGAACTTTGTCAAGGCTGTTCTGGATGGTGAACCGCTTGCTTGTCCGGGCGAAGAAGCCATTTGGACTGATTGGGTTACAGCCACTCTGCGATAGAGCTTGACACCGGCCGCCCGCTTCCTGTAAAAGTAAAGTACAGGCGAATAAAAAGCGAAATAGCGATGGGTGCGGCGGTCCTCAAACAACAGTTCGAAGCGGTTCTGGGCGGACACCTTGACTGGCAGTCCCGGCCGCTTCCGGAGACTGCGCGGACCGGCATTGCGGAAATCGATTCCGTCACCGGAGGCCTCCCCCGGGGCTGTCTGACCGAGATTTACGGTCCAGCCTCCTCCGGCCGCACCAGCCTGCTGGTCTCCATTCTGGCGGAAGCCACGGCGCGGCAGGAAATCTGCGCGCTGGTGGATGCCGACGATGCCTTCGATCCCATTTCCGCCGCGGCTGCCGGGGTCCGGCTGGATCGCCTGATTTGGGTGCGGGCCGCGAGGAGCGCGGAGCAGGCGCTGAAGGCCGCGGATCTGCTGATTCAGGGCGGCGGGTTCGGCGTGGTGGCGATGGATCTGGGCGATACCGCGCCTGCGACGGCGCGGCGGATTTCGCTGACGTCCTGGTTTCGTTTGCGCCGCGCGGTGGAGCATACGCCCACGGTGCTGGTAACGGTGGCTCGCCAGAGCAATGCCAAAACGTGCGCTTCCCTGATGCTGGAATGCGCGCGGGAACAGGTGGAGTGGAGCGGCGCGCCCGCGAGTTCGCGGCTGCTGCGCGGCATCCGGGTGTGGAGCCGGTCCTCCAAGCCGGTGGGCCGCTCGTGCGTGTGGGGAGCTTCTATATGAAAGAGGCAGGGGCTGGGGATAGGGGTTGGGGGCTGGGGAATGGTACGGCCCTTCGGGCCGGTTAGTATGTTTGCCTGTCTGCATGGTCCCGGAAAATTGCTGGCGGTGGCGCTGGAGTTCTCGCCCGTAGTGGAAGAGATTTCCTCAGATACGGTGGTGCTGGATGCTTCCGGACTGGATCGGCTGTTCGGCCATCCGCAGGATGTGGCGGGCGCGATTGCGCGGCGGGCGGGGGCGGTGAACGTGGCACTGGCCTCCAATCCCGATGCCGCCATCTGCGCGGCGCGCGGCTTTTCGGGGATCAGTGTGGTGCCCTACGGCGATGAAGCCAAGTTCCTGGCGAGTCTGCCGGTCTCGCTGCTTTCTCCAACTTTGGAGATGGCGGAAACATTGGCGCGATGGGGCATTTATCGATTTTCCGAACTGGCCGCGCTGCCGCCGCTGGGAATCGCCGAACGGCTTGGAGCAGAAGGGCTGCGTCTGCGCGAACTGGCTCGCGGAGAGGCCGATCGCAAACTGGTGCCGGTGGAAGATCCGCTGCGCTTCGAAAACGAGATCGAGCCGGATTACCCCATCGACCTGCTGGAACCGCTGGCCTTCCTGCTGGCCAGCCTGTTAAACGGCCTCTGTACCAGCCTGGCCACGCGTGCGCTGGCCACCGACGAAATCCGCCTGCGCCTGAAACTGGAAGACCGCACCACCTTCGAACGCACTTTGCGGCTGCCCGTGCCTTCGCTTGATTCGAAAGCGTTCCTGAAACTGTGGCACCTGGATTTGAGCGCGCATCCGCCACAGGCGCCCATCGTGCATATCTGGATGGGGATGCATCCGGTGAAGCCGCAGGCGGCGCAATCGGGGCTGTTCGTGCCGGCCGCGCCGGAGCCGGTGAAGCTGGAACTGACGCTGGCGCGCATCAAGTCCATTGTGGGAGCGGACCGCGTAGGTTCGCCGGAGTTGCTGGATACGCATCGCCCGAACGCATTTCAGATGGCGGCGGCAGCGAAGCCTGCCATCGCCTCGCCGGGCGGGCCGCGCCTGATGCTGCGCGTATTCCGTCCTCCGCGCATCGCGCGCGTGGCGCTGGCCGAGGGACAGCCGAACTTCGTCACCGCCGAAGGGGTCCGCGGGAAAGTACTGGAATACGCCGGCCCCTGGCGGACCTCCGGCGACTGGTGGACGCGCGAGCCATGGTCGCGCGACGAATGGGACATCGCGCTCTCGGATGGCGCGCTGTACCGGCTTTATTGCGATCCGCAGGGATGGTTTGTGGAGGGATCTTAGCTGGTCGTCAGAAAACTATTAGATCAATTGGCTCTACGCTCCCTCACGGTCGCGGCTCTGAACGCGCATCGGAGCCGCGACCGTGAGGGAGCGATTGGCATGGTTATTTCCTGACAAACGCTAACCCCAAACTCATCGCGGAGGCGCGGAGGCACGGAGGAAGACGCGGAGAGAAGAGGAGATTTGTTTTTCTCCGTGTCTTCCTCCGTGCCTCCGTGCCTCCGTGGTGAATGAACAATGGACCCTACGTCGAACTGCATGCCCGGTCGGCTTTCAGTTTTCTGGAGGGTGGATGTGTGCCGGAAGAGCTGGCGGGGGCTTGTTCCGAGCTGCAGATGCCGGCCATGGCGCTGGTGGACCGGAACGGCGTCTATGGCGCGCCGCGATTCCATATGGCTGCCAAGAAAGCGGGAGTGCGGGCGCATATCGGGTCGGAGATTACCTGCACCAACGGTATTTCCTATCCTCTGCTGGTGGCGTCGCGCGAGGGGTATCAGAATCTGTGCCGGCTGGTGACCCGCATGAAGCTGCGGGCAAAGAAGGGCGAAGGCGCGGCCACCATGGAAGAGCTGGCGGAATTTTCGAAGCGGCCTGATCTGCCTGACGCGCCATCCCGAAGCGCGCCTGCTGGAGATTTTCGGCCGGCACAACCTCTATGCCGAGTTGCAGCGCCACTACGATCGCGACGAAGAAGCGTGCAATCAGGCCATTGCCGAACGCGCCGCGAGTCTCGGCATTCCGGTGGTCGCCACCAATGGGGTGGCTTACGCCACGCCGGCGCAGCGCGAACTGCTGGATGTGTTCACCTGCGTGCGCAACAAAGTCACGCTGGCCACGGCCGGGCGCCTGCTGGAGCGCAATTCCGAACGTCATGTGAAGACTCCCGCCGAGATGGCGCGGCTATTCGCCGACCTGCCCGGCGCCATCGCGCGCACGCTGGAAATTTCCGCGCGCCTGGAATTCACGCTGGCCGACCTGGGCTACGAATTCCCGCGCTTTCCGGTGCCGGCGGGCGAGACCATGGACAGCTTCCTCCGCAAGCGCGTGGATGAAGGCGCGCGCCGCCGCTACCAGCCGTATCACGAGCGCGCCCGCCGGCAGATCGAACGCGAGCTGGCGCTGATCGAAAAGCTGGGACTGGCGGGCTACTTTCTGATCGTCTGGGACATCGTGCGCTTCTGCCGCGAGAACGATATTCTGGCGCAGGGGCGCGGGTCGGCCGCCAACAGCGCGGTTTGTTACGCCCTGGAAATTACCGCGGTAGATCCGGTGGCGATGGACCTGCTCTTCGAGCGCTTCCTCTCCGAAGAGCGCGGCGAATGGCCCGACATCGATATCGACCTGCCCAGCGGCGATAAGCGCGAAAGCGTCATCCAGTATGTCTACCAGCGCTTCGGCAAACTGGGCGCGGCCATGACGGCCAACGTGATCACGTATCGCGGCCGTTCCGCGGCGCGCGAAGTGGGCAAGGCGCTGGGGTTCGAGATCACTTCCCTGGAGCGGCTCAGCGCGCTGGCGCGCACCTGGGAATGGAAGGATCCCAAAGACACCACCGAGAAGCAGTTCAAAGACGCGGGGCTCGATCTGCACCATCCGCGCGTGCGCAAATTTTTCGAGCTGTACCGCATGGCGCAGGACCTGCCGCGCCACCTGGGCCAGCACTCCGGCGGCATGGTGATCTGCCAGGGACAGCTCGATTCGGTGGTGCCGCTGGAGCCGGCCACCATGCCCGGCCGCGTGGTGGTGCAGTGGGATAAAGAAGACTGCGCCGATATGGGGATCATCAAGGTGGACCTGCTGGGCCTGGGCATGATGGCGGTCATCGAAGAGACTCTCAAGCGGATCCCCGAAACCTATGGTGAAGCGGTGGACCTGGCGCACCTGCCGCAGAACGATCCGGCCGTCTTTGCGGCGCTGCAGACCGCCGATACCATCGGGATGTTCCAGGTGGAGAGCCGCGCGCAGATGTCCTCGCTGCCGCGCATGATGCCGCGCCGCTTTTACGACGTGGTGGTGCAGGTGGCCATCATCCGGCCCGGGCCGATTGTGGGCAAGATGGTGCATCCGTATCTGAACCGGCGGCAGGGGCGGGAGAAGCCGGATTACCTGCATCCTTCGCTGGAGCCGGTGCTGAAGCGCACGCTGGGCGTCCCGCTGTTTCAGGAGCAGTTGCTGAAGATGGCGATGATCGCGGCCGGCTTCACCGGGGGCGAGGCGGAAGAGTTGCGGCGCGCCATGGGGTTCAAGCGGTCGGAACAGCGCATGGCCGATATCGAAGTGAAACTGCGCGCGGGCATGAATCGGAACGGCATTGGCGGCGAGGCGCAGGAGGCCATCGTGCGCTCCATTACGTCCTTCGCGTTGTACGGATTTCCGGAATCGCACGCCGCCAGTTTCGCCCTGCTGGCGTATGCCAGCGCGTATTTGAAATGTCATTACCTGGCGGCCTTCACCTGCGCCATGCTGAACAATCAGCCGATGGGATTTTATGCGCCGGCCGTCCTGATCAAAGACGCGCAAAGGCACGGCCTGCGTGTGCTGCCGGTAGATGTTGCGGTCTCAGATTGGCACTGTACCATCGAACTACTCCCCCATCCCCAACCCCCATCCCCAACCCCTGTCTTACGCCTCGGCCTGCGCTACGCCCGCGGCTTGCGCGAGCAGGCGGCGCAGGCGATGCTGCGGGCGCGCGCGGAGCGGCCGTTCACCAGCGTGGACGACCTGGCGCTGCGGGTTCGTGAGTTGCGCAAGGACGAAATCAATCGCCTGGCGGAGATCGGCGCGCTGAATTCGCTGGACAAGCTGAATCGCCGGGACGCGCTGTGGCAGGCGCAGCGGGCCGTTCTGCCGGTGGGCCCCCTGCTGGAACCGCAGGAAGAGACCGGCCAGCCCTCGCCCTTGCGCGCCATGGATATTGAAGAGCGGCTGTGGGCCGATTATCGCGGCACCGGGCTGACGGTGGGTAAGCATCCCATGGCGCACCGGCGCGCGGAGATGGACGCCCAGGGAGTGAAGCGGGCCATCGACCTGGCAGGCATACGCAACGGCAGGCGTGTGCGCATTGCCGGGTCGGTGATCGTACGCCAGCGGCCGGGCACCGCCAAGGGGTTCGTGTTCCTGAGCATGGAAGACGAAACCGGCATCATGAATGCCATCATCACTCCCGATACGTTCGACCGCTACAAATTTGAGGTGCTGGGAGAGCGATTCCTGCTGATCGAAGGCGTGCTGCAGAACCTGGACGGAGTGATTTCGGTGAAAGCCTCGCGCATCGCCGGGCTACCGCAGGGCGCGGGTCCGGAGTCGCACGATTTCCATTGAAGGCGGAAACGCTGCGGCGCCGTCGCAACAACCTTGCAAAGGATGCGATACTCAGGGGAAAACCAGCACAGATCGAGATTGGAAGATATGGACACCCCCGGCGAACTCAACGAGGTCGTTCTTCCGCAACCTGTGGTCGGTCCGCTTACGCGGGCGGCGATCTTTCTGGTGGTGTGCATCCGCCAGGACGAGGACGCCTACGCGCAGTTGCGCGCCTTTTGCGCGGATCTCTCCGGGCTGATTCGCGCGGTCGAGTTTCGCGACGTAGAGGCGGGCCTTACGTGCGTCGCCGGATTCGGGTCGGATGCCTGGGACAAGCTCTTCGGAGCGCCTCGTCCCGCCGAGCTTCATCCGTTTCGGGAGATTCGCTCCGGGGAACGCCATGCCGTCTCCACGCCGGGCGACATTCTCTTCCACATTCGAGCCAAACGCATGGACCTGTGCTTCGAACTGGCCACGCAGATCATGGAGCAGCATCGGGGACGTGGTCTCCGTGGCCGACGAGGTGCACGGCTTCCGCTATTTCGACGATCGCGATGTGATGGGCTTCGTCGACGGCACGGAGAATCCGCGAGGAGATGCGGCGCGCGAGGCGGCGATCGTCGGCGGCGAAGACCCGGCCTTTGCGGGCGGCAGCTACGTCATCGTGCAGAAGTACCTCCACGACTTGAAGGCGTGGAATGCGCTTCCGGTCGAGATGCAGGAACGGATCATCGGCCGCCGCAAGCTCTCGGACGTGGAACTGAGCGACGCGGACAAGCCCACATACGCGCACAACGCGCTCACCAACATTGAGGAGAACGGACGCCAGCTGCAGATTCTGCGGGACAACATGCCTTTCGGGCGTCCGGGCCACGGCGAATTCGGAACTTACTTTATCGGCTACAGCCGCACGCCGCGGATCACGGAGATCATGCTGGAGAACATGTTCGTCGGCCGGCCGCCTGGCAACTACGACCGGCTGCTCGACTTCAGCCGCGCCCGTGACGGGCAGCCTGTTTTTCGTGCCGTCGGCGACGTTTCTCGACAACGTCACTGCCGGCGCGCCGGACGCGCAGCGGAGCCGTCACCGAGCCGTCGCGACCGCGCCTTCGCCCGGCCGCGCGTGCACGACACATCACTCAGGATAGGATCACTGAAGGGAGAGAAAGATGAATAACCTCCATCGGGAGCTGGCGCCCATTTCTGACGCGGCATGGGCGCAGATCGAGGAAGAGACGACGAGAACGCTGAAGCGGTATCTGGCCGGGCGACGCGTCGTGGATGTTCCTTCCGCCGGGAGGAATCGCTTTGCCCGGAGTCGGGACCGGGCACCTGAAGCCGATCGCCGCTCCCGCGAGAGGGCATCCTCGCAAGACAGCGCGAGGTGAAGCCGCTGGTGGAGTTGCGGGTTCCGTTTGAGCTGTCGCGTCAGGCGATCGACGATGTGGAGCGCGGTTCCGACGACTCCGACTGGCAGCCCGCGAAGGACGCCGCGAAGAAGCTGGCCTTTGCGGAAGACCGGGCCATCTTCAACGGATACCGTGAAGCGGATATCCAGGGTATCCGGGAATGCACCAGCAATCCCATCGAGACACTGCCCGCGGATGTGCGGGACTTATCCGGATGCGGTTGCACACGCGCTGAGCCAGTTGCGGCTCGTGGGCGTCAACGGGCCTTACTCGGTTTTGCTGGGGGCCGGCGAATATACGGCGCTCGCCGAAACCCGCGATCACGGATATCCGGTGCTGGAGCACGTGAAGCGCATCGTGGACGGCAACCTGATCTGGGCGCCGGCGATTGAAGGCGCGTTCGTTGTGACGACGCGAGGCGGCGACTTTGAGCTCAACATCGGACAGGATGTTTCGATCGGCTATCTCAGCCATACCGATTCCGCGGTGCAACTGTATCTTCAGGAGACGTTCACTTTCCGGGTGCTCACCAGCGAAGCCGCCGTTGCGTTGTCGCCGTCACAGAAATCTTCCTGATTGATTCGTGGGCACACGCCAGTCTCGGGTCATTACCGGAAAGCCTCATTTAGCGTTAAACTTTACTACTTTACCGTTGACAGGAGCGCGCGTCCAGCATAGACTGTTGCCACACGCGTTTCCTTGGGTGGAGGCGTGCCTGGGTGCACTGAGAGCCTGTTCGTCGATGAGGTGAACTCCATGTCGAAGGCGAAGAGATGGTGTTTTGGGAGCTATATTCTGTTGGGCGCACTCGCCGTTGCGCCGTTATTCGCTCAAATGACCGTGACCGGCACGATCACCGGGACGGTAACGGATCCGTCCGGGGAACTGATCGCGGGCGCCAAGGTGACGGTGACGAATGCCAGCACGTTGGAGCCGCGATCGGCGTCGGCGAACGAAGAGGGAGCCTTTAACCTCGTAGCCCTGCAACCGGGCGTGTACGACTTGCGGGTGGAGCACGCGGGATTCAAAGCGTACGAGCGGCGCGGCGTAGTGGTGAGCGCCAACGAACACGTGGCGCTGAGCGACATCGTGCTGCAAATCGGCGAGGTGAACGAGACGGTCAGCGTGGTGGCGGAGGCGGCGCAGGTGCAAACGGACAGCTCCGAGCATTCGGCCGAACTGACCAACACCCAGCTTACGAACCTGACGGCTCGCGGACGGGAAGTGGTATCGATGCTGCGCACCATACCGGGCGTGCAATACCAGGCGGACCAGGATTCGACCGGCGGCAGCTACGGCACCAGCACTCCCAACATCGCGGGATCGTTTTCCGGCACGAATATCCTGGCGGTGGACGGGGTGGTGAGCAACGACCAGGGCACGCCCAACGTATTTTCCAGCGTGACCACGCTGGATGCGATCGGCGAAGTGAAAGTGCTGCTGAACAGCTACCAGGCGGAGTATGCAGGCAACGGCGGGCCGATCGTGCAGGTGGTGACGCGCAGCGGCACCCGGGAGTTTCACGGCAGCGCCTACGAATATATCCGTAACGACGCGCTGAACGCCAACGATTTCTTCAACAACCGGAACGGCGTGCGCAGGCCGCGGTATCGCTACAATACGTTTGGCGGTTCCTTGGGAGGTCCGATCTACATCCCCGGGCATTGGAACCAGGGGAGAACCAAGATGTTCGCGTTTTACAACGTCGAGCAGGCCTTGATTTCGACGCCGGGTTCGTTGAACTCTTATACCATGCCGACGGCCCTGGAGCGGCAGGGCGATTTTTCGCAGACGCTGGACGTCAACAACAAGCTGATTCCGATTACCGATACGCAATCCGGCGCGCCCTTCCCGGGCAATGTGATCCCGCAGAACCGGCTGAACCCGAACGGGCAGGCGCTGCTCAACGTCCTGCAACTGCCTACCTTCTTCAATCGGGCGATCAGCGGCGGGAACTATAACTATCAGATCCAGGAGGTGCTCAAAGACCCCAAGCGGAGCCAGCTTCTCAGGCTGGATTATGTTCCCACCGACAAGGACCGGTATTTCATTCGCGGCAAGACCTGGCTGGCGCAGCAGGAGGGATACGCGGTCGCCGCCGGGGCGACGCCGGTGGGCTTTTTTGCGCAATGCTACTGCTTCACCGAAGAAGGGCTGGCCATGGGTGAAACGCATGTGTTCAGCCCGCGCGTGGTGAATCAGTTCGACACCGGGATCCGGCACAACCGGGAAGCCTGGTATCCGTATGGCGCCAACGAAATCGACAAGGTGCTGCGGTCGAAAATCGGATACAACCTGGGGCAGTGGTATCCCAACGCCAATGCGTCCGGATACATTCCGCGCTACTCGTTCGGAGGGGTTCCCGACGCGCCCAATGTGAGCTATGACAATCGGCTGCTCACCGGAGGCACCGACTTTACGTTCAATTTGAGCGACAGCGTAGCCATCACGCGCGGGGCGCACAGCATCAAGGTGGGATTCGATGTGTACCGCATCCGGGAATACGAAGGGGAGCAGAGCATATTTTCGGGCACCTTCGATTTCGGCAGGAACACGCTGAATCCGCTCGATTCGAACTATGCGTTCGCCAACGCCGCGCTGGGCGTGTTCAACAGCTATACCGAATCCAACATCCGGTACGGGGCGAACATGCGGCAGAGTCTGGTGGAATGGTTCGCGCAGGACAGTTGGAAAATCGCACGGCGTCTTACGCTGGATTACGGCGTGCGCTGGACCTGGGCGGGAGAGATGTGGCCGCACAAGACGGGGGAGCAGTCCGTATTCATGCGCAACCTGTACTCGGCCGGGCAGGCGCCGCCGCTTTTTGCTCCGGTGACGCAGAATGGGGTGAAATACGCGCAGAATCCCATCACCGGCGAGCTGCTGCCGGGAGCCTATGTGGGGCTATTCGTGCCGGGCGTAGGCAATCCGGCTCCGGGAGGGGTGACATCGGGAGACAAGAACGTGCCGACGGGGTTCGTGAATCAGCCGGGAGTGCTGTGGGGGCCGCGGCTGGGATTTGCGCTGGACGTGTTCGGCAACGGCAAAACGGCGGTCCGGGGCGGGGCGGCCATCCTGTACAACCCGCGGCTGAGTAAGTGGAGTAGTATGGTGAACAACCCGCCGGCGATCCTGACCCCGATCACTTACTACGGCGATATGCGCACATTCCTGCAGACCAGCGGCTATCTGTCGCCCAGCAACACGCAGGGGTTCAACATCAATAACAAGACGTCGGATAACTACAACGTGACTTTCGGCGTGCAGCAGGATGCCGGACATTCCATCCTGGTGGATGTTTCCTACGCCGGCGTGCTGGGGCAGCACATCCCGCAGACGCTGCAGATCAACACGGTTCCCTACGGCACCCACTTTCTGCCGCAGTACACCGGCGGCGTGACGGACAATTTCTTCCGTCCGTTCCCGGGATACAACAACGTCGCCTGGATCGACAATGCATATAACTCGAACTACCACGCGTTGCTGCTGAGCATCAACCGGCAGTTCGCCAGAAGGCTGCAATTCGGGTTCAGCTACACGTTTTCGAAGTTCATGGACTACACCGGAATCCCGATCTACCGGCCGCTGCGGGCGTGGAGTTACGGCTTCGACGGCTCGGACCAGACGCATAACGCGGTGCTGAATTTCAGCTACGACCTGCCGAGAGCCAGCGGCCTGGTGAACGGCAACAAGGCGGTGAAATGGGTGTTCGACGATTGGACGCTGAGCGGGATCGCCCAATGGGTGAGCGGGACGCCGGCCGCGATCAGTTTCAGCACGATTCAGGGGACGGACCTGACGGGCGGGGGCGACGGACAGCGGGTCAACGTGGTGGGCGATCCGAACGCGCACGGTTCCACTTTCTACTCCTGGTTCAATACGGCGGCCTTCGCGGTGCCGGGCAAGGGCGACCCGGGCAACGCGGGCAAGTACAGCGTGCGCAATCCGGGGGTCAATAACTGGGACATGGCGCTTTCCAAGCGGTTTCCGATGAAGAACGAGAAGCGCTTCTTCCAGTTCCGCTGGGAAGCCTACAACGCGTTCAATCACACCCAGTATTCCGGGATCAACACCGCGGCCCGGTACGATCTGACCACCGGCGCACAGACCAACGCGCTGTTCGGGCAGGTGACCTCGACGCGCGCGCCACGAGTGATGCAGGGGTCGCTGCGATTCACATTTTAAGAGCGCAGTCCGGGTATCCTATTTCCCATGCCCAGGCGCGCTCCACCGCAAGCCGTCGCCCAGCGAGAGCAGCCGTTACGGATGGTCCTGATCCCGGTGGCGGCGCTGGCGGCGGTTTCCGCGCTTCCCTGGGTGCGCGCCAATCCCCGGCTGGCGGGTTCGGTTTGGGGCGCGGTGGCGGCGTTGCTGGCGTTTCTGCTGATCCTGGGGCGAAGCGCGGCGCGCTCCGGCCGGGTCCTGAAATACGAAGTGGTGCCCCGGCCGGCTCACTATGTGCAGTTCGCCATGCACGCCGGCATTTACGCGTATTGGGGATGGTACTGGCGGGAGGTGTACCACTACATTCCGCTGATCGTGGCGCAGATCGCTTTCGTGTACGCGCTGGATATGCTGGTTTGCTGGTCGCGCCGCGACACCTGGATTCTGGGGTTCGGTCCGATTCCCATCGTGCTGAGCACGAACCTGTTTCTGTGGTTCAAAGACGACTGGTTCTTCCTGCAGTTCCTGATGGTTTCGACGGGCGTCCTTTGCAAGGAATTCGTCACGTGGAAGCGGGACGGACGGCGGACACACATCTTCAATCCCTCGGCGATCGCGCTGGCGGTTTTTTCCGCCGGGCTGATCCTGACGCATGCCACGCACATTTCCTGGGCGGAAGAAGTGGCGGTCACGCTGGGCCGGCCGCCGAATATCTACATCGAGATTTTCCTGCTCGGCCTGGTGGTTCAGGCTTTGTTTTCGGTGACGCTGGTGACACTCTCGGCGGCGGCCACGCTGTTCGTGCTGAACCTGGCTTACACGAGATACACGGGTGTGTATTACTTCGTGGATTCCAATATTCCGGCCGCGGTGTTCCTCGGGCTGCACCTGCTGGTGACCGATCCGGCCACTTCGCCGCGAAAGCATCTGGGCAAAATTCTGTTCGGAGCACTGTACGGCGTGAGCGTTTTCGGGCTGTACGCGATCCTCGGCTGGCTGGGAGCGCCGACCTTTTACGACAAGCTGCTGTGCGTGCCGCCGCTCAACCTGGCAGTGCGGTGGCTGGACCGGTTCAGCGCCGCCGCCGGAGCATGGTTCCGGTCGCTGCGCCTGCGGCCGCTCGCGGAATTCACGCGGTGGAGCGAGAGGCAGGCCAACCTGGTCCACATGGCGGTGTGGAGTTCGCTGTTTCTGCTGATGGCCGGGACGGGCTTTGTGGGCGGGCGGCACCCCGGCAGCGATGCCGAGTTCTGGCACAAAGCCTGCGACGAGGGGCGCAGAAACGGATGCCAGACCTGGATCCACACGCTGAGCGTTTCCTGCCTGCACGGGTCGGGGCGGGCCTGCCTCACGCTGGGGACGGTGCGCGACGAAGGGCGGGTCGCGCCGCGCGACCTGGACGAAGCGGGCAAGGACTACGGCCGCGCCTGCGACCTGGGCATTCGCAATTCGTGCTCCCTCCTGGTGCAGTTGGTGAGCCGGAACGGCGCGCGGGTATTCCAGCCGGCGTGCGACGGGGGCGACGGCGAGAGTTGTTTCGTGCTCGCGTCGCTCTATCATGCCGGGGGCGGTGTGCCCAGGGACTACGCGCGGGCGGCGGAATTGTTCGGAAAAGCCTGCCGGCAAGGTTGGCCGCGCGGGTGCGGGGGCCTGGGCGAGTGCTACGCGGGCGGGCGCGGAGTGGCGGAGGACCCGGCGCGGGCGGTCGAGTACTTCGAGCAGGCGTGCCGGGGCGGGATCGCGGCAAGCTGTTTCGCTGCGGGGGAGATCTATCGGGCCAGGCAGAACCAGGACCTGGCGAGGAAGCGATTCGAGCAGGCATGCGATCTCAGCATTCGCGCGGCGATCGCGGGAACGGCATATTTTGCGCCCGCAGGTGGGACGGCACCGGCCGGCTCTGCGCGATTCTGTTCCGAATCCGCGCAGTGAAGGGCGAGAGTGCCCACGTGCGATGGACTACCCGGTTGCTTTCGGCGGCGGGACGAGTTGCAGAAGCTTCGAAACAAAGGGTACAAGCCCGTGCTTGTCGGCCCCCAGCCGTTTTCCTTTGACGAGATTCTGCGTAACGTCGATCCTGCTCCAGATGAGGAAACCGAGCGCTTTGTGGCTGCCATCTACGCGGACCGCCACCACGCAGCCGAAGATTCCCCGTCCGAATGAGCCAGATCGTCGTCGATACCGACGCCGCCTCCTACATCTTCAATTGGCACTCACTGGCTGAACGGTACGCGAACGCGTTGCGCGGATCCGAATTGATTCTGTCTTTCATGTCCGTTGCTGAGCTGCGGATGCGCGCGATGTCGGCCGGTTGGGGCAGTAATCCGCGACTCCAGCTCTTTTATCCTGATAACGACCTTTGCACCGTCTGGGCGAGAATACGTGCCGACGCACGAGCGAGTGGCAGGGCAATCAGCCCCGCAAGACGCGTGGATCGCCGCGACTGCGTTGGCGTTGGATGCGCCTCTCGCAACGAATAATGGCCGGGATTTCGAGAACGTGCGGAATCTGCATTTGCTGTCGCTGTAACGATTAACTAGCCTGGCTAGCCCCTACCCTGCACTTGCGTCGGCCAAGTGCTGCTGGCACCGGGCTGACCGTGGGCAAGCATCCATGGGGCACCGGCGCGGCACCGCCAGGGGTTTCGTCGTTCTGAGTATGGGAGACCCGCACTTCATGAATGCGAGCATCACACCGGATACGTTCGACCGCTACAAGTTTGAGGTGTTGGACGAGCGGTTCCTGCTGGTCGGAGGGTGTACTGCAGCCAATCTGGACGGGTGATTTGCAGTGAAGGCCTCGCGTGTCGCCGGGCTGGCGCAGTGCTCCAAGTGCAGCGAGTACCAAGATCAGTTACCGTCGTAGCCGCCCGGAACAGAACTTGCGAAAATGTTCGGTCTGGGGTGGCATTATTCGAGCGTTGCCGCCACGCTAGCGTCTCGCTGGTTAAAGCCGCGTCGAATTCAGGTTGTTCATGAATTGTGGCCCAACCCTCTGCGATTTTACGAAATTCTTGATTTCTTCAGCTTTACCCCGCTGATAAGAACTCGCGCGGGGGTTTACCAGATTGAGTCGTCGTTCGGCGAAAAGTTGATGCAGAGCGGGTTCTAGTTCCGGAGCGTCATCGCTGTAGGCATCGGATCCAGGCCAACGGAAAAGGTCCTGGGTCTACCAAGTCGTCGATACGTACTGTAGGTTCCATCCGGCGTGTAATGCCGATTTTGAAAACGCTCTCCCCGAAACTCCCGACATTACTAATCACATATACGAAACCCGACTTGGTAATCTGGGCTCGGGACACGGCGCGCTCTTTCTTCTGTCGTGCCTCGTCAAGCTTTGCCTCAAAGCCGCTAATTTGCTGCGTCAGCTTTTCGAGTGCAGATCCCGTGGCTCCTGATGCCTCCTCGCGGGCATTGTCAAGAGCCTTTTGGGATCGAGCTTCATCCGCGTCTGCCTCTTTGCGCCTTCTCAATTTCTCTTTGTGCGCGCTCCTCTTCGCGGATCTGCTCTCGAATTCTGCGCTGTTCCTCGCGCTCCTGGTTCTTCTTCTCCTGGTATTCGTGCGTGAGCCGCAGTTCGTCCAGTTTCAGCTTCAGGTACTCATTCGAGATCGTCACATGGAGCACCACAGAGGCCTTATTAATCGCTTCGGCTGACTTCATCACGCGCTTCTCATTTTGGTGATGTTGTTCCAGGATACGTCCCCGCGCGCGCCCTCACACTCCCCGTTGAACGCGCGAAGGACCAGCTTGATGTTTTGCTTGATCATTCGCTGGCCTTCCTTCTCGCTCACCGACAGTCCGCGCATGCGCACAGACTGCGGCGTGTCCCTCATGAACGAACTGTCGCTCGCGTTCACGCAACGCCACTAAGGCCGTTTTGTAATCCTCTGGTGTTTGGAAGCTGAAATGCGGCTTGTACAAGCCGAAGCTGATATCCTCCAGACCCTCCTCAACAAGGGCGAGTTCACGCTTCAGATCCTTATAGGTGGCTAACGCTTGTTGGTATTCTTGGTTGAGCGCGGCCCGAACTTGGTGACTTGCGCTAAGAACGCCCGGTCGCGACGTACTCGGTCCAGTTCTCCAGTTGCCGCCTGAAGCTGTGTGTCTAGGGTTCGCTCGTGTTCTTGTTCAGCCGTCCTTTGTTCCTGTCTGACCCGTTCCAAGTCTTGCTTTGCCGCACCCACCGCCTTATCAATGTCGACGATGGAGGCGTATTTAGCACGGCTATGTGCTGCCTGGATCGAGAACCGCCAAGCGAAATAGGCAAGTATAACAACGAGTACGAAAAGGCTGATTGTGATTGCCATAACCCAAGCACCTCCATCACTCCAGAACTTCCGCGTTGGTGCCCACAGTAGGATCCGTTCTCGGCATGCCTACGGGTCTCGATCCGCACAAGACACTTTAGCATCCGGCGGCGTTCTCCGCCGAACGATGCACCGTAACCAGAGGTAATCAGCAGCCGACGACGCGGGGGCAGGAACCGCCCACTATGCGCACCCTCATCTGCCATATTTACTGTTCGTTCCGCCGACCATTGGAGGCTGGGCCGTTTACTGGACGGACCGCACAGCTAGCGTCCACTTGGTTACAGTGCTCTTCGTATGCGGGTCCCGGCTCTATGATTGCTACTTCGAAGGTCAACTGCGTCTTCTGTCTCGACTATCCAGGTCGGCAACTGCCCGGCTACCCAGTTAGCACGTGCGAGGTCTGTAGGGGTAGGGTGCAAATTCTCCTGACTGGTGCGCACCCACTCAGGCGATGCCATTTCTGCGAAGCCTTTCCGGGTCGGCAGCCTCCCGGAAGTCCGATACGAAGATGTGTGATGTGCAACGGCAGCGGGTACTTGACCGCAGATGGTGAAGCCCCAATCATCCATTGGGTAGCGGAGGTTTCAAGGGCGAATGCCATGATCGAGTCCGCCACAAACGCCGTTGCCTCGATAACGGCTGCAGGTGCAGTTCCGAAACGGCTACCTACACCCGCATCGACATCCGACGCGGCGCCGTCGTTCTCCGCAGTCTCTGGGGACCAAGAACGCAGGACCTGTCGGTGAACCGCTGGAATGAGAGCATCGGCTGCGCGAAGCAATGGGCCACCTCGATGTCAGCCAGGAGACATGATTGGAGGTTTGCTAGACTCGTCTGATTTTGGCCCGCATAGATCGCTCATGCGGACAAATGGCCAGCTTTACAGCCTTCGCGCCGAAGCAGAGGAGAACCGGACACTGCGGGCGCAAATCGCTGCGGATGACCGGTTGAATGAGATTAAAGCAGATTTGGAATTTGCGGAAGATGGTCGCTTCTGGGTGCGAAAGTCCGAAAAAGACACCGTGCTGATTCCGTACTGCCCCGTCTGCTGGGGAAAAGAAGACCAACTCGTAGTGATGGGTGCGTTCAGGTATCCAGGGGCCTACAAGTGCTCAGTTCACGATGGAGTCTATACCACTAAGGTGTACAACGACTGGCACGCCAAGCAGCAACAGGCAGAACAGGCGCAACGAGAAAGACAACGGAACCTTGGCCCAAATTCTTGGATGCGGTAGGCGCGCCAGATAGTCACCTAGGCGCTTGCCAGAGAGCCCAGCCAGGGAACTGGGGCGCGCAACCCAGATTCTGGCGATCACGAGCCAGCCGTCTAACCTTGGCAACGCGATTCTATCGGCGTTTGCAAGCCACCTGAGTACCTGCTCCCGATACTGGAAGTTTCCTGTGTATCGTGACTGTACCGTACCGGCCTCTACCCTGCGATGGCCTCGGCCATGTGCGGCTGGTACACGCAGCGGGGATCTTCGGCCAGGTAGTCGCCGGTGAAGGCGTAGGCGCGGGAGCGGGAGCCTCCGCAGACCTTCTGGTATTCGCAGATGCCGCACTTGCCTTCCCGCAGGGTGGTATCGCGCAGGGTGCGGAACAGGCTGGAGTTGCGGTAAACGTCCGTCAGCGAATCGCGCAGCACGTTGCCGCCGCTGACCGGCAGGAATCCGCTGGGGAAGATTTCGCCCTGGTGGGAAACGAAGACGAAGCCCTTGCCGTCGCTGACGCCGGCCGTGCGCCACGCCACGCCCTTGGCGTTTTCGTTTTCGGTGACGCCGTGTTCGGCCTTGATGCGCTGCGCCACGTAGCGGCGGTAGTGCATGGCTTCGGTGGTCTTGATGCCGAACGGCGCGGTCTTCGAAAGTTCGTACATGAACTCGAAGACCTTCTCGTATTCGGCCGCTTCCAGGTCGTCGTTTTCGCAGCGCGCGGCCGGTCACGATCAGGAAGAACAGGCTCCACATCTTGGTGCGGATTTCCTTGGCGATCTCCGCCATTTCCGGCAGCCGCGCCATGTTGCGCTTGGTGACCGTGGTCTGGAATTGCGTGTCCAGGCCGATGTCGCGGGCGTGCCGCAGCGCCATCATGGCGCGGTCGAAGGTGCCCGGAATGCCGCGAAACTCGTCGTGCGATTGCGCGTCCGGCCCGTCCAGGCTGATGGCCATGCGCGAGACGCCGGCCTCCTTAAAGCCTTCGATGGCTTCCGCGCGTCAGCAGCGGAGTGGCGCTGGGGGTGACGTTGGTGCGCAGCCCGATCTTCACGGAATGGCGGATCAAATCGTACAGGTCCGGCCGCTTCAGCGGATCGCCGCCGGTAAATACCATCAGCGGCTCGCCAAAGGAGCGGATCTCATCCAGCAGGCGGTATCCCTGCTCGGTCGTCAGTTCGTGGGGGTTTCGTTCGGACTGGGCCGACGCCCGGCAGTGCACGCACGCCAGGTCGCACGCCTGAGTCACTTCCCAGATCACCAGCATCGGGGCTTGGTCGAAGTTCATTGCAGTTCTCCGTTTCCAGTAGAAGCAAATCAATTGCATTTCACGTGCCAGATGTGGTTCCCCAGAAAACACGTGGGAAAATACAACAATCGGACCTTTTGGACTGGATTTGTGGGTGATATGCCCCAGGGCAGGGGCAAAGTGGGGCTACGCCAGGCCGGGAATCCCACCCAGAGTGTGGGCCAGTTTGACGGCGCGCAGGATGGACTCGGCCATCGCCTCGGCGGCGGCCACTCCCAGGGAATTGATGTCGGCGTGACGGTCGCCCGTGGACAGGGCGAAGACGGTATCCCCGTCGAACATGGTGTTCACCGGATAGATCGCCCGCGCCATGCCCAGCGAGGCGAACTGCGCCAGTTTACGGGCCTGCACTTTGTCCAGAACGGCATTGGTAGCGACCACCCCGAGAGTCGTGTTCCTGCCGGCAAAACCGCGCGCGGCCTGCTGCTTCAGGCGGGCCGCGGTGTCCAGGAACTCGCGGCTGCGGGCGTCCTTGCGCGCGCCGGCGATAATTTTGCCCGTGGCCGGATCGCGCACGTCTCCGAACGCATTGACGGCAACCAGGGCGGATACCATCACGCCCTCGGGAAGGGTGACGGTGAACGAACCGATACCGCTTTTCATGGCGCAGGACATGCCCAGGACTTTGCCGACGGTGGCGCCGGTGCCCGCGCCCACGCATCCTTCTTTCACGGCGTCGGCAGTCGCTCCGGCGGCCGCCGCTTCGCCCATCGCCAGGTTGGGACGCACGCCTGCTTTGCCGATCGCCAGATCGAACAGGATGGCCGCGGGAACGATGGGCACTTTGGCTACGCCGGTGTCGAAGCCCACCCCGCGATGTTCCAGGTAGCGCCGTACGCCGCTGGCGGCTTCCAGGCCGAAGGCGCTGCCGCCGGCCAGAAGAATGCCATGAATCCGGCTGGTCACATGACCCGGGTCGAGCGTGGGAGTCTCTTCGGTGCCGCTGGCGGATCCGCGGATATCCACTCCGGCCACGGCTCCCTGTTCACAAAGGATAGCGGTGCACCCGGTGATGGCGTCGAAATCCGATACATGACCGACGCGCAAGCCCACGATGTCAGTAAGTCCTTTCATGGTGGTGGTTTCATGGTAGCATCGGAATTCGGGGTCCCACCTAATTTGCTCGATCTGCTCAAAGAACCTGTTCTTGCGGTGCAGGACTTCCTCGTGCTCTCGGGGCGGGCTCTGAAGAACATTTTCCTCAGCCCGCACTATGCCGATGACATTTTCCTCCAGATGGATGGCATCGGCGTCGGCAGCCTGCAGATTGTGGCCCTCACCGGAAGCTTCAGCGGCGCGGTCATGGCGCTGCAGATGGCGCGTGCCCTGGCCAGTTACGGCCAGGTGGGCAAGACCGGAACGCTGGTCTCCCTGACCCTGGTGCGCGAGTTGGGACCGGTGCTGACCGCGCTGATGGTAGCGGGACGCAACGCTTCGGGCATCGCCAGCGAACTGGGATCCATGAAAGTCACCGAGCAGATAGACGCCATGCGCGCGCTGGGTACCGACCCGGTGCAGAAGCTCGTGACGCCGCGCGTCATCGCCACCGCGGTAATGCTGCCGCTGCTGGTGATCATCGCCGATTTCGTCGGGCTGGTGGGCGGCTGGCTGATTGCTGACTTTTTTCTTTCCATTCCGTCGAAACAGTATTGGAGCTCGGCGTGGCGCGCACTGGATTGGAGCGACGTGGCTCAGGGCTTGCTGAAGCCGCTGGTGTTCGCGCTGGTGATTTCGCTCATCGGCTGCTATTACGGCCTGCGTACCACGGGCGGGACGCAGGGCGTGGGCCGCTCCACCACGCAGGCGGTGGTCATGGCGACGGTTCTGATTTTTATTTTCGACCTGATGATCACCAAGATCTGGGTAAGTTGATGGCCGACGCTCCCTCGCAACCTATCCTGCAGTTCGATCGCGTCACAGTGCGGTATGACGACGCGGACGTGCTGAGCGATCTTTCCTTCGCGGCCTTCGAAGGGGAATCGCGGGTGATTCTGGGAGCCTCCGGCAGCGGCAAGACGGTGCTTCTGAAAACAGCGCTGGGATTGATCAAACCGGATTCCGGCAAGGTCTACGCGTTCGGCAAAGACATCACCAGCATGAGCGAGCACGAACTGTTCGAAATTCGCAGCCGCATGGGGATGCTGTTTCAGGAGAGCGCGCTTTTCGATTCGCTGACCATTGAAGAGAACGTGGCGTACCCCCTGGAAAATATCAAATCGATTCACTGCCCGAAAGACCAGGTTTTGCCGCGGGTGAAGGAGGCGCTGGAGTTCGTGGAACTGGGCGCGACCCTGGAGAAGTTTCCCAGTGAGCTTTCCGGCGGCATGCGAAGGCGCGCGGCCATCGCACGCGCGGTGGTGACGGGACCGCCGCTGGTGCTGTACGATTCTCCGACCGCCGGGCTGGATCCGATAACGGCGCACACCATTATCACGCTGGTGATCAAAGAACGCGATATCAGTCACACCACGGCGATGATTGTGACCCACCGCTACCAGGATGGGAATCTGGTGGCGAATTTTCGCTACAATTCGAAACAAGGGACTCTCGATCCTGCTCGTAACGGGGAGAAACAGGGTGCGCGAACCACTTTCATGGTGCTGAAGGAAGGCCGGTTGGTTTTCGAAGGCGATCAGGACCGGCTCGAATCTTCGAAAGACCCCTACGTACGCAAGTTCGTGAAGCCGCGGGAATAGACGATGCCGGACGCCAGGAAAGTACAGTGGTCGAAGCTGAAAGTCGGAGTCCTGGGGCTGGCTGCTTTCGCCATTCTGGCGATGCTGATCTTTCTGCTGACCAGCTCCAAGGGGCTGTTCGGCCACTACGCCACGCTGCGCACGTACATGGACGATGCGGGCGGCATCGCCGATGGTTCGGTGGTACGGCTGAACGGCATCACCGTGGGCTATCTGGACCACTTGGCCCTGACCACGTCGCGCGATCCCAAGCGGACCGTGGAGTTCGACATGAAGGTGAAGCCGGAGTTCCTGTCGCAGATTCCGGTGGATTCGGTGGTGGGCATCGCCGCGGCCAATGTGCTGGGAGATAAGTTTCTCAATATCACCAAGGGCCAGTTGCAGAACCAGCCGGTGCGCGATGGAGCGGAACTGGCGGCGGTCACCACGCAGGATATTCCGGAGCTGATGGCCAGCATGGGCAACGTGCTCAATTCACTCCAGACCATCGTGGGCCGGTTCGATAATCTGCTGGCGGGCGTGGAAGCGGGCAAGGGAAATATCGGACTGTTTCTCAAGGACGACGAACTGTACAAGCGGTTGAACGCCATTGCATCGGAGGGCCAGCAGTTGCTGGTGGACGTTCGCAGCGGGCAGGGGACCGTCAGTAAGTTGATTTACAATCCCGACTTCTACAACCAGGCGGTGGGAATCGAGAAACGCGTGGATGCCATGCTGGCGGACCTGCAGGCAGGCCAGGGCTCGGCCGGAAAGTTGTTAAAGGACCCGGCGCTCTACGACGAAGCGCAGAAGACCATCGTGGAGATTCATGCCCTGATCGCCCAGATCAATTCAGGCAAGGGCACCGCCGGCAGCCTCATTAAAGACGATACCCTGGCCAAACACCTGGATGAACTGGTGGTCCGCTTCAATACCACCATGGACAAGATCAACGGCGGCCAGGGAACCCTGGGCCAGTTTATGGTGAATCCGCAACTGTATGACGCATTGAACGGCGCCACGCATGAGTTCCAGAGCCTGGCCAAGGATATGCGCGCGAATCCCAAGAAAGTTCCTGACCATCCGGTTAACGCTGTTTTGACATTGCGCCGGCAACTGGTGGTGAACGCGGACGATTTCGGCTTTACGCCGGACGTGAATGCCGGGATTGTGGAAGCGCACCGCCACGGCATCCTCACCGCGACCACTCTGATGGCCAACGGCGAGGCATTCGACGACGCACTTCGCCTGGCGCGCGAAACGCCCACGCTGGATATCGGCTGCCACCTGGTGCTGATCGGCGGCCGTTCTCTGGTGACTGGCAATGCGTATCCGGCGAGCGTGCCGCAACTGGTGGCGGCGCTGGCGCGGCGCGACATGCGTCCGTACGACGAATTGAAGGCGCAGGTCCGGCGCATTGTAGATGCGGGCATCGCACCCACGCACCTGGACACGCACAAGCATACGCACCTGGCGCCGCCGGTGTTGGATGCGGTGGCTCGCCTGAGCGAGGAGTTCGGCATCCGCTGGGTGCGCCGCCCTTTCGATTTTCCGCTGACTGCGCTGCGCGGCGCGGTCCCCCGCATGAAGCGCGTGACCAGCGACGCCCTGGGCTTGCTGCGCCACCGCTTCCACCGGGTATTGGAACGGCATGGCTGCCGGACTACGGACCACTTCGCGGGCTTCCAGATCACCGGCCGCTTTCGCACCGCCGAACTGGTGCAGTTGCTGGAAGAGTTGCCGGAGGGCAGTACGGAGCTGATGGTGCATCCAGGAAAGTGCGGGGAAGCCCTGCGGCGCGCTCCCACACGCCTGAAGGAGAGCCGCGAGCATGAACTGGCGGCATTGGTCTCCGCCGAAGCGCGCGCGGCGCTGGAACGCGGCCACATCGAACTGGTCAACTACCGGGAGTTGGGGGGCAGACTTCAGTCTGCGGAGGGCTTCAGCCCGACCTCTCACAAATGATGAGAAAGGCGGACTGAAGTCCGCCGCAGCCTGAATGCCGCCCCACAGAAACTCACCCAGCCCCGCACTAAGTCGCTCGTTTCAGAAGTACGCAACGTATTCCCTTCCGGACACTCCCTAACGGTCGCGTCTCGAATCGGAGCCGCGCGCGTCAGCAAGCGGTCTTCTCTGATACGTCGGTGAACTTTTGAAACGATGTACTAAGTGAACAGCATTGCCGGGCTAGCCGCTAGCCATGCATTATGCCCCTCATCTGCTCGCAGTACGTACGTAGCGCCTTCTCTCCCGCCGCCGTGAGCCGGCATACTGTCAGCGGCATCTTCCCTTTAAACAGCTTCCGGATCCGCACGTACCCGGCATCCTCTAATTTCGCGAGATGACCCGAGAGATTGCCCTGCGTGAACCCTCCCTCGCGCTGCAAGTAAAGAAAGTCCGCCTCTTCCACCTCCTGCAGGAACATCAGAATCTGCAGGCGCGCCGGTTCGTGGACCAGCCGGTCGAGTTGCGAAATTTCGCGAATGCGCTCGTTCACGGCCGCACGCCTTCGGCGGCTTCGCTATCTGGGGTGCCGGCGCACGTAGCCCAGCAGTCTCCAGACACCTTGAGCCGCCAGCCAGGCGCCTCCGATGAGAATCGCGATCCATGCGTTGGCGTCCTGGGACATGTGCAACTGCATCGCTCCAAGACCGGCGACCGGGAGCGGAAGAACCGATGCCCAGTGATACGGCCTCTCACTACCACGGTGCAGCATATAGAGCAGGATTGCGACGACGGACATGGCGATCGGCAACCCCGACGGGCACTGCAATGATTCCAGCGAGGAGGTTTCCGCAGATCAGGACGAAGATCGTCGAAGTCCGGAAATTTGTCACGTTTTGGTCGGGTGGGCGGCGCTCGCCTGCCAGCCCGAGGCTGAGGACCGTCTCCTGTTGGGATACCTGATCCCAATTGCTTGGGGGCCGGACGTATCCGGTTCTCGGAAAAGTGAGACGGGACTTCAGGAAGAGGTTAATCGAACGATCCCAGACGTAAACAACCATAAGCGCGGCGATCTCGACGGCCCCGAACGCCGTCCGGTCCGACCATGTATGCGGCCGGACCTGATCGAACCACACCGCAGCCCCGGCGAGTACCACAAAGCCCAAACCGGCGACGATTTCCGGCAGCCCATCGAGGAACCAGTATGCGGCAGCGCGGCGGCCGGCAGTACCTGGCATCATTTGGTCCTTCATGTATTCTAGTTTGTGATATAAACCAGTCTTTGTCAAGCTCCAGCCGTTCCACCCTTATACTCAAACTATGTCCGGTCAGCTTTACCTGGTGGCGACACCGATTGGCAACCTGGAAGACATCACCTACCGCGCGGTGCGCATTCTGCGCGAGGCCGACCTGATCGCCTGCGAAGACACGCGGCAGACGCGCAAGCTGCTGGACCATTACGATATCCAAAAGCCCACCATCAGCTATCACGAGCACAACGAAATGGAACGGACCGAAGAGCTGGTATCGCGCATGCTCGCCGGAACCACCATCGCGCTGGTTTCCGATGCCGGCATGCCGACGGTGTCCGATCCCGGGTACCGGTTGGTGCGCGCGTCGGTCGAATGCGGCGTGCCGGTGCAGGCGGTGCCCGGACCTTCCGCCGTGCTGACGGCGCTGGCGGCGTCGGGGCTGCCCACCGATTCCTTTCATTTCGGCGGATTTCTGCCCATCAAGCCGGGACAGCGCGCCAAGGCGCTGGAGGCGCTGGCCGGCGAACACTCCACGTTGATTTTCTACGAAGCGCCGCATCGCATTCTGGAAGCGCTGGAGGCCATCGAGGCGGCACTGGGTCCGCGCCCCGTGGTGGTGGCGCGCGAACTCACCAAAATACACGAGGAGTACCTGCGCGGCACGGCGGCGGAGATTCGCGCCACGCTGGCGGCGCGCGACTCGGTGAAAGGCGAGATCACGCTGCTCATCGGCAAAGCCACCGAACCGCCGCCGGACGATACGCCGCTGGAGGAAGCCGTGCAGACGCTGATTCAGGGCGGCGTGGCGCGCATGGACGCCATCAAACAGGTGGCGCGGCGGCGCGGCCTGTCGAAACGGGAGGTGTATGATCAACTGCTTCACGATCGGTAGATGCCTGTCACTGGCGTTGGCCGCGGCGGCGGTTTGCCCCGCGCAGGACGTGGACACCCTGGTGGAACGCGCGCGCAGGGAGTTCGACGTGCCGGGCATCGCTGTGGCCATCGTGAAGGACGGCAAGGTCGTGCTCGAAAAAGGGCTACGGCGTGCGACGAATAGGCCAGCCAGCGCCGGTCACGCCGGACACGCTCTTTCGCATCGCCTCGAACACCAAGGCGTTCACCGCCGCGGCACTCGCCATCCTGGTGGATGAAGGCCGGATTCACTGGAGCGACCGTGTGGTGAACCTGATGCCGGGCTTTCAGATGTACGATTCCTACGTCACGCGCGAGATGACTGTGGCGGATCTGCTGGTGCATCGCAGCGGGCTCGGTCTGGGCGAAGGCGACCTGATGTTTTTCCCGCCCAGCAATCTCACGCGCGAACAGATTCTCCAGCGCCTGCGCTTTCTCAAACCGGCCACCAGTTTCCGCAGCGGATACGCGTACGACAATCTGCTCTACCTGGTGGCCGGACAACTGATTCCGGCGGTCACCAAAACAAGCTGGGACGATTTCGTCCGCCGGCGCATCTTCACGCCGCTCGGCATGACCCATTCCGGCACCGGCACCGAGAGCCTGTTGCGCGGCAGCGACGTGGCGACTCCGCATTCCAGAATCTCCGGCAAACTGGAGCCGCTGGAGCAGGAAAACGTCGATAACAACGCGCCGGCCGGCTCCATCGTATCCTGCGTGAGCGACCTGGCGAAGTGGGTCACGGTGCAACTGGATCGCGGCAAGACGGCGAACGGCCGTCTCTTCAGCGAAGCCCAATCGAAGATGATGTGGACGGGCCAGACGATTCTGCCGATCGGCAGCGGTCCGGAGGCGCTGCGTCCCAATTTCTACGAGTACGGTCTGGGCTGGTTCCTGCGCGACTATCGCGGCAAGCGCGTGGTGTTTCATACCGGCGTGCTGGCGGGGTTCGTTTCGCGCGTGCTGATGGTGCCCGATCTGAAACTGGGTATCGTGGTGCTCACTAACCAGGAGGAGGAGGGCGCGCATTCGGCCATCGCCTGGACCATTGTGGACCATTACCTGGGCGCGCCCGCCACGGATTGGGTAAAGGTATTCGCCGATCGCTCCCGCAAAGAGGCAGCGGAAGCCGCCGCGGCAGTGTCCCAATCCGGCGGCAAGCGCAACGCCAATACGCGCCCTTCCCTGCCCCTGGCGAGCTATGCCGGCCGCTACCAGGATGCGTGGTATGGCGACGTGAAGATCGCCGAACAGGCCGGCAAGCTGACCATCGCGTTCACGCACTCGAAGCAACTGGTGGGCGATCTGGAACACTGGCAGTACGACACCTTCGTGGCGCGGTGGCACGACCGCTCGCTGGGCGCCGACGCCTTTGTAACGTTCTCGCTCCGGCCCGACGGCTCCATCGACAAAGTCCGCATGAGGCCCGTCTCCGCCGCCACGGATTTCAGTTTCGACTTTCAGGATCTGCTGCTCCGCCCGGTCGCCGTGAACGCGCCGGCGCGGTGAAGGTGTGCTCCTTAAACTTAGAAGGGCAGAAGGCCATCATTCAGAAATTCGATTTCCTTTGGTCTTTTGCCCGCGCTCTCGAAACCGGGAAAGCCTCCCCATTGAAACGCCAGCCGTAAGTAGTCGACAAAGGGAAGCCGGTGGGGCTCGTTCTCGAGCACCGCATCCATGCCTGCGCCCGGCAGGGTAATTTGATACGATCCCCCGGCGCCGGATGCTTTGCGGGTCACGTCCGGCGAGATCTCCGCCACAAATGGCGTGCCCTCCACTCCCACGTCTGCTGGAGAGTGATCCCAAGCGTTGAGGATTTGTGAGAACGGCACGACAACCAGCGGGTCGGGCAGCACCGTTCCATCATCCGGCGACAGAACCGGGTGCTTGCCGGCCAGCCTCACCGAGCCGACAACTTCGTACCATGTGCGGAGAGAGAGCGGCAGCGCCCCCGCATCCTGTTCGAACCTTTTCAGGTTCGCCCAACCCCGTTCCGGACGGCCCAAAGAGCCTACACGATCCCTCGAAAAATCGAGCCACGGGTCCGAACACGCCTTGTCGAAATCGATGATCCTGTCCTGGTCCCCGGACTCGGCCGCGAACCCGTATCCCAGTTCGCGCAACCTCGCGACGATCATGGCGACGTTCTGCCGCACCCGCGTCATCGTGGTGTAGGCCACCGCCAGCGCGTCGGCCGCCCGATCATCCTCGCGAATTTGACCCCGCAGCTCGCCCAGTTCCCGCCACACCTGCAGATGCTCGCCGGCCAGATACCGTTCGTAGTAAGGCAAGTGGCCGTAGCGCCGCAGAAAGGCGATTTTGTGTGCGAGGGCCTCCGGCATCGACATCAGCAGCGGATTTGGCCGCCTGCCAGGCAGCGGTGGTCTCCGGTCGCGATCGTATCGCTCCGCACCGTAGATCTCGATCAACGCCGCGCGCACCTCGGGATCATTCCCGGCTTGGATCATCAGTGTGCTGAGAGAGCCCGGGTTCTGAACGGCCTGATCCGGTACCCAGCAACCATGCCATGCGAACAGTTCCACCCCGTTACGAAAAACGAGGGCCGGTCCCTTTTCGTTGTGGAGTCGCCCCTCGTTGTCACGGTGCATGACCAGTGGTCTGTCACACAGGATGGCGGCTTTCGCATAAGCCCACCACGGCCCGCAGTGTTCCATGGTGAGGCGAAGGCCGTTGTAACGTGCACTTTCCCGCTCGCCCAGGATATGCAACAGGCAGTCGTGCCGGAACAACTGGTCCAATCGATAGTGGTAATAGACGGTCGGCACCCATCCAATGCCACGGTGGCCTGGAGAGCCTTCGCCGGCGGCACGCTCCACGATATTCTGAAGTTCCTGGGAGGAAGCGAAGGAAGCTCGCCAGACAGATCGAGCCGCTTCCTCGATCGCCTCACAGTCGCTGGGTGGATCGTCAGCCATCATGGGCAGACGGGCTTGCAGGCTGTCCTGCCGCCGGACTGCCACCCGCAAGGGAACGCCCTTGTGTACCTTCGTCTCATGGCGATTCGGCGAGTGCTCTGGTCCGATCGCCTGAACCACTTGCTTCCAGGTGGATAAACCCAGCCTCGCGCAGAGCCTGCGCCGCACATCCTCACGGAAGCGCAGAGATTCGGGAGGGAGCATCCAGTTCGAGTTCTGGTACTTTTCCAGTTGTTCGTTAACGAGGAACGCTTCCCGCAGGTCGTCGAACCAGAGGAAGATCTCCGGTTCCGGCACGCCGGCTGCCCGATATGTGAGCCGGACGCCGTCTTCGGCGCGTTCGCGGTCAGCCGGCTCTGTACTGAAGATCAAGTCCAGCCATCTGGTTCGTGCGGCATCGACTGCCGCAATCTGCTTTGGCGTCAGCGGGCGCATTGAGCTAATTGCACTCACCTGGGATAATTCGGCGAATAGAGTTGCGATCCGGGCCGCAATCCCAGTTTGCCATTCACTACCCATGGGGCGCCGCGCACGGCGAGGTGACTGACCAGGCGCGAGCGCCACACCGCGACCTCCGTGGCGCGCCCGGCATTGCCCGACAGGTCGTTCAGTTCCAGCGGGTCCGCGGTCAGATCGAAGAATTGCTCCTCGCCCGTCCTGGCATGGAAGATGTACTTCCGGTCTCCGTTGGCCAGCGCATTCCAATGGTTGTCGGGACTATAGCAGACGTCGTGCTCCAGGTCGATCCACTCGCGCCACGCGGCTTTGGGGTCGCGCATGGGGGCGAGCAGGCTGCGGCCTTCCACGGCTTCGGGAACGGGTGCGCCGGCGGCTTCCAACAGCGTGGGCAGCACATCGCGAATCTCCACGGGATGCGGCAGCACGCGCCCGCGCGCGCCCGTCGTCCATCCTTTGGGAGGTCGAACGATCATGGGGATGGATGCGGAACTCCGGTAGGCATAAGACTTGCGCCACAGGTATTGATCGCCCAGCATGTCGCCGTGATCGGCCAGCATCAGGATGAACGTCTCGTCCAGCATATGCCGGCGATCCAGCGCTTCCAGAACCCGGCCAATCTGTTCATCGACGAAGCTGACCGAGCCGTAATACCCGCGGCGCGCGTTGCGAACCGTGGCGGCGTCCAGGTCGCCATGCCAGATCGCCGGTCCGTTGTCCGAAGGCGGGCGAAAGTGTTCCGCCCACGGTCCGGCCGCGGCGGGTGGGAGCGCCGCTTCGGCATAGTGATCCCACCAGCGCTGCGGCGGATCATACGGACTGTGCGGGCGCTCAAAAGAGACCTTCAGAAAAAAGGGCTCGGTGCGGCGGTAATCGTGGAGCCAGCGAATCGCAGTCTCGGCCACCCAGGCGGTGGGGTGAAAGCGCTCCGGCAAGGGATAGGGTTTGGCCGCATAGCCGTTCCAGTCGATGCCGGTCGGCTCCGGGTTTCCGTGCGGCAGTTGCGACCGGAACCACGTGCGGTAATCGCTCTCAAAGCCGGGAGACTCCACGCGGCCCGATTCATCGAGGATGGTCTGATGGAAGCCGTGCAGGGCGCGTTGCGGATTCCAGTGCATTTTGCCGATGCCGGTGGTGTAATAGCCCGCGTCGCGCAGCAGCCGAGGCAACTCGATCGGATAGTGCTCCGCCACTTTGCCGTATCCGAGCAGGCCATGCGACCACGGCGATTGGCCCGTAAGCAGCGCAGCTCTGGCGGGCGTACACGTGGGCGTAGAAGAGTACGCGTGACGGAACAGCACGCCGCCCGCGGCCAGGCTGTCCAGGTGAGGAGTCTGGACCACGCGGTTGCCGGCCGCGCCGAGGCATTCGGCGCGGTGCTGATCGGTCATCAGCAGCAGGATGTGGGGCCGGCTGGGGCGAGTCTGCGCCCGGCCCCGGACGGCGATGCCGGCGCCGCAGGCCAGGAAGTGACGGCGGGAAAGCACGCCGGTATGGTATCAAATCGCAGACCGGAACCGGGTCATAACCAATCCGACTTCGAAGTTTCATCGGCAATTCACAGGCGCCCCGGACAATAGAGGCATGACCCCAATCAATCGCCGGACGGCCGACAGGTACGTTCTCAGGATGCCCTTGCAATACCGTACGATTGCCCAGTGGCTGCCGGGACAGACCATCGATATGAGCGCCCGCGGTTTGCTGTTGGACATTTCAGATGCTTTGCCGGCGGGCACCCGTCTGGAAGTGATTATGGACTGGCCGGGCATCTACTTCGGCCGGAAAAAGGTTCGCCTGTTTGTGATCGGCACGGTGATGCGGGTGGATGCGCGCGGCACGGCGCTGCGCATGGTGCGGCACGAGTTCCGCGACGTTGCCGCGAAACGCAATACGGCTGCGGCGCCTGCAATCATGGCGGCGAGAAGTGCTCCAATGGGAGCATGAATGTCAAGGCACTCTGCGCCCTGCTCGCGCTTCCGTGGCTCTCGCTCGCCGCATCGCACCAGTTCGACGTCGTGGTCTACGGCGGCACCGCCGGCGGCGTGATCGCTGCGGTATCGGCCGCTCGCGAGGGTCTGAATACGGCGCTGCTGGAACCGGGGCGGCACCTGGGCGGGATGGTCTCCGGCGGGCTTAGTTGGACCGATACCGGTAAGAAGGAAGTGATCGGCGGGTATGCCCTGGAGTTTTATCTCCGCGTGGGCCGGCATTATCAACTGTCGCGCTATGGCCAGGAGATCGGCTGGATTCACGAGCCGCACGTGGCCGAGGAGATCTTTCGCGCCATGGTGCGGGATGCCGGGGTGAAGCTGTTCGAGCAGAGCCGGTTGCGGGAGCACGACGGCGTTCGAAAATCCGGCGCCGAGGTGAACGAACTCGTGGTGGAGAATGGCGACTCGTTCCGCGCGCGAGTCTTCATCGATTCCACTTATGAAGGCGATCTGATGGCGCAGGCGGGCGTGCACTATACCTACGGCCGCGAGGGCCGCGAGCAGTATGGCGAAACGCTGGCCGGGGTGCGCGACCGCACACCCTTCCATCAGTTCCTGGTAAATATCTCGCCCTACGGACCGGACGGCAAACTGCTTCCGGAAATATCCACCCGCCGCTTGCCCGAGCCCGGCACCGCCGATCGGGCCGTGCAATCCTACAACTACCGTATGTGCTTCTCGGAGGTCCCGGAGAACCGGGTTCCCTTCGCCAAGCCGGCGGGATACGATGCCGCGCGGTACGCTTTGTTTGCGCGCCTGCTTGCAGGCGCGAACCAAGGCCGAGGGGCGCGCGCCCGCGCTCAATTCGGTACTCAAGGTGGACCGGATTCCGAACGGCAAGGCCGATATCAACAACCAGGGCCCATTTTCCACCGACTACATCGGCGGCAGTTGGGGGTACCCCGAAGCCGGCTACGCCCGCCGGGCCGAAATGTGGCAGGAGCACAAGAATTACGATCAGGGGTTTTTCTATTTTCTGGCCAACGATCCGCAAGTGCCGGAAAGCCTGCGGCAGGAAATGAACCGGTGGGGGCTCTGCCGGGACGAATTCACCGATACGGACCACTGGCCCCACCAGTTATACATCCGCGAAGCCCGGCGCATGGTCGGCGAGTATGTCATGGTGCAACAGGACCTGCAGACCGAGTTGACCAAGCCGGATCCCATCGGCATGGGCTCTTACAACAGCGACTCGCACAATGTGGAGCGCATCGTCGGGCCGGATGGATTCGTCCGCAACGAGGGCGACATGCAGGTGGCGGTGAAGCCTTACCAGATCCCTTACCGCATCATGCTGCCGAAGCGCGCGGAAGCCGCCAACCTGCTGGTGCCGGTGGCATTCTCGGCCAGTCACGTGGCCTATTCGTCGGTCCGCATGGAGCCGCAATACATGATCCTGGGGCAGGCTGCCGGTGTGGCCGCCGCTCTTGCTATCCGGGGTGGTACACCGGTGCAGGGAATCGCCGTGGCAACGCTGGTGGAAAAGCTAAAGGGGCAGGGCGTGATCATGGAATACGCGCCGTCCGCGCAATCGCGCGCCATGCAACTCTTCCAGCAGCGCAAATGAACGGATAACCGGTACCGATAGCGGGAATCTACCTGGGATTCCCGTCTCACAATCAGAGCAGCTCCGTAAAATCTGGCGGCGGAACCCTTGATTTTTCTGAATATAGCGATAAAGTATTTGCAATCGGTCTTTTATATTTTAGTTTTTCTAAAACCATCGTTTAGGCTTTTTGGTTTGACAAATATCCAAATCGTCCGTAGACTTCCCGTCAAGGGTCTATAACAACACAAGTAGTTTACGGGTGAACCTCCGTGAGTGGAGGCAATTGCTGTTTGGGGCTCTGTTCCAGGTCGATCAGGAAGGGGATACCACGATGCAGGTTTTCGCGAACCGAGTGTTTCGCATAAGATTCGCAGCGGCGATGGGGTTCGCCGCTGTTCTGATGTTTTCCGGAGTTCCGGGCGCACGGGCGCAGGAAGTTGCGGTTGCCGAGGCGGACGGTCATGTTACCGACCCCAGCGGCGCCTCTATTGCGGGCGCATCGGTAAAGATGACGGAGGTGGACCGAAGGACAGTTCACACCTTCACCACCGATGCCGGGGGCATTTTCCGGTTTCCGAATCTGCCGGTGGGCGCCTACGAATTGGAAGTCAGCGCTTCCGGGTTCAAAGCGTACCGCCAGACGGGCATCACGCTGCAGGTGGCTTCCAACATCGAGCTACCTGTAGTCATGCAGATTGGTGCGGTGACCGAGACGGTGGAAGTGGTTGCCAACGCCGCGATGGTGGAAACCAAGGAAAACTCCATCTCGCAGGTGGTCAATCAGCAGAACATCGTCGAACTGCCGCTGAATGGCCGGAACCTCACGCAATTGCTGACCCTGACAGGCGGTGCCACCTCGGCGCCAGGCGGCGATTTGACCGGCAGCAAGAATATTCAGGGTTCGAACGGATCCGGGACGTTCTCAGTGGCCGGAAGCCAGGCTAACGGCGTCAGTTACCTCTTGGACGGCGGCGATAACAACGACGCCTTCAGCAACGTCAACCTGCCGATTCCGTTCCCGGACGCTGTGCAGGAATTCAGCGTGCAGACCAACGCCATTCCGGCGCAATATGGGCTCCACCCTGGCGGCGTGGTCAACATCGTCACCAAGAGCGGCACCAACGCCTTCCATGGGGACGTGTTTGATTTTCTCCGCAATTACGAACTCAACGCGCGGCCGAAGGGCCTGGTCACGCTGGCGGGCTCGGTTTCCCAGCCGGCGCGCGACTCACTCAAGCGTAATCAGTTCGGAGGTGTCGCGGGTGGCCGGATCAAGAAGGACAAACTGTTCTTTTTCGGCGGCTACCAGGGAACGCGGCAACGCAGCAACCCGTCGGCCAACACTTCCCACATTCCGACGCAGTCTGTCCTGAACGGCGATTTCAGCGTGCTGGACGGCGGTAAGAGCACCGGGGGCTGCCAGACTACGGCGAAGCAGCTCAAGGATCCGCTGAACGGCAATGCGCCGTTCCCGAACAACCAGATTCCGGTGAACCGATTCGACCCGGCCTCGGTAAAAGTCGCCACTAAGTATCTGCCAGTCTCCTCCGATCCCTGCGGCTTGTTCCTTTACGGCCAGCCGTCCAATAATCCCGACGATCAATGGATCGGCAGAATCGACTATGTTCGCAGCGACAAGCAGCAGATCTACGTGCGCTACTTCCTGTATGACTACACCGCGCAGGCATTTTTCGACGGCAAGAACGCTCTAACCACCTCGCCCAACCCCGGAAACCGGGACCGCGCGCAGACCGCGACGGTCGGCGATACTTACAGCCTCAGCTCCGACAAGGTGAACGCCTTCCATGCCACCTTCGACCGCCGTGCCGACAACCGCGGGTCCGCCTCCAACCTGTTCAGCCCCAACGATATCGGGGTGAACATGTTCGACAATATCCCGAATTACATCCAGCTTACGATAGGCAATTACTTCAACGTGGCCTGCGGGACCTGCGCGCCGGGATATTTCAACGTCAACACCTACCAGGTATCCGACGACTTCACCTGGATCAAGGGCAAGCACCAGTTTGGCTTCGGCTTTGACGGCCGCAAGCAGCAGTTCAACTCGCTCAACAACCAGCAGTCCAACGCGCAGATCACCTTCAGCGGAAATCTCACCGGGGATAACCTGGCGGACTTCATGCTCGGCAGAATGTCTCAATTTATCGACGGCAATGCACTGTCGGACTACATGCGGCAGACGGTGTTCGCCTTCTACGCGCAGGATAACTTCCATGCCACCCCGCACCTGACTTTCAACGTGGGCTTGCGCTGGGAGCCGGATCTGCCGGCGTACGATAAGCAGGACCGCGGCAACCAGTTTTCGCTGCCGGCATTCCTCGCGAACTACCACACCGCCGATCCGCGCTATCCCACCGCTCCCGCCGGTCTGCTCTTTGCCGTGGACCCCAACAACCCGAACGGCAAGACGTTCGCACCCAACCACTGGAACGCCGTTTCTCCGCGTGTGGGCCTGGTGTGGGATCCCACCGGTGACGGCAAACAGACCATCCGCGCCGCGTTCGGCCTGATTCACGACACCATCGAACTCTTCTATCCCGAGCGGTGGACCACCAATCCGCCTTACGCGTCGTCGGTTACGCTCACCAGCGGCCAGTTCTCCAACCCCTGGGCCGGTTATGTGGCGCCCACCGGAGTGGCGGGCGACCCCTTCCCCGGCGCCGCGCTCTTCCCCACAGCCGGAACTTATGTCACCATTCCGCAGAGTGTGGCCGCGACTTACATGATGCAGTGGAACATCAGTTACCAGCGGCAGGTCGCCAAGGATTGGAAGGCCAGTATCAACTACCTGGGCAACCGTACCAACCACATCCTGGGCGCTCATGAAATCGACCCGGCCATCTACGGTCCCGGCGCACCACCTCCAACACCAACCAGCGACGTGTGCTGTATACACTCAACCCTACGCAGGGCGCGCTCTACAGCAGCATCGTGCAGACCGATGACGGTAACGTGGCGCATTACAACGGCCTGTTGCTTTCGTTGGAACATCGCTTCGCGCACAACGCTTACTGGCTGGTGAACTACACTTATTCGCAGTGCCTCAGCACTTACGATTTCGGCGGAGAACTGGCCGGCAACAACTACCAGAATCCGAATAATCGTGTGGGGGAGATGGGGCGCTGCAACTTCGACCGCCGGAATATCTTCAACACTTCGCTGGTAGCCATCAGTCCCGGACTCGGTAGCGGTTTTGCCAACCGGTTGACCAAAGACTGGCAGGTCTCGCCCGTCATCAGCGCTTACAATGGGCAGCCCAATACGGTCACCGATGGGACGGACGTTTCCCTGACCGGCGTGAACGCAGACCGCCCGAACGTGGTGCAGACCAGCGGGGTGCTGCCGCATACGCTGGCATCCTGGTTCAATCCAGCGGCATTTGCCGTACAAGCGGCTGGAACTTTCGGCAACGAGGGGCGCGACTCGTGGATCAATCCGGGCTCCATCAACTGGGATATGGCCGTCAGCCGCAACTTCCCGTTCAAGGAGCGTTACACGCTCCACGTGCGAGCGGACTTCTTCAACATCATGAACCACGCGAACTGGAACGGCCCTTCCACCGGCGTTACCAGTTCCACCTTCGGCCAGATCACCAGCTTCGGCGGGCCTCGCCTCATCCAGATGGCCCTCAAGCTGAATTTCTAACGCGGGGCGAGACACTCATCGCGGAGCCGCAGAGGCGCGGAGGAAGCGCGGAGCAAGCTTCATAATTTGATTTTGCTCCCCGGTTTTCTCCGCGTCTTCCTCTGCGACTCCGCGACGAAAAGAATCTTGCTTCTACTGCGAAATCGAAATCGTCGCCTGCTGCGTGAAGAAGGTCCCCACCTGCACTACCACCGGCACCGCCGGTCCGGGTTGCACGCTGCCCGGAATCTGCACCTGAACCTGGATGATGCCGGCAACTTCGTCGGGGACTCCGGAGGTGAACAGCACCAGGGCATCCATGCCGCCAATCTTCACGCTGATCGGCAAGACGGGGCTGGCCGTGGCGGTGCCCTGAATCTGGCCGTCGATTCCCCCGGGCGAAGTTTGGCCGGCGCCGTTGAGGAATAGCGTGACGAGGGTGTTCACTCCCGTCGGGAAGCAGGATGGGTGCACCGGAGTTCCCGGCAGATTCGGCGGACAATTGCCGTTGGTCGAGCCGTCCTGATTGAGTGCCAGGGCTTGTCCCGAGCCCGAATAGTCCGCCGTAAACAGCGCCGGTGCAGCCGTCGCGACGGGCACTGTGGCCTGTGCCGGAAACTGCCCGCGGTACTGTACGGTAACCTGCGCCGTGCTACCTGTGATGCCGAAGGGCACTACCGCCGACACCTGGCCGCCCGAAGTGTAAATCATCGGCGCAGGTATGCCGTTAAACGCAACCGTGGTGCCGGAAAGCGAGGTGGTCACCATGCCGTTGCTCACCTGTTCGGTAACCAGTTGCGGCGGTCCCAGCGCCACGCCCGAAATGGTCACGACTTCGCCGGGCGCCACCGGGCCGGTCAGATTGCTGGCGGCATTGGCAACCGAAGCGATCGAAGCATTGATGGAAGCGGTGCCGATGAGCTGGCGGATAGCATTGTTGCCGGTATCGGAGAAGTAGAGGACTCCCGACGGGTCGATCACCATCCCGAAAGGCGCGTTCAGCAGAGCTGCCGAGGCCGGTCCGCCGTCGCCCGCGTAGCAACAGGAACCGGTGCCGGCAATGGTCACGATGCCGCCCGGAAAAGCCTGCCGGATCTGATTATGGCCGGTGTCCGCAATATCGATATTGCCCTGTTGATCCACCGCTACACCGGAGGGATTATAGAGCTGCGACGAAGGCGTATTGCCGTTGCCGGCGACGGTGTCGATCACGCCGCTTTGCGAGACCCTGCGGATGCGGCCGTTGCCCTGGTCGGCGATATAGACGTTCCCGTTGCCGTCCAGCGCCACCGCCGCCGGGTGGTTGAGCGCCGCGCTGGCTCCCAGCCCTCCGTCCCCGGAAAAGGCGGGGTTGCCATTCCCGGCGATGGTGGTAATGATGTTGTCGGTCTCCGAAACTCTCCGCACGCGGTGATCCAGCGTATCGGCGATATAGAAGTTTCCCAGGCTGTCCACCGCTACGCCTTGCGGCGCGTGCAGTGACCCGTTGATGGCCATGCCGCCATCTCCGAAGTAGCCCGCGTTACCGTTGCCTGCGAGCGTATAGATGATGCCTTCCGGCGTCACCACCCGGATGCGGTTATTGTTGGTATCGGCGATGTAGATGGTGCCGCTGGGGTCCACGGCCACGCCGCTCGGCGAGTTCAACTGCGCGTTGAGAGCACTCTTGCCGTCGCCGCTGAAACCCGGAGTGCCGTTGCCGGCCACGGTGGCGATAACGCCCCCGGGCGTCATTTTGCGAATGCGATGATTCGCCGCATCGGCGATGTAGAGGTTGCCCGCCAGATCCAACGCCACACCGCCGGGCGTATCGATCTGCGCCATGGCTGCCGGACCGCCGTCTCCCGAGTAACTGTTCTGGCCGGTTCCGGCGAAAGCCGTAAAGATGCCGCCCGCAACCTTCCACACCATGTGATCGCTTTGCACCAGGCCGGATCCGGTGCCCACCGAGCCCTCGGTGAAATAGACCGTGCCGGCGGAATCGACCGCCACGCCCGTGGGACCGTTCAGGCGGATGGATGCGGCAGCCTGGCCGTCTTCCGGCGGCACGCCGTCCAGATTCCCGATCAGGGTGCTGATGACGCCGGCGCTTGAAACCATGCGGATTTTGCTGTTGCCGAAGTCGGCGATGTAAAGGTTGCCGGATTGGTCGGCGGCCACGTCGGTGGGAAGCACAACGGGCGCTTGTATGGCGGGACCGTTATCCCCGGAACTGGCAACAATGCCGGTGCCGCCCACGTTGTCGCCGGAATAATTGGCCAAGCCGTTGCCGGCTACGGTCGTGATCGTCCCGTCAGGCGCTACACGGCGCACCCGCTGGTTGTTGGTATCGGCGATATACAGATTGCCGGCCGTGTCCCAGGTCACGCCCTCGGGCTGATTGAGCGAGGTGGTAGTCGCCCCAACGCTATCGCTGCTGTAGCCCTGATTGCCGTTCCCGGCGAAGGTCGTGATGACGCCATCAGGAGTGATCTTGCGCACGACGTTGTTTCCGGTGTCGCCCACGTAGAGATTGCCGGCCGGGTCCATGGCGATGCCCGTGGGGCCGTTCAGTTGCGCGGCCTTGGCTTGGCCGCCATCGCCGGAATAGCCGGGCGTGCCGTTGCCGGCGACGGTAGCGATGTTCCCACCGGAAATTTTACGAATGACGTGGGCGGCCCGGTCCACGACGTACACATCTCCGGCGGCATTCACCACGATCCCATCGGGATAATTCAGTTGCGCCGCGAGGGCCGGACCGCCATCGCCTGTGTATCCGGAGCGGCCGGTGCCGGCAATCCGGGACAGTGCCCCCAGCCGGTCCACCTTGAATACCGAATGCAGACTGCCGAAGTAAACGTTACCCGCCGCGTCCACTGCCACGCGCGGCGGATCGCCGATAGAGACCTGCAGCGCCGAAGAAGCGGAAGACGGGGCCGTGCCACCGCCCACCGTATTGATGACGAATTGCTGTGCGCAAACTGCGGTGGCGGCGAAGAAAAATAGAATACTGCGAGGAGCCCTGATCATCACTAACCTTGGTAAACAGCGACTTAAATCCTTATACCACAAAGGGGGATTACGCGCCCACCATGCGCAGGCGGAGGTCGCGAAGGTCGCTCAGCAGGTAGTCCGGCTGAAGGGCTGCCAGTTCGCCGGGCGGGGTGATTCCGGTTTTCACGGAGATAGAGCGGATGCGGTTGCCGCGGGCGGCCAGAATATCCGGCGGCGCGTCGCCAACCAGCGAAATCGGCGTGCCCGGAGAGATCCACTGCCGGGAGCGGGCTTCCCGAATGGCGATGCGGGCCAGGCTGGTACGCGTCCGCGCCATTTCGCCGAAGGCGCCGAAGCGAAAATAGCTCCGCAACCCGGCGCGCTGCAGCTTGCGCCACCCGATGCGCGTCAGGTTTCCGGTCACCAGGCCAAGCAGCACGCGGCGCCGGTTGAGCCGTTCCAGCAGCGGCTCCACTCCGGGGCAATGCTTGTCGCGCAGTTCCGGGCAGACGCGCAGATAGTAACGCTCGGAGGCGCTTTGAATCGCCGGCAGCGTTTCGCGGATTTGCGCCCCTTTGGCTCCCGCATGGCGCAGCATCAGCGTCAGGATGTCGGGATCCAGCATGCCCTGCACGGGAATGCCTTCAGTGGTGGTATCGAGTCCGGTCACTTTCCGGATTCCGTATACCAGCGCTTCACGGTGATGCGGGCCGGCGCGCCGCACCAGGGTGCCGTCGATATCGAAAAGAACCAGTGCCCGGTAGTCCACTGCGGCATGATAGCAGGGCTCGCTTCGCTCGCGGAGGTCGGGACTGGTGAAGCGCGGCTATTTCCGCAGAGCCGCGCACGTTAGTAAGCGGTCTTCTTGAACTTCTGCCCCGGGTTGCTGGTGAAGCGCGGCAGGCGCCCGGTAGAATAGTTTCTGTGCGACAAGCCAAGTTTCGCGTGGGCCTGATCCAGATGGCCTGCGCGAAGGATCCCAACGAGAATCTGGCCAAAGCGGAGTGGCGTATCCGCGAGGCGGCAGGACGCGGCGCCCAGATCGTCTGCGTTCAGGAACTCTACCGCTCGCAGTATTTCTGCCGCGAAGAGCGCACCGATCTGTTCGATCTGGCGGAACCGGTGCCCGGCCCCACCTCGCAGAGTTTTTCGGCACTCGCCGCGGAATTGGGCATCGTGATCGTCGGTTCCATTTTCGAGCGGCGCGCCGCCGGCGTGTATCACAATACGGCGCTGGTGATCGATGCCGGCGGCAGCCTTCTGGGCCTGTATCGCAAGATGCACATCCCGGACGATCCGCTCTATTTCGAGAAGTACTACTTCACTCCGGGCGACCTGGGCTTCCGGTGCTTCGATACCCGTTTTGCGCGCATCGCCGTGCTGGTGTGTTGGGACCAGTGGTATCCGGAAGCGGCGCGCCTGGCAGCCTTGGGTGGCGCGCAGGTGCTGTTCTATCCCACCGCGATCGGCTGGCACCCTTCGGAAAAGCAGCAGTACGGGGTGGCGCAGCACGATGCCTGGCGGACCATCCAGAGGGCGCACGCCATCGCCAACGGGTTGTACGTGGCGTCGGTCAATCGCGTAGGCTATGAAGGTCCTCCGGAGCACGGGCTGGAATTCTGGGGCGGCTCGTTCGTGGCCGATCCGTTCGGACGGCTGCTGGCCGAGGCAACGCACGATCAGGAAGAGACGCTGATTGTGGAATGCGATCCGCGGCAGATTGAAGAGACACGGCGCAACTGGCCGTTTCTGCGCGATCGCCGGATCGATGCCTACGCTCCCATTTTGAACCGGGTGATCGATTGAACACGCCGCGGGCGGAAGGCTTCCGTATGCCGGCCGAGTGGGAGCCGCACGAAGCCACCTGGCTGGCGTGGCCCCACAACCGGACGGATTGGCCGGGCCGCTTCGCACCCATTCCCTGGGTGTACGGCGAGATTGTGCGCAAGGTGAGCCGGGTGGAGAGAGTGCGCATCCTGGTGGACACTCCAGCCTTGCAGAAGCACGCGGCGCGCGTGCTGCGCGACGTGGGAGCGCACATGGAGGCGGTGGAGTTCGTTCCTTGCCGCACCAATCGCGTCTGGACGCGCGACTACGGGCCCATCTTCGTCAAGAACGGCTCCGGCGAAGTGGCCCTCACCGGCTGGCGGTTCAACGCCTGGGCCAAATACGACGACTGGCGTCAGGACGTCAAGGTGCCGCGCCTGTTGGCGAAGCGCCTGAAGCTGCCGGTCTGGGATGTGGAGATGGTGCTGGAGGGCGGCAGCATCGACGTCAACGGCGCTGGAATGCTGTTGACCACCGAAGAGTGCCTGCTCAGTCCGGTGCAGGCGCGCAACCCGGACCTGAGCCGCGAGGAGATCCAGCAGCGGCTGCGCGATTACCTGGGAGTGGAACGGATCATCTGGCTGCGCGACGGCATTGCGGGCGACGATACCCACGGGCACGTGGACGATCTGGCGCGGTTCGTGAATAGGACCACCGTGGTGGTGGCGTCGGAGAGCGACAAAAAGGACGCCAATTACCAGGCCCTACGCGAGAATCATCGCCTTCTGACGGCCGCGGGGCTGACAGTAGTGAAACTGCCCATGCCGCGTCCTCTGGTTTTCAAGAAGCGGCGCCTGCCCGGCAGCTACGCCAATTTTTACGTGGCTAACGGGCTGGTGCTGGTGCCCACGTTTAACGATCCGGCGGACCGCGTGGCGCTGGCCGCCCTGGCGCGGCTCTTTCCCGATCGCGAAGTGACGGGGATCAACTGTACGGAGCTGATCTGGGGGCTTGGCGCCCTGCACTGCATGACGCAACAGCAGCCGGCGTGATTCACACCGTGAGCAGCACTTTCAGTACGCCTTTTTCCGCCGCGCGCTGGAACGCCCGCGGTGCTTCGCCCAGCGGGAACCGGCCGGCGATCAGTTCCTCCACCGGAATCAGGTGATGCTCCAGCAGCGGCAGGGCGGCTTCGAAGCGTCCGCAGCGCGAGCCCACCAGGGTCAGTTCGTTGACGATGATGGGGGCGGTATCCACCGCCACCTCGCCATGCACGGTCGATTTCAAAATCACAGTCCCGCGAGGCCGGGTCATGGCGGCGGCGGTGCGCAGGCCCTCGGGATTGCCCGTGGCGTCCACGGTCCAATCGTAAAGGGCTATGGGCATCACGCTTCGCGTCAGTTCGGTGTTCACTCCGGTGGCGGCCGAGATCCGCAGTTTCTCCGCATGCCGCCCGAACTGGTGCACCTTGTAGCCGTTCGCATTCAGCATCAGGGAGATGAGAAGCCCGAGCTTGCCATCGCCCAGGACGGCAACGGTTTCTCCCTGTGGAATGGCCGCCTGGTCCAGGATTTCGCAGGCGGCGGCCAGCGGTTCGGTGAAGACCGCGCGCTCCAGCGGCAGGCCGTCCGGCAGAACGTGGAGATTCCGCTCCGGCAGCGTGAAAAACTCTTCAAATGCTCCCGGCTGGTTCACGATTCCCAGCACGGTGCGGTTGGGGCAGTGCCGCCCCAGGCCCTTGCGGCACCAGTCGCATTGTGTGCAGGCCAGATTGATTTCGCCCACTACGCGACGGCCTACCAGAGCCGGAGTATCCGCCTCCACTACCTCGGCCACGAACTCGTGGCCCGGGGTGCCGGTGAATCCGTAGTAGCCTCGCTGCAGTTCCAGGTCGGTATTGCAGATTCCGGCAAGCAGCAGGCGCAGCAAGGCCGACCCTTCGGGACGGTGCGGCATGGGCACATGGCGGACGCTCACCGCGCCGTTTTCCAGGTGAACTGCGAGCATGACCCTATAATAGAGGCTTCATGACAGCAGAGCTGGTTTGCTTTGAGGAGCGGTGTCGCTCGCGGTATGCCATCACGGAACTGATCTACAATTGCCCCCGTTGCGGCGGCCTGCTGGAGGCGGCGTATTCCAAGCCCGAATCCTCCGCGGCCGAATGGAAAGCGCTGTGGCGCGCTCGGCGGACTTCCAACACTCCCATCGATCAGAGCGGCGTCTGGCGGTATCGCGAATTCATTCCGTTCCTGGCCGATTACAGCCGCGTGGTGACCCTGCGCGAAGGCAGTACTCCGATCCTGGATGGCCGCCTGACCGCGGAATACGGCGGCCTGGAGCGGCTGCGCTTCAAGCACCAGGGCTTCAACCCCACCGGCTCTTTCAAAGATAACGGCATGACCTGCGGAGTGGCCCAGGCGCTGCGGCTGGGCATGACGCGGGTGGCGTGCGTTTCCACGGGCAATACTTCGGCCTCCATGGCGGCGTATGCCAGCGCGGCCGGGCTGCAGCCGGTCATTTTCATTCCGCGCGGCAACATCGCCTATGGCAAGCTGGCCCAGGCACTGGAATACGGGGCGCGCACTTTTCAGGTGGAGGCGAATTTCGATCAGATTCTGGCCCTGGTCCGCCAGTTGGCCGAGCGGCTGGGCATCTATCTGCTGAACTCCATCAATCCGTTCCGCATCGAAGGGCAGAAGACCATCATGCTGGAGATGATGGAGCAGCTCGACTGGAACGTGCCGGATTGGGTAGTGCTGCCGGGCGGCAACCTGGGTAACACCTCGGCATTCGGTAAGGGGCTGCGGGAAATGAAGGAACTCGGCCTGATTGACCGCCTGCCGCGCCTGGCCGTGATTCAGGCCGCCGGTGCCGCCCCCTTCTACGATTTGATGCAGGCCGCGGATCGTTCGCACTTGCACGCCGTGGTGCACCCGGAAACGCTCGCGACGGCGATCAAAATCGGCGACCCGGTTTCCTGGCCCAAGGCGCTTCACGAAGTGACGGCAACGCGCGGCGTGGTGGAGCGGGTGAGCGAACAGGAGATCGCCGACGCCAAGGCGGTGATTGGAAAAGCAGGCATCGGCTGCGAGCCGGCCTCCGCCGCCACGCTCGCCGGCATTCGCAAATTGACTGCGGCGGGCATCATCGCGAGGGGGTCGGATGTTGTCGCAATTCTTACAGGAAATGTCCTAAAAGATCCGGATTACGTTCATGACTACCATACCGGAGTATTGAAAGCTCCAGATAACACTGTAATTAAGTCGAATTTCGGAAATGCTCCGGTGGTTGTGCCGAACAATGCTGAAGCAATTGAGGTTATGCTCCAAAGTTAATCAATTAATACCCTCAAAAGGGGTATAGTACCCTTCCCCGCATTTTGGATCAGATTCCTCTGCTGTTTACTATTGTCAATGATTAGTCGTTCTGGTACACATGTACTATATGCTCGTTAAGAAAGCTCCTAGGTCAGTTCCCCCCTCCGAACGCTACAAACGGGAACTCGAGTACCTCTACGCGAGGAAGACCGCGATCAATATGTTGATTCGCTCGCTGCAGGAATACGACATTTCGCGGATCCAATGGAGCGAACACGAGAAGCGGAAGTTAGCGTAAACCTCCGAATTTTACTTCAGGACCATCTGGACCCGGGCCGACAATTCGGCCTCCGGGAGCGCCCCCGGGTGGTAGAACCGAACAACTCCGCCACGATCGATCAGAACGATAGTAGGTGTGGTGCTCGCGCCGTAAGTGTTGAAATTTACAGCACTAAGCGGGGCGCTCATCCCCGGCAAGGTGCCGTAGTACTGTTGGCGAACCTGCTCAATGTACTTCTTTTCGACCGCGGGCGCTGCATCCACTCCTCCCGCGACATAGCCATACAATCTGGTTGGAGCGATAACCACCAGGCCCCGGGGTCCAAACGTCCTCTCCAGATCGGCCAGGATGGGGATCTCGCCTTTGCAGTCGGAGCACCAGTGAGCCCAGAAAAACAGCAGAACAGGATGTCCGCGCAAGCTGGCTAGCGAAGGAGGCTTAACGCCGAGCCATTCGGCTTCCTGCAGCGCGGGCGCGGGCTTGCCCTCGAGGGTAAGCAGGTTGATGTTCTTGCGGATGCGCTCGCTGATGGACGTGCCGGCGAAGAGCCGGGATTGCTCCCGGAGCCAGGCTACGGATTCGGCGCGCTCGCCGCGCGCGGCCATCACGTTGGCATGCACTTCGATGGATGCTCCCACGGCGGTGGGCAGGTAAGGGTCGGCATCCAGCTTGCGCCCGAACAGGAGGCCGTCGGAAACCTTGCGGGTTTCGGCGGCCCAGGAATCGGCACGGTCGTAATTGCCGGCATCCAGGGCTCCGCGAGCCAGCCAACTCTCCGCATCGGCCAGTTCGGGAGTCGCGCCGCGTTGCGCCTGATAGGCCCGCACCTGTTGTTCCGCGGCGGGGAAATTGCGGTAAGCAATCAACTGCTGAACATTATTGATCAGGGAAGCGAACAGGAAAAGCAACGCGGGCATATTCTGATTTTAGCGGTTCGTCCCGGCGGCGTCAGGTTCTGCCGTTACCCTGGTTTGCGAGTTCACTGCTGATGTAGCTGGCGATCGTGGGATCGCTCCAATCGACGGCTTCCGCAATCTTTTTCAATACTTTGCCGTTGGCGCCGATGATGTAGGTCTCGGGGTACATAAAGGTGCCGAAATCTTCGTGCAAAGTGAGCTCCCGCGCCGTCAGAAATGCCGGCTGGTATTTCTTGAGGAAGTTCTGGTAAGCCTGCGGATCCTTGTCCACGCTCACGCCCAGAACCACTACTCCCTTATCGGCGAACTCCTGGGTGAAACGGCTCAGGGACGGAGTCTCCTGCACACACGGAGGGCACCAACTGGCCCAGAAGTTAAGCACCAGAATTTTGCCTCCAAAATTCGGAAACGAGACAGTCCGGCCGTTATCGGCGTGGATCGTGAAACTCGGGGCGGAATCTCCAGCAGCGATGACAGTCTGGTGGATACCCGCATAAACAACATAAACGAAGGCCGCTACGAGGACACAAATGGCTGCTCGCAGGAGCCGGTCAATTTTGACGCTCTGCATGACGGACAACTATAATTAAATTGTATCTCGCAAAAGGCTCCCGGCGTCGAAAAAAGCGACAATGGTGATCACGCGCAAGGTGGAGTTCTCGGCTTCGCACATCTGCCGGAACCCCCAGCTATCCGACGAGGAAAACCGCGAACTGTTCGGTCTGGCGGCCAACCCGCACGGCCACGGTCACAATTATGTGGTGGAGGTGAGCCTTCAGGGCGAGCCTCATCCGTTGACCGGTATGGTTCTTGATTTAAAGGAGTTAAAGGAAATCCTAAACCGCGAAATCGTGGGTCCGTACGACCACCGCTTCCTGAACTACGAAGTCCCACCGTTCGACAAAGTGGTCCCGACCACAGAGAATATCGCGCAGGATATCTGGCGGCGGCTCGAACCGCACCTCACCAGCGCGGACAGGCATCTATACTCCGTGCGCGTGTACGAAACACCGGACCTGTACGTGGACTACTTTGGGGAGCAGCCGTGTACCACCTGACGCGCCGCTACGGTTTTGCGGCCTCGCACCGCCTGCACGCGCCGCAACTGGGCGCGGAAGAGAATCGGCGGCTGTACGGCAAATGCAACAATCCTTACGGGCACGGGCACAATTATGTGGTCGAGGTGAGCGCGCGCGGACCGGCCGACGAACGCACAGGACGGGTCCTGGACACCCGAATGCTCGACGATTTGGTGCGCGACCAGGTGCTGACGCCGTTCGATCACCACAACCTCAACGCGGAGGTTGGTGCATTTCACGACGTGGTGCCCACCTCGGAAAACCTGGCAATCGAGATTTGCAGGCGTCTGAAGAAGAATTGGAGCACGGTGTTCCCCGGTGAGTGGCCTAAATTGCACAAGATTCGCATCGCGGAGACAGAACGGAACATCTTTGAGATCAAGGCAGATGAAATCCAATAAAGCAATTGTGAAGGTGATACGGAGCAAGCCGGAAGCGCCGGACCTGGCCCCTCTGGTGAAGCAGATCATCGAGGGTTTGGGCGAAAACCCTGCGCGCGACGGACTGGCCCGTACGCCGCAGCGCGTGGATCAGGCGTTGAAGTTCCTCACCAGCGGCTACAAGATGGACGTGCAGAAGGTGGTCAACGGGGCCCTCTACGACGTGAAGTACGACGAGATGGTGGTGGTGAAGGACATCGAGTTCTTCAGCCTTTGCGAACATCACATGCTGCCGTTCTTCGGCAAGATGCATGTGGCGTACCTGCCGAAGAACAAGGTGATCGGCCTGAGCAAAATTCCGCGCATCGTGGACGTGTTTGCGCGCCGCCTGCAGATTCAGGAACGCCTCACTCAGGAAGTGGCCCAGACCATTCAGGAAGTGATCGACCCGGTGGGCGTGGGGGTGATCTGCGAAGCACGCCATTTCTGCATGATGATGCGCGGCGTGGAAAAGCAGCACTCGGGCGCCATGACCAGCGCCATGCTGGGAGCGTTCCGCACTCGCAAAGAGACCCGGGACGAATTCCTGGCCCTGGTGAATCACCGCGGCAACGGCATTTAGCGAAGTCGGTATTCCCTTCCGAACGCTCCCTAACGGTCGCGTCTCGGATCGGAGCCGCGCGCGTCAGCAAGCGTTGTTTTGATACGTTAGCGTATTTCTGAAACAGCCGACTAAGGTTAACGCCGTTTACACTCAGGCCAGCAGTTTCGGATGCTGATCGTGGAGCGTCAGGATCAGCTCTCCGAACAGTGTGTTGGCCCAGGCGAACCATTTCCGTGTGAACTTAGTTGCGTCGTTGCGGGAGAAGGACTCGTGAATGAATCCGGTGCCGGCGTTGGTGGCGCGCAGCAGTTTCAGGCAGCCGGCAATCTCGTTTTCGTCGCGGGAAGTGAGCGCGCGGGTGATAATGCCGAGCGGCCAGATCATGCCCAGACCCGCATGGGGACTGCCTAAGCCCTCTCCGGCCGTGCCACGATAGAAGTACGGATTATCGTCGCCCAGCACGAAGGCGCGGGTGTGCTGGTAGAGCCCGTTGTCGATGGGGAGGCATCCCAGGTAGGGCAGGGCGATGAGGCTGGGGACGCCGGCATCGTCCATGAAAAGGGAATTGCCGAAGCCGTCCACTTCATAGGCGAGGATCTTGCCGTGTTTGGGGTGCTCTCCGGTGGAGAAGGCGGTCAGCGCCTTGGAGATCTCGCCGGCGAAGCGGTGGCATTCGCCCGCGAAAGCCGAATCCTGCAGTACGGTGGAGGCGATTTCCGCGACTTGTTCGAGGGAAGTGACGGCAAAGAAATTCCCGGGGATGAACATCGGGAAGATGCAGGCGTCGTCCGACGGGCGGAATCCGGAATGAATCAGACCGTTGGGACGAGTCGGGTTGCCGAAGCCGCCATGCGGCAGTGAATCGCTGGCCACGGCGCTGACCCGTTCGAAGCTGTAGGGTCCGGGATTCTGCATGCGCTGCTGTTCGCGAAAAGTCTGGACAATCAGACCGGCGGCCTTGCGCCAATCCTGATCGAAGCAGGAGGTGTCCCCAGTGGCTTTCCAGAAGCCGTGCGCCAGGCGAACGGGGTAGCACAGAGAATCGATCTCCCACTTGCGCTCGTGGAGCTCGGGCTTCATGCGCGTGCGGTCTTTGGACCAGGGACTGCCGGTGGGTCCGAAGTTGAAAGCGTTGGCGTAGGGATCAATCAGGATGCAGCGGGTCTGGCGATTCACGACGCCCGCCAGCATGGTGCGCAGTTTCCGGTCGTCGCGCGCCAGCGGCAGGTAAGGCCACACCTGGGCGGCGGAATCGCGAAGCCACATGGCGTCGATATCGCCGGTGATCACGAAGGTATCGGGGCGGCCGCCGATTTCCCCGGTGCGCACCGTAGTATCGAGCGTGTTGGGGAAGCAGTTTTCGAACATCCACGCCAGTTCGGGATCAGCGATGGATTTCTTGACGCGGGCGATGGTAGCTTCCACCGCGTCGCTGGTGAATTTGCGTTCCGCCAGCGGCGGGCGTCGGCTGGTGAACTCCTGAGCGGCCAGGAAGGGAGCGCCGCAAAGCGTTGCGGCGGATTGGAGGAAGCGGCGTCGGGTAGGCGATGACGAAACCGATGGCATCGCTTCCATCTTAATCGGAATCGCGCCGGGAACTACTGCGCGACGGGCTCGACGGCTTTTCGCGCCGGCACGCGCCGGCGGGCGAGCGCCCATGCTCCCAGGCGGTAGAGCAACTCCAGCGATACCAGGAAACCGTAGAGCAGGGGCAGGCGGATATCCGACTTCACCAGCCAGTAGTAATGGATCACGGCCGCGATGGCCGTGACGTAGATAAGCTTGTGGAGCATGTTCCAGCGCCGTCCGCCCAGGCGGCGGATCCAGCCGCTGGTGGAGGTGATGGCCAGCGGGACCATCAGAATGAAGGCCAGGAATCCGGCCGTGATGAAGGGCCGCTTGACCACGTCCTTGGCCATCTCGTGGACGTCGAAAAACTTGTCCAGCCAGAGCCACGTCATGAAGTGCAGGAAGCCGTAGAAGAACGCAAACAGGCCGATCATGCGCCGGTAGCGGATCCATTGCGGCTGGTGCAGAAGCTTGCGCAGCGGGCTCACGGCCAGCGTCAACACGATGAAGCGGATGGTCCAGTCACCGGTGAAATGGGTGATGTACTCGATCGGGTTGGCGGTGAGATCCTGATTCCAGGCGCGCCATCCCGCCCAGAACAGCGGCGTTAGACACACCAGGAACAGCAGGACTTTAGTCCAGCGGATTTTCATTTTAGTTTCCATCTCCAGGTCAAAACCCATCGCCTTCCAGGTGAACAGCTTCCAGCAGGTTTCACCTGGACCCGCTGCTCGCGCCGGCCGGTAATACCTCCAGAAAACGGGGAGGCCGACGAGGGCGTTTAGAAATATTTCTTCAGGTCCATGCCGTCGTACAGGTGGGCCACCTGATCGCCGTACCCGTTAAACATGAGCGTGGGACGCTTGCGGAACTCGCCCAGGCGGCGTTCCTCGGCCTGGCTCCAGCGCGGATGATCGACGTGCGGGTTCACGTTGGAATAAAAGCCGTACTCCACCGGGTTGGCGATGTTCCAGGTGTTGGGCGGCATCTTATCCACGAGCCTGATCTTCACCAGCGATTTGGCGCTTTTGAAGCCGTATTTCCACGGTACGGTCAGGCGCACGGGAGCGCCATCCTGTGGCGGCAGCGTCTCGCCGTACATACCGACGGTCAGCATGGTCAGGGGGTGCATGGCCTCGTCCATGCGGAGCCCTTCCAGGTAGGGAAGCGGGATCCCGGCATAGCGCGCCTCGGGCATCTGGCTGAGGTTGTAATAGGTCTCGAAGGCCACGAATTTCGCCTTGGGCGTGGGTTCCACCTGCTTCAGCAGGGCGCTGAGCGAGTAGCCCGGCCCAGGGCACTACGATGGACCAGGCTTCCACGCAGCGATGCCGGTAGATGCGCTCTTCGAGCGGGGCCACCTTGAGGATCTCGTCCATGCTGAATTTGCGCGGTTTGGCGCAATCGCCCTCCACCGAGACGGTCCACGGGGAGGTCTTGAAATTCTGCGCGAGCTTGGCGGGCTGATCCTTGCCGGTGCCGAACTCGTAGTAATTGTTGTAGGTGGAAACGTCTTTGTAGCTGTTTTCCTTTTCCGTCGTGCTGAAGGGGCTCTTGGCAAGGGCGGGCAGTTTGGTGCCGGCCAAGGCGCGCGAGGAAGGGCGAAAGCAGTTCGCGTCCGGCGAGGAACGCGGCAGGCAATCCGGCGAGGAATTTACGGCGGTCGAGGTATACCGATTTCGGTGTGACCTCGGAATAGCGAATACCCACAGACTTTTTGATCAGCATCTCTTTGCCTTTACTATAACTCCAACTGAGAGTACCGGATTCATGGGTAGAAAGTTATGGTTGGAGGCGAAGAAAATCCGGAGTTGGGAGCCGTCGGCGTATTCGAGGTTGCGGAGAAGCGCCCTCTCTTTGTATGCTAGTAGTTTCCCCGCAATGTGAAATCTCGCTTTGGGTGGGAGCATTGCGGGTGAAGTGGACGGACGGGTGGCCGAGCGGTTAATGGCAACAGGCTGTAAATCTGTCGCTCCTTGGAGCTACGGAGGTTCGAATCCTCCCCCGTCCACCAGAAATTTCGTACACTGGTTGTTAAGGGCCGGAACGCGACGGTCCTGTAGTGTAGTGGTGGTTTTTTAGAGAGCCGTTGTAGCTCAGTTGGTAGAGCGCGTCCTTGGTAAGGACGAGGTCACCGGTTCAAGCCCGGTCAACGGCTCCAGATTTTCTCCTGTTCACAATCCTGACAGGTAAAAGGTACGGCCATGGCAAAGGAAAAATTCGACCGCAGCAAGCCGCACGTCAATATCGGGACGATCGGACACATCGATCACGGCAAGACCACCCTGACGGCGGCGATCACGAAGGTGCTGGCCAAGCACAATCCGAAGGTGAAGTTCCGGAGCTTCGATTCGATCGACAACGCGCCGGAAGAAAAGGCCCGCGGTATCACGATCGCGGTGGCGCACGTGGAGTACGAGACCGCCAAGCGGCACTACGCGCACGTGGATTGCCCCGGCCACGCCGACTACATCAAGAACATGATCACCGGCGCGGCGCAGATGGATGGCGCCATCGTGGTGGTGGCGGCGACCGACGGCCCCATGCCCCAGACGCGCGAGCACATTCTGCTGGCGCGGCAGGTGGGCGTGCCGTACATCGTGGTGGCCATGAACAAAGTGGACATGGTGGACGATCCGGAACTGCTCGACCTGGTGGAGCTGGAAGTGCGCGAGCTGCTGAAGACCTACCAGTTCCCGGGCGACGATCTGCCGGTGATCCGGGTATCGGCGCTGGGCGCGCTGAACGGCGAACCGCAGTGGGAAAAGACGGTCGACGAGCTGATGGAAGCGGTGGACAGCTACATTCCGATGCCGGAGCGCGTGATCGACAAGCCGTTCATCATGCCGATCGAAGACATCTTCTCGATCCAGGGCCGCGGCACGGTGGTGACGGGCCGTATCGAGCGCGGGATCTGCAAGGTCGGCGAGGAAATGGAGATCGTCGGTTTCCGGCCGACGCGCAAGACGGTGGTGACGGGCGTGGAAATGTTCAAGAAGCTGCTGGACGAAGGGCAGCGCCGGGGACAACGTGGGCCTGCTGCTGCGCGGCGTGGAAAAGGACGAAGTGGAGCGCGGGCAGGTGATCGCGAAGCCGGGGTCGATCACGCCGCACACGAAGTTCAAGGGCGAAGTGTACGTGCTGAGCAAGGAAGAAGGCGGACGGCACACGCCGTTCTTCAAGGGATACCGGCCGCAGTTCTACTTCCGCACGACGGACGTGACGGGAGTGGCGCAGTTGCCGGAAGGCACCGAGATGGTGATGCCCGGCGACAACGTGCAGCTGAAGGTGGAACTGATCACGCCGGTGGCCATGGACAAAGGGTTGCGCTTCGCGATTCGCGAAGGCGGCCGCACGGTGGGCGCCGGCACGGTGACCGAGATCATTAAGTAGGAGTAAGCAATGCCTCGCGATATCATCACGTTCCAGTGCACGGAGTGCAAGAACCGGAACTATTCCAGCACCAAGAACAAGAAGACCACGACCGAGCGGCTGGAAATGAAGAAGTTCTGCCGCCATTGCCGCAAGCACCAGCCGCATAAGGAAATCAAGTAGAATAGGTGGATGGCCCCCTGTGGAATGGGGGCCGCTCGCCGTGTGCGAGAGACGATAGGGGCGTAGGTTTAACGGCAGACCAGCGGTCTCCAAAACCGCGAGTGGGGGTTCGAATCCCTCCGCCCCTGCCAGCCTTCCCCCGCACAATTTGGGAGTAACGAGTTCATGGCCGAAGAGAAGAAGAACTGGATTCAGGGCACCAAGGATTACTTCAACGAGCTGAAGCTCGAAATGCGCCGCGTGACGTGGCCCAACCGCAAACAGGTGGAAAGCACCACGGCGGTGGTGATCGTCTCGGTGTTCGCGTTCGCGGCTTACTTCGCCATGGTGGATGCGATCCTGTCGAGCGGCGTGACCGGAGTCCTGAACGTTCTTCGCCGGGAAGTAGGCGTCATATGGAAGCCGAAGAGAACGACAGCATCGACGAGCAATACGGGCACGAGCCGGAACCCGAGCCGGAACCCGAACCGGAACCCGAAGCGCAGGCCGTCGAAGAGACGGCGTCTGACGCGGCTGCGCCGCGAAGCGCGCCGCTGCCGGCGGGTACGACGAATCGTCCCCCAAGAAGTGGTACATCATCCACACCTATTCCGGATTCGAGAACAAGGTGGCGGAATCGCTGAAGACCCGCGCCGAGGCCTTCGGTTTCGCCGACAAGATCGGGCAGGTCCTGATCCCCACCGAAGAAGTGGTGGAACTGCGCAACGGCAAGAAAGTCACCAGCAAGCGCCTGGTCTATCCGGGCTACGTGCTGGTGGAAATGGAAATGAACGACGCGCTGTGGCACGAAGTGAAGAACACGCCGCGGGTGACCGGCTTCGTGGGCGGCGGCAATTCGCCGGTGCCGTTGAGCGCGGATGAAGTGAACTCGATTCTGTACCGCCAGGCGTCTTCGGCGGAGCGGCCGCGCCCCAAGATGACCTTCGAGAAGAACGATTCGGTGCGCATCGTCGACGGTCCGTTCGCGAACTTCTCCGGCAAGGTGGACGAAGTCAATGCCGGAGCGCGGCACGCTGCGCGTGATGGTGACGATTTTCGGCCGCGCCACGCCGGTGGAACTGGAATTTCTGCAAGTGGAAAAGGTTTAGAAGGATTGAATACGTATGGCAAAGAAAGTTACCGCTCAGGTGAAGCTGCAGATTCCGGCCGGGAAGGCCACGCCGGCGCCTCCGGTGGGAACCGCGCTTGGCCCGCAGGGCGTCAACATCATGGACTTCTGCAAGGCGTTCAACGCCAAGACGTCCGCGCAAGGACCAGGAAGGCCTGATCATCCCGGTGGTGATCACGATCTTCTCGGACCGCTCGTTCACCTTCATCACCAAGACGCCGCCGGTGCCGGTGCTGATCAAGCGCGCCGTGAACCTGGCCAAGGGATCGCGCCGAGCCGCACAAGACCAAGGTCGGCAAGATCACGCAGAAGCAGGTGGAAGAGATCGCCAAGATCAAGATGCCGGATCTGAACTGCTTCGATCTGGAAGCGGCGATGCGTTCGGTGCGCGGCACCGCCCGCAGCATGGGCGTCGACGTCAGTTTAGTTGCTCGGGAAATTTGACTCCGGCGTCACGGTTTGAAAAAATAGAGTCTCCTGCCTAGTAATGCGGATGTGGCGGAATTGGCAGACGCGCTAGATTCAGGTTCTAGTTCTCGCAAGGGAGTGGAGGTTCAAGTCCTCTCATCCGCACCAATAGATTTCAAAAGATTTACGGGCTCTAAAAGATTTACGGGCTCTGGAGGTGATCCGGAGCCCGAGTTGTTTTGAAGCCCTGTGTCAGATTTTGTGTCAGTCGATTTCGGAGTCGAGCGCTCCTTTGCCAGAGAATCTGTTTTGGAAGTGCGGAACGCTGCCATCCTGGCGGCCGCGTCTGCAAGATCGGATTCGGCGACAATGTTGTACCGATCGAACATCGCCCGGGTCTTGTGGCCGGTGATCGCCATGATGACCCTTTCCGGAACGCCCGCCTTTGAGAGATTTCTGGCTCCCGAACGGCGGAGGTCATGGAAGTGCAGTTCGGGAAGTCCTGCGCGTTCGCAGGCACTTTGCCAAGCCCGGCGGAAGTTGCGAAGTCTCTCACCGAGTCTATGAAAGACCCGGCGGCAATCCGGCCAGAACTCATCCCGGTTTGCCTTGGCGCCGCGCAGGACCTGTTCCATGGGGCCGATCATCGGAACGGTTCTGGGGTCGCCGGTTTTTGTCTCGCCACGGTATAGTCGAATCACTTTGCCGGCAAAATCGACTTGGTCCCACTCCAACTTTAGCAACTCGCCGCGACGGATTCCGGTGTTATATGCCACGACGGATATTGGCACTAGGTACGAGAACATCCCAAGGAGCCTTGCAAAAGATTCGTCGTCAACAAAGTCCTGCCGGGCAAGGCGTCCTCGTTCGTGATCGGGAACCGTGGAATGGCGGTCGGCGGAATCAACGGTGGCGTTGCTTGTGCCGCCGTCCGCAGGCAACTGCGGAGTAGAGACAGTTCCCGGTTGACCGTGCTGGGCTTGGCTCCCTGGCGACTGCGGTGGTCTCTATAAGCGAGCAGAGTCTCGGTGGTGATTTTGTCTCCCCTCGTCTTCCCGAAATACGGCCGCAGGTTGGCGTCAACCACCAGTTTCTGGATTTTCAGCGTTGACGGGCGTACTCGGACGGCGAGGCACTTCAGGAAATGGTCCAGAAGAGCGTCGACCCTCAACTGTGCGTTATATCCGCCCAGTTCGCCACGCGCTCTCTGCCCGAGAAGCTTGTCGCGCAATCGCTTTGCTGTTTCATAGTTCTCGCTGTGACTGCTCTGGCGAATGACTTTCCCATCCACGCAGATCTGAACCCACCAGATGCGTCCCCGTTTTTTGATCGTGCCTGCTCCGCGAGCCATGATCGTTAGGTTCGATATTCGTCTATGAGTCGGTCCAGGTCTTGAACATCGATCCGAATCGCTCTGTCGATACGGATGACCGGCAACTTCCGCTTGTAGATCAGTTGCCTGATGGCGCTTACGGTCCGCCCCAAGTATTCCGCGGTCTGCTTCACCGTCAGAAGACGTGGACTGGCTGTTTTGGAGTTCTGATTGGATACAGGGTGTGCCTGCGCTTGTGCCTTTTGGATTGCCACGGTGCAGGCCGCGAGCAGAACCTGCGGATCCGCATCCGCCAAGGAGTCGAGATTATTAAGCATGGCGGACCACCTTCTGGAACACAATCGCATTCGATGGCAATGGCCGCTGCTCCATCAACGTGAAGCTGGACCGGTGCCCATGCAGAGCCATAGAAAAGAACTTGAAAACTACTACCGTTAAAGCAACCATCGTTTTGGATTACTCAATCCGAAATGCATACGTCAGACGGATATGGATGCAAAAGATCTGAAACCCTGGTTTTGCATCACTCCAGTTTGAACCTCTCCAGGCTGGCCCGGAGTTGGCGCGACAAGTCTCCGAATTCGGACACCTCCGGGCTTCGGACCTCATGGGCCGAACCCTCTGCTCTGTCGACCGCATCGATAATCCCCTGGGCCAATGAGGCCCATTGTTCAGGTCGTCGGTGGCGATAACGGAACGCCACTTGCAAGCCGTCCAGCCACCCCTTCAGCTCCGGTTCGTCGGTGGCATCGTGACTTGCCATTTCAAGCTGTAGTGCGCCGATCAGCTTGCCGGCGATTTCGCGGAGATCCTGGCTTTGGGCCAATTGAGCAAGCCGCACCAGAGCCTTGCCGCGGGGAGGCTGGTTATTCTCCCAACGAGCAACAGTGCGAATGGCGGTCGGCACGCGATACGCAAATTCCTGCTGGGTGAGCCCCAGACTCTGTCTGAGTTCGCGAATGGCTTGGGAGATTTCTGTGAGTTGCTGCGGTAACCGTTTCATGATCTGTTTTTGTTATAGGCCACAAATGACATGTCACATGACATGCCTCTAATTGCATATTAGCATGCAAAAGCGCCCCTGTCCATAAACTTCGTAGAGCGAACGATGGTTGGACGACGTAAGCCTTTGAGTGAGAGCAGCTTAGTTAGGGCCTTTCCCGGCAGCCACACGGAAATCCCTCCGGGGTGATCCGGGCGAGAGCGTTGCTGTCCGGTCGCGCCCAGCCGTCAGGCGTGGCAGAAGTCAGGCTAAGTCTTGGAAAGAACGGGAGGATGGCGTAGATTTCCGCGATTTGAGAAGCGCTTTCAGATCCGTGATCTGTTTGGCCAGTTGATCATATTGCTCCCTGGTAACCAAGCCCTCCCGGTATCGTCGGGCGGCCTCGAAGGACTTCTGGAAGTGCGGGCGGAGGGCACGGGGGATGCTCCAGCGTCGCAGCGTGCCTTGTTCCATGGGGTTGCCGCAGATGCATACCAGTACCCGGATGGGATCTTCCGTGACCGGACTCAAATCTCCGCCGGGCAGCGCGCCGTATTGATACCGGTACTGCCGAAACTCGCTTTGCGCAAAGTAGACCGACCCACACTGCTCACAGCAGACCTGGTCTGGGGAACTTTCTTTGGGGCACAGAAAACTCCTTTGGATCTGGTGCATCGTACCACTCCAGCCCCGGCCGGAAAACGATCCTCTTGGGCCAGTGATAGAAAGTCCGGAGGGCGCCAGACCATGCCTTTTTGCGTGCTTGGGGTTCGGTAACTGCCTGGAAGCTTCCCAAGGGCGTTTCCACGACTTCGCCGCGCCGGATCAGAGCCGCCATCAATTCTCAGAATTTATTCACGACACTCCGGGCGTTGCGGGACGTCAGGCCGGCTTTCTCTGCGAGCGCCAGCACGAGTTGGTCACGCCCTTTTGCAGCCGGCTTCCGCGTGGGCAATCGCCAAGGCCGGCCGGGTCCGGACCGCATCCCCTGGCCGACGATTCGCTCCAGATTCCGGAACTGATGCACCAGCGATTCGAAGTCATTCTGTGAGATCCGATCAGCATCTCCCTCGATTCCGTGTTGGAGCCATTTCCGGCCATTGTGGAAACTGGCCATGAACCGCTTTAGTTCCTGGCTGCCTGTTTCCGCGCCAATGTCGGGGGCCAGCGGCGTGCCACACAAACAGACCCGTAACGACTTTGCTCCTCCGGTGATCGGTTCGGAACTCTCCTCGGCACTGAACTCATAGAAATCGGCTTCCCGGAACCAGCTTCCGCCGCAAGCAAGGCACGTGTTCAACGGGAATTCCCGCTTGCGTTTGCCCAGCAGCTCATTCATAGCCGGCGATCCTCTTCAGTGCAGGCGGCGTTTCCCCAAGAGTATAGGGATTTCTCGTCGGGAATGAGAAAATAACCGGACATAAGAACCTGCAAACCTGGTAACACACTGTAGCATCAATCACCTGCACTCCTTCGGCCCGGTTCCGGCGGGCGCGAGGAGTACGCCGTCCGCGCGACGCAACCCCCGATCACAAGATAAGAACTCCCCAGTTATCCTAAAAACGGCGGTCGCCCTCATGGCTTGAACAGAGAAATGGTTATGATTGTTCAACATGAGCAAGGAAGATCAGGGCATTCAGGCTCACCCGCTGGGTGAGGGCGAAATGGCAGAAAACCAGGCGGCGGAAACCGTTACCAGCCTGGACACGTTCGCGGGCAAGATTCATGTGAAGTGGTCGCCGGAAGCCACGGTGAGCAGCCTGGGTCTGATGCCATTCTTCATCGAGTTTCTGAAGACCAGCGGCCTGTTCGACAAGTGGGTAGAGGATTGTCCGCTGCACTACACCAGTGCGAATGCGCCGGAGAAGCGGAATGTGCTGGGAACTCTGCTGCTGTCGGTGCTGGCCGGTCATTGGCGGTACGCCCACATCAATGCGATCCGGGGAGACGGCGTCAATCCGGAATTACTGGGAATGACCAAGGTGGCGAGCGAGGACTCGGTGCGGCGGGCGATGAAGGCCCTGGACGAAGACGCCAGCGCCCAGTGGATGAAAGAGCATCTCAAGGCCAGCTACGAGCCGCTGCTGCAGGAGCCCTGGATATTAGATGTGGACACTACCGTGAAGCCATTGTACGGACATCAACAAGACGCCAAGGTGGGATACAACCCGACCAAGCCAGGACGTCCGTCGCACGCCTATCACAGTTACTTCGCAGCGAACATTCGGATGGTGTTGGATATGGAGGTGCAGGCGGGAATCAGACGGCTCCGTTGTATGCGCCAGAACTGTGGGCATTTCTGGACGGGCTGACGGAGCAGGAGCGGCCGGTGTTTTTGCGCGGGGACAGCCATTGGGGATTGGAGAAAGCCATGGTGGGAGCCGAGGAGCGAGATCTCGGATACCTGTTCAAACTGAAGCAGAGCGCCAACGTGAAGAAGCTGATCGGACAGATCTTCGGGAAAGAGGAATGGGTGGAGGCGGGGCAACAATGGCAGGGGCGAGAGGACGTGTTGCGGTTGAGTGGCTGGAGCAAAGAGCGGCGAGTGGTGGTGCTGCGGCGGCCCTTGAAGACGAAGCCGACCCCGGAAGCAGAGAGTGTCGGCAAGAAGAAGCGCGGGCGAAAAGCAGCCAAACAGTTGACCTTGGACTTACCGGAGTTGACTTACCAGGGAGTGCAGTATGAGTACGCCGTGCTGGTGACATCGCTGCCGGATGAGGTGCGAGCCGTTGCACAACACTACCGGGACCGGGGCGACGCGGAGAATAACTTTGACGAGTTGAAAAACCAGTGGGGGTGGGCAGGGTTCACGACACAGGATCGGAAGCGCTGCCAGATTATGGGGCGAATCATCGCCTTGGTCTACAACTGGTGGACCATCTTCATGCGTCTGGGAATTCCAGACAAACACGCCGAGGCCATCACTTCTCGGCCATTGGCACTGTATGGCATCGCCCGGCAAACTCGCCACGGCAATCAGACCACGGTGGAGATCACGAGCACGCACGCGAAGGCCTCGCAGATCGCGGGAATTCTGACCAGGTGAGCGGGTTTCTAAAGCGAATTAAGACGAGTGCGGAGCAGTTGACGCAGGATTAGAGCAAATTCGTCAGCGTTAGCCGTATCCTCCACCACCATCCTTTCGCCCGTCGCCGGCGTATAGTCGGCAATCAAACTCCAGCTATACCGGGTGCCGTCGCTCCGGGAGCGCCAGATGTAGATGGCGTTGAGGGGTTGATTGGGCTGGCCGGCGATCCCCAGATTGTTGATGTAGTTCTGGACGGCGGTGGTGGCGGCCGCGATGGCGGTTTGCTGGTCGGTGGTAGTGGCGCCGGACTTCAGTTCAATGGTGGTTTCCAGAGAGATACCGACCAGGTCGGGATTGAGGGCGGTGCCGGTCGCCGGATAAGCTGCATTGTCGTTGAGGGCCTGTTGGACATTGGCCAGGAGGGAGGCCGATGCCAGTGGAGAAATGGCATAGACGTAGCAGTAAAAGGTGCCGGCCATAGAAGTGAAGACTACATCTTGAATGCCTGGAATGGGGAGGAACATAGTCCAGTTTGACACTGGAAGATCTTAAATTACGGTTGCCGCCGGTAAGGTCGTCAGCTCTCCTGCAATTATCCGGGAGCCGTCATATCCACGCCCTTGTTGCCACCATCAACAACGGATCGGAAGGCCTCGAAATCAGCCGCCGCCGTTTGGGCCAAGGCATACAGCTTTCCCAAAAGTTCCTCGGCCCCGCGAAAATCCACCTCTAAGCTTCCGGGAGCCAGCCAAATTCCATCCAGCAGATTGGTGAGTTTGCCATTGAAGGGAAGCACGGGAATCGATACTTCTTTTGCCGCCCGATACCGTCGTGCGTCTTCCAAAGATTCGACCAGGCGCTGCCGTCGATCTTCCTCGGCCGTAAACCCCGGAGACTTCTTGACTTCCTTGAGCCGCTGGATCAGAGCGAGCCGGTCAATCAGGAATCCCTGGCCCGATTGCAGACGCCGAAGGAGTGCATCAACTCAATTGCCCGCCGGCGCCGGACCTGGAACAGCCTTTCGACCACCAGGCGGTCAACTACCGGCACCCGGAGGGCGGAGAGTTCCGCGATGATCTGCGGTAAGTGAAGCAACCATTGAGCTTGGGCGGGCAACCGAAGCAGGCCTCCAACATTCCATATGTTACCGCACGACCGTGCACAAAGCGAAGAAAAAGCAAAGATGATAAGAATTATTATCCCGCCTTCGCGCTATTCTGCCCCCGATGAGTACAGAAATTGCAGTTTCCAGCCCGCAGGACGTACTCCTGGAACCGCCCCGCCCAAACTCCGATTCCCAACTCCTACAAATCTGGCTCCATGGCCGGTCACCCCATACTCAGCGTGCCTATCGAGCAGACGTGGAACGATTCCGATCGGCGGCGAGCAGGCCCCTCCAACTGATCACCCTTCTCGATCTTCAGCAATTCGCCGATTCTCTCCAAGAGTTGGCCCCGGCCAGCCGGTATCGGACACTCTCGGCCGTCAAACCTCTTCTGGCGTTCGGACAGGGGATTCAGTGGGTCAGACCGGCTCGCGACCTCCACACCATCGGAGAAGCCATCGCCGTCGGTATCAGCATTTAGGGGATCTGTTCCGAGCGTGGCTTCCTGCACATCGCTGAGCCCGTCGCCGTCGGTGTCGGCAGTAGAGTTGGGATCGACCACTGTGAAGCGGTCGTCCTGGGTGAGAGTTGTGCCGGTGCTGCCAGCTGGGCTGGACGCCACCAGGACGAACGTTCCGATTGCCGTTCCAGGAATGCCCAAGGAGAGTGTTGCCGAAGTTCCGTCGGACGCGATTGTCGTGTTTGTGATGCTAATCGTCGATGGAGAAAAGGCGAGTGTGGCTCCGATGAGATTAGCTCCTTTCACCGTCATCGACACGCCTGCGGCCCCCGCCAGCGCGGACTTGGGCACGAGTGACGTAATTACCGGCTGAGGATTAATTGAAATGTCCCCGACGTTTGTGATTCCGCCGAAAACCGGAGAGAACGGCGCCGATGCGCCAGCCAGCGTAACGCCCGCAACAACTCCGATGGCGGTCACGACGATTGGTCCGCGTATCGTCGGAAGACCAGAGATCGAGAAGGTCCCGTCAGCCGCCGTGGAGGCCGAAAACCCTAGAGTTGTGACCGTTGCTCCGGCAACGGGAGTTCCCGCGCTTCTCGTCACCACCCGCCCTTTAGCGGTTGTCAACGCGTCCGGAATCACCGGAACCGTCACGTTCGGCGCTGTCCCCGCGTTGTTTCCAAAATCGATCGCGGTGGCACCGAAGGTGAGGGTGGTCGCCGTAACCGGAACAGTGTAATTGAACTGATATGGTTGGCTCGATGTCGTGGAGACGACTTGGCCATTTACGAGGAAATTCACGAATGCGACAGCCACATCATCAGTTGCGTTGGCAGTGAGCGTGACAGTTTGCCCCTGGATTAAGGATGTTCCCGGAGCCGGAGATGTGATCGAGATCGTGGGCGGTATACCAAACGTATCGACGATGTTCTGGTACTTCAAAATGCGAAGGGTGCTAATCGCCGGGATGATCGCGTAGCCGAAACTGATATCCATCGCGACGCTAGAGCTGAAGCCGGGTGTCAAGAGAGTCCAGAATCCGAAGCTGCTGGGATTCAATGGACTCGATATGTTGACGATTGGGATTGCACGCCCAAAGGTATCGTCCGCCGTTATGGCGATGTTGCCGAAAGCGGCGATGTCCACCGGAACGCCACCTAAGAGAAACGGTAACGATGCCGAGAGCACCGGCGCAGCCGGGTTACTAATATCAACGGCCGTAATGCTGCGCTGGGCATCGGCGAGCAGCACGGCTGGCGGCTTTAGTAACACCCGCCGAACGTCGCCACCGGTCAGAACGCCGCGTAGTTTGGGCGAAGCCGGCGTCGAGATATCGGCGAGTTGAACTCCTGAAGTCCCCATCGCAACCGCGGCAATCCCACTCAGCGGGTCGAAATCAACTCCAATGGCGGACCCGGGGACCGTAAACGTCGCGATGAGGCTTGGGCTAGCCGGGTTTGCTATATTCACCAGCGAGACACCACCCGACTGAGCCGCCACAGCAACCACGGTGCCGTGCAATGCGAGGGCCGCTGGAGTGCCCGCGATTGGCAGCGATGCTTCAAGAACCGGTGCGTCTGGATTTTGCGCCTGAACGATCCGCAGGAACCCATTGGCATCGGCGACAAAAGCAGTCTGGCCAGAAGCGCGAACCGCTTGCGCGTTGCCGAGGCCACCTAATGTACCCCGCGTTCTTGGATTGGTCCTGTCAGTTACGTCGACCACAGTCAGTCCGGTTGTGCCGGCGGCAACGTATGCGAAGGTACCCCCCACATCGACCGCAACCGCGCCCGGGACAACCAACGTAGAAACCTCCGTCGGTGCGAAGCCAGTCACCCTACCGGCAACGGTCACGCTCAGCGTATTCTGGCTGACCGTGATGACGCAACTCCCCACAGAGCCGGAGAACACCAGCCCCGGCTGGCTGCCGAAGTTGCAGAAACTCAAGTTGCTGGAACTGTAGGTGGTTCGCGGGTCAGCCGTAAGGTCGAGCGTAGTCTTGCCGTCGATCAGGGCCACCTTCCAGTTCAACTGCACCGAGACAACCGGGTTAGCGATGCTTGTCTGGAGCGTGAACGTAGGTGGGGTGAGTGTCGAGGTTGCCGTCGCCTTTTTCAGGTCGTAACTGTTTCGGTTCAGTGGGTCAGTTCCGGTCTGGACCTCCACTCCATCAGGTATTCCGTCCCCATCGGTGTCGGGGAGTAGCGGGTTCGTGTGGTACTTGTTAACCTCATCACCGTCTAGGAGACCATCCCCGTCGGTATCCGGATTGTTGGGATCCGTTCCGAGTTCGTACTCCTGCAAATTCGTGAGGCCATCGCGATCGGGATCCTGGAACGGCATTATCGGGTCGTTGGGATTGAGCCCGTTGGCGATGGCCCAGGAGTCCGGGATCCCGCCGTGAGAAGTCCCACCAAGATTCACCTGAATATTGATGATGCCGGAAGCCCCTTCGTTGACGGCCTGGATGAGCACCGTCCCGCTGGTGACGGCCTTGACCAGGCCGCCGGTACTCACCGTGGCGATTGCCGGATTTGTGATGGTGTACTGCGTGCCGGTGCTGGCGGTGACATTTTGAGTAGTGCCATCGGGGTAATTCGGCGGTGACTGTGAGCTGCGCGGTAGCGCCCACGGTGCTCAAGGTAGTGACTGGCGCGGTGATTGTGAGCGATTGCGGAATCGGAGTAATCGAGCCGAAGTTGATGACCGGGACGTTGCTTGCCGTGTTGGCGGAAATGGTGAAGAAATCGGACTGCCCGAAGATCGTTTGGCCGTTCTGCAAGCAGGTGGCGCGGGCTCGCACAGGGCCGAAGTTGGCGGGCACGTTGGGAAGGACCCAGGTGCCGTCCGGATTCACCTGCACAGTGCGGTTGAGAACCGAGATGGTGCAGTTCTGGTTCAGTTGCGCCGAGGCCACACAGCACAGGGCCAACTCTATCAGCGCCGAACTCACGACACGGCTCTTGGCCATATTAGGGATCTCTGTTAGCGACTCGCCCGCTTGGACAACAGCTCCGCCTCCACGTATTCCGTCAGAGTCTTTAGGCTCGGCACGCCATCGATGCGCTTTCCGTTCACGAAAATGACAGGACTGCCGTGGACTCCTCGCTGGAAACCGGACTCCAGATCCGCATCCACGCGCGGGGTATATTCGCGCTTCCGGATCGCCTCCGCAAAACGAGCAGGGTCCATCCCGAGGCCGCCGGCGTAGGCGATCAAATCCTGTTCCCGCAGGGAATCCTGGTGGTCCAGAATGTAGGTCGCGATTTCCCAGAAATGGCCCTGCTTCGCCGCTACCATGGCCGCCTCGTGCGCCAGCGCCGCTTGCGGGTGGAACGACAGCGGGAAGTTGCGGAACTGCAGGCGAACCGCGACGGGATATTTCGTCATCAACTCATCCAGGACGTAGCTGGCCGAGCGGCTCACGGGGCTTTCCAGGTCGGCGAAGAATTCGATCGTGACGGGCGCATTCGGCGGACCCTGGCTCAAGAGGCTGTCGGTGATTTCAGATACCGCACGCATGCGGCGTTGTTCGCCGAGAATCATATCCTTCAACTGAGCGAACGTTCTGGAGCCCGAATACTTCTTGCCGTTGACGAAAAAGGTCGGGGTGCCGCTCACGCCGCGCTTGGCCCCTTCCTGCTTGTTGTTCTCGATTACCTGCTTCAGCCGGCCGCTGTCCAGGTCTTTCCCGAAGCGATCCATGTCCAGCCCGAGTTTGGCGGCGTAACGCAGCAAGTCTTCGCGCTTCAAAGCGGACTGGCTGGCGAACAGCAGGTCGTGCATTTCCCAGAACTTCCCCTGCTCGCCCGCGGCGAGCGCCGCCTGGTGCGCCAGTTGCGCGAAGGGATGAAAGCTGAGGGGGAAATGCTTGAACCGCACCGTGGTTGGGACGCCGTCGACGCCTTTCGACTGCAACTCCCGGAATGCCTGGGCAAACTGGCCGCAGAACGGGCACTGGAAATCGGAATACAGCACCACCTCGACCCGCGGAAAAGGTGTGTACGTGGCCGCGGGCTGCGGGTCTGCCGCATGAATCTGTGCGGCGATTACGGTCAGCCAGCCGAGAATGCAAAGGGATCGGTTCACTTGTGCTCCAATCGGACTGCTCCTGATACGATGGATTTATGGTGAATCCCCTGGTCCATGCCGCCATGCCGCCCGAGGAGATCGCCGCCTTCTGCGTGAGGAATCACATCCGCAAATTCTCGCTTTTCGGTTCGATCCTGACCCCACGCTTCCGGCCGGACAGCGATGTTGACATTCTGTTGGAATTCGAACCCGGAAAAACGCCTAGCCTGTTCGACATCGCCGGAATGGAACTGGAGTTGACCGAAAAGATGGGCCGGAAAGTGGATCTCCGCACCCCCCTGGAACTGAGCCGGTATTTCCGGGATGAGGTGCTGGCAACGGCCGCCGTTCAATATGAACGACCGTGATCGAGTGCGGTTGCGGCACATGCTGGACGCCGCTCGGGAAGCGCTCTCCTTCCTCGAAGGCAGGAGCCGCGACGACTTGGCCGGTGACCGTCTGTTCTTGTTGGCAGTCGTTAAAGAGATCGAGATCATCGGCGAGGCCGCGAGCCAAATCTCTGGGGAGACCCGCTCCGAGGCGGCCGGGATTCCCTGGCCGAAGATCGTAGCAATGCGGAATCGCCTGACCCACGCATACTTCGAGTGGGATCTGGATGCCGTCTGGCCCGCATTGACCAATAGCCTGCCTCCCCTAATCACAGAGTTGGAAAGGGTGTTGGGCGGGCCCACCGGGCCCGACTGAATCTCCATCTGCCGATTTCCGTCGGCGCGAGTCCAAAGGCGTCGGTTCACTTGTGCTCCAAACCGACCGTGCGGGGCTTCGAAGGCGGTGGCCAAGTCCTGGGCTGGAAGTTCTCATCCACGATCAGGTCCTTAGTGCCCGGAGGCAGAACCTGTAAAGTCTTCAGGAATTCGATGAGGGAATTGCGCTCGTAATCGGGAAGTTGCTGGAAGGCGCGCCGTGAATCGGCCGCCTCGCAGGCATGAGCCAGAATCGCGCGGCGCATGGTGGTGAACAGCCCGTGATGCCAGTACGGCGGCTGGTTGGCAATCCCCCAGAGGCGCTTCGTAAGGAAACGCGTGTTGCCCTGTTTGAACTTGGGCGACCAGAAGGACTGGTTCATATCCAGCGGTTCGGCATCCTCGGGTTCGCAAATATCGTGCAGCTTGAAATCGGTGTAGGCGGGCACCTGGAGGACAGCGGCGTTCGGAGTGGCCGGGATGAGGCGCGGCGTCGGAAGCAGGTCGCTCGTAAGGTCCATGGAGACGGTCTTCGTTTCGCCGCTGCGCAGATTGCCCGGCGGATTGTAAGGATTGGGCTCGGTGAAGTTCCAGCCGGGCCGATCGAGGGGAAGGCTCGGGACGTGGCAGGCGGCGCACCCGATGTTGGCGAACACCTTCTCGCCGAGGAGGACGGCGTCCTCGATCACCGAATCGCTTGGGATGACGCGGCCCGGCACCTGTAGGCTGGCCTGCCAGAGAGTGACAGCGGTGACGTCGGCGCGGGTGAGTTCATTGGTGAAGCCGTCGCCATCGGGGTCGGTGTCCACGCCGAAACGCTCGGTGGATTGGATGCCGTGGTGCTGGTTGAACGCGGTATTGGTGAACTCGCGGATGGAGACTACGTTGCCAGCTTGGTGCCAGGGACGGATGACGAGCGTAGGCGGATCGTTGGAGCCCGTGGTCAGCAGGCTCAGGCGAGGCAGTCCCTCGACGCCCGAGATGTCCCAGAGGCCCGCCGGGGTGAGGGTAAGTTTGCCGAAATGGATTCCCTTGGAGGCCAGCTCTTTGGTCTCGCCGCGCTTGATGGAGTTGCGGATGTGCTGCAAGTCAGCAGTGATTTGGCGGGCCAGCATTTCCAGATACCCCGCGCCGAACATGCCGGTGGTCTTGCGCATGTCGCCCACGGTTTGGAGAGTCGCCGGCGCGGATTCTTCGGTGGCGGAACCGTTCGTGGGCTCGGTGTCCTTGGGATTGAATGAGACGAAATCGAAGCGCTGGGCAAGGACGAAGACGTTGGTAACAAAATCGCCACCGCCGCCAGAAATGCCATAAGGAGAGTTGTGGCATCCGGCGCAGGAGTTGGCGTCGGGACCGGAGATACGGTTAAAGCTCCGGTTGCCGCTGAGCGGGTTGCCGGGGTCGGCGAGGGGGCGGCCGGTGCCTTTGGTTTGGGGGCGGCCGCCGCCTTCCTGGTCGGTCCAGTTGGCGTTGAAGAGGAGGCGGCCGTGTCTCAACAACTCGCCGATGGGTAGTCCCAATTCCTCAACCTCGCGAAGATGCACAGGCACAGCCACCTCGCGACCCATCAGGCCTGGTCCAGCGACCGGTGGCACGTCCAAAGCGTGAGATTGCGCATATAGGCGCGTCACTAGTTTCTAGCATAGCCAAAAGTGAGAATTCGTCTCTCACAATTCTCACGCCGCGAGCAGATCGAGAACCCGTTGAATTGCATGATCAGCCTTGTAGTAGGCGGTTTCGACCTTGCTGGCAGGCTTGAGGGTCTCGTCGGGCCGATGATGAAACAGGGAGTTGGCCAAGGGTCCACAGACGCGCTTGTGAAACAGAATAAACATGAGTGCCGCTTTGACGCCCTTGTCGGTGAGGCGGTAGGAGTAGGCCCTTCCGATGCGTTCGAGCAGTCCGTGGGCTTTCAGTTTGCGAAGATCGTATCGGAGTTGGGAGAGGGTGTAGGTGGTGGCCGACAGGCCAAAGGTGGTGAGGATGGCTTGGTGGATGTCGGTTGACCGCCATCCGTTCAATTGTGTGCCGCCGTGCAGCAGCACCTCCATCAGCCGCATCATCCGGGTATCGTGAATCTTGATGCCGGCGATTTTGGTTTTGCCGGCCATGATGGGCAGAGCCATCCGTTGAAACAAAGGAAAGTCGACGTGGACGTTCAAGGATTGCGCTTCGAAACCGGCGAAGCGGTCGGTAATCGCGACGAGAGTTTGGCGCAGGCGCCCCAGGTTCTCTAACCCTTTGTTGAGGCCCAGGTCTTTCATCCGGTTGACGCAGACCTCGACCCGCAGGAAGGTGCTGAATTTCTCGTACATGCGGCCCACCAGGTTCTTGCAGTAGATGCGTAGCACGTGATGGCCGTGGTCGAGCTTTTCGAGTACGCTGTACAGTTTGCCGCGTAGCCGTTTGGTGACGCGCACCCCGAAGATGTAGGCCACCTTGTCGGCGGCCAGACGGAATAGTCCCATCTCGCAGGACTGTTCAAATATCTTGTGGATGGGGAAGTGCCGTTTGAAGACGAAGTTGCGGCAGTATTCGATCTGGTTGATAGAATACTTGCGGTCCAGGTTCACGGCCTTGCGATCCTTCTCGGAGAACTTCGGCCCCAGCAGCCAACTCCAATAGTTCAATCGTTTTTCGATGGTGGCAGCGCTGAGCTTGTCAGCAGCCGCTTGCAAAGCCTTCGGATCTGCGGTCGCCAGGAACGCATTATCGTCCTTCCGAAAGGCCACTCCCTGACGGCGGAGTTCGATCTCCATGAAGTTGTGGCCATTCAGATAATAGGTGGTCTGGAAAGGGAGGTACGTGCCCACGCACATGGCCAATGGACCGATCACCGGATCGCGGATGTAGAAGTAGTAATGCAGGTATCGTGAGGGGACGCGCCGGATGATGCGGTAATTCGGATCGTCGGTAGGGAACTTGGGCATCTTCGAGGTGAACGTGCTGCCCATTTCCATACTGGTGAAGATGCAGTAGACACCATGTTGATTCCGCCGCTCCATGCGTTGCAGATGAGGCCGGACTGCATCCTCTTTGCTTACGCCCTTCTCGGCTCTCAGCATGGGGATGTTGTGGTTACGGGCATAGCCTTCCACCCATCCCCGGTACTCTGAGGTGCGCTTTGCCAGGATTTGCGGGGTGATGGGATACTGGCCGTGCACGTCGCGGAAGAAATGAACGATGTGCTCCGGCCGGGTCAACAGCGGCAGGTATCCCTGGATGACGATGCGGTCGAAACAGTGATATACAAAAACCAGGAAGCGTTCGAAAAGCTTCGCGAAGGTTTCCATCGGTCGCCTCCTCAGTGGTTTGGCTGGATACCAAAATCATCTGTCCAGGCGGCCGGTGGAATCAACTGTGCCCTCGCTCAGATGCTCAACTCCCTCTCCTTGGGATTTCAAGGGCGCAGCCCTTGGTTATAAATAGAAGGAACATCGTCCTCACGACGCAATTCCTGATTGACAGGCGGCGACTAGGCGGCTTTGCGAGAATTCTTGCCGGTCTCATACGGAGCTGGTAAGACAACTGCCGATCAAAGAGCACGCTTCTACCCTTCTACCCTTCAGAGAGGTCGATTCGCGATCAGCGCTCGCATTCTGATTGTGTTGCATATGCCTCGATCACTGGCAGCACGCGCAATATGCCAGCTGGTCGCTCTGATAGGCCCCAGTCGCCAGTAGTTGTACACCCCGATAATAGATGTCTGCATATTGAAGTCAAGTTGCACGCTGCGACATGTAGTCTGCGCACTGTTGTAACGTGTAGGTCGACGGGCAGGGTTGCGGGTATGCAACAGTACAGACACTTTGAATGTCAGTTCGAAGTCCAGCATCACACTGCGACTTGTCAGAGCCGCATGCTTGGTAGCAAAGGTCATGATTGTTGCAAGGAAGGCTTGGTATGGGCTGCGGAGGAGGCACGTTCTGTCCAAAAGCGGTCGAAGCTGTGGCAAGCAGATCCGCGCCAAATTGCGCCTTCATCGGATTCTGAGCGTCCGTGAAGAAAATAGGCCCTATTGTGCCCACGTCGTTTGAGCAGCCGTCGCTGACATGTGGAGCTTGGCTCTGAGTCTTCTGCGGGCACAGCGAGACCAAGGCGTTATAGTCGGTAAGACGCCTCGGAATCTGCTGTCCTTGAAAACAGCACTGGCCCGCCGCCAACGGGTCCGTTCCGGTTACGGGCTGACACGAGTTACCTGAGCAGCCTCGCACGTTCCACATGGAGCAGTTGGGCACTGCCCGGGTTGGTGGCACCCGCCAGTCGAACTGCAGGTTCCAGTCGGTTGCCCTGCAATAAACCACCTCCAGACAAGAACGTGATGGTACACGTCCGAACCGGCGTCCGCGGGCGTGCTGGAAGTTGCTTCCAGCCGCGCATTCCCGTTGCTGCGCTACAAGGCGTCTCTGTACTCGCTCCGTTTTTCGCCGGACGATCGCTGGATCGCATTTCATGTCCATTCGAGCCCTGCGACGCGCACGATTTACGTTGCGCCCTTTCACGGCGCCGCCGAGATTCCTGCACGCGATTGGATTGCGGTCACCGACGGCAAGTCGGCTGATCGGGAGCCCTACTGGTCCCCGGACGGCAATCTGCTCTACTACCTGTCCGATCGCGATGGCTTCCGCTGCATCTGGGCGCAGCGCCTGGATCCGGTCACGCGCCGGCCGGTAGGCCAACCGCTCGCGGTATATCATTTCCACAGCGCGCGGCGTTCGCTGGCGAACGTCAGCTCCGCAACGGGACTGGTAGGGCTCTCGATTGCCGCCAATGAGATTGTCTTCGCGCAAGGCGAAGCCGTGGGGAACATCTGGATGATGGACCTGCCGGCAAGACGATAGCCGCAGTAGCGGTGCGAGCCCCTACTTCTCCGACACTGAGCGCTGCGCCAGTTCGCCAAACAAAGGAAGCGAATACGTCTCATCGTGCGACGCCTTGACCATCATGAAAATGGACGCCCCAATCAGCACGAGTTGCACCAGTTGGTAGAGGTGAAGGTCGTTGGGCATCAGCCAGAACATGGGACGGATCACGAAATCGGCAATCAGCGTCGCTACAAACAGGTAGATTCCCTGGAAGGCGTGGAAGCGGACAGCACGATCGTTGCGGAACTTCAGGGAAGCCAGCACGATCACGGCGCAGATCCAACCGACGGCGGGTATATAACAGAGGATCGATGCTGTCCGCGGCGATACCCCCGCCAGCGGATCGGGCTGTGCGGAGGCGGTTCCCGGGTTCGCCGCGCCGCTCCCGGGCTGGCGCCTCCCGCAGCGGCCGCAATAGATATCGTGGTCGCTTACCTGGTTTCCGCACTGGCTGCAAAAGGGCATCCGCTAATTGATACGCTTCAAAGGCTGAATCTGTTCCGGCAACTCCGACATGCTACCATTTTGGCAAATGAGAGCGCTGCTACCAGGCATCCTGCTCCTGGCAATCGCAACCAGCCTTCCCGCGGCCAAGGTGCTGGAAATTTATTCAATCGACGTGGAGGGCGGCCAATCCACGCTGCTGGTCGCGCCGGGCGGGCAATCCCTGCTGATCGACGCCGGATGGCCCGGGATGAACCACCGCGACGCCGGCCGCATCGCTGCCGCAGCCAAGGCGGCCGGCGTCCACAAAATCGACTATCTGCTGATCACCCACTACCACTCCGACCACGTAGGCGGCGTGCAGGGGCTGGCCAAACGCATGCCGATTCTGAATTTCGTGGACCACGGCGCGCAGACAGAAACCGGCAAAGACGCCCAAATTCTGTTCAACGAATACCGCTCTTTTCGCGATAAGGGCCACCACATCGTGGTCAAGCCCGGCGACATGATCCCGATCAAGGGTATCGAAGTGGAAGTGCTCTCGGCCGCCGGCAACGTGATCGCCTCGCCGCTGCCCGGCGCCGGCCAGCCTACCCCGGAGTGCGCCGGCTATGCCCGGCCCGCGGCAGACCTCACTGAAAACGGCCAATCGGTCGGCGTGCTCATCACCTTCGGCGCCTTCCGCATGCTCGACATGGGCGACCTCACCAAAGACCGCGAGTACGACCTGGTATGCCCCAACAACAAGATCGGCATCGTCGACCTGTTTTTGGTCTCGCACCACGGGACCAATCCCTCCAACTCCCTGCCCTTCATCCGCGCCATTGTGCCGCGTGTGGCGCTGATCAACAACGGGCCCCAGAAGGGCGCTGACCCGGACGTATGGCAGACCTTGCGGGACACCCGCGGCTTGCTGGACCTGTGGCAACTCCATTACGCCGTGAACAGCGACAAGGCCCACAACTCGCCCGATGCCTTCATCGCCAACGTGGATACCATCTGCCAGGCCAAATGGATCAAGGTGACGGCCGAAAAGAACGGCACATTCCAGGTGGTGAACAGCCGGGATCAGTTCCAGAAGACGTATGTGAAGAAGTAGGACAGGCATCCCGGCCTCTCCAGGACAGACCGGGAGGTCTGTCTTACTTCTTTTTCGCCGGCGGCGGAGGCGGCGCGCCTTCCTTGGTCTTGCTCTCGTCCAGGGGCGCGGGCGTATCGACATTGGTGTCGTACTTGATGACGGCGTCGGCGGAGTACTTGCGGTAGATGCGAAACTCTTTGTCGTTCTTCGACCAGTAATCGCCCATGTTCCCGGTCATGGTGGCCTTCAACGGCAGAAGGAAAGTCTGGCCTGAAATGTCCTGATAGTCGTAGTCCAGAATATCCTGCGTGCTCTTCACCGGGAAATCGCCCGGCATATTCTCGGCCTCCACAATCAGGCGCATCACCGCATGCGTCGTGGGGTCCACCGCCACAATGCCGCGGTAGGCGGCAATAATGCTCTGCTTGTTGTCTACCGTGATCCGGTACTGCGAACGCTCCTGCCGCACGTGGAAATTGAACTCCATCACGCGCTCCCCGCGCAGCGTACCCCAGTGGTCCCACTCAAAACGCGCCTCGGTGGCGGGTTCAAATAGCTCGCGGAGCATGCTGCCGAAATCGCCGAACGATTCCGAGCCGCCCACGCTTTTGCCGTTGTCTCCGATTGGCGTGCTATTGTGCAGGATCGTTTTGTACTCCTCCTGCTGGTTGAAATAGCTGAGCCGCTTGGTGACCGTGTCGATGGCTTGCCACCTGGGTGTCTCGCCGGCCGCACCCCAACCGCGCGTCCCGGGAGGCAGCGCGCCATAGCGCCGTGTCACCTCGGTACAGATAAAGTCGGGCAGGTTCCGGCTGTATGCCAGCGCGTACTCCCGCGCCGCGTCCAGTATGGCGGCCTGCTCTTCGGAGGACGGAGGCGGAATCGGCCTGGGCTTTTCCGGTTCCACGATCCTGGCTTCGCTCATGCTTTGCGACTGGTCTCGCAGCGCCTGCAACTTCGCCATGGTCAGCGGCCCGACGCGGAATTGTCCCTGCAGATTCTCAATCTCGCGGTCCTCCAGCTTATCGGTCAGCTTCACTTTGGCGAGAAATTTCGCGATCTCCTGGTCGGAATACTGACGGTTCTGGTCGCTGTAGGCATTGCGCAGAAACAGGATCAGTTTCTGAACTGACATGGTCTGACCCATTGCGACCAGGCAGGTCGCGAGAAACGCAGCCAGAAGGCGGGAACCCATACTTTTCTATTTTCGCACGGCCGGAATCAGTGCTTCACGGGCGGATTCGCCGTCAGATCGCCATCGTATTTGATCAGGGCGTCCGCCGAATACTTTCGGTAGGTACGGAATTCCTTGTTGTTTTTTGTCAGCCGGTCTCCCCCGTTCATGAGGATCTCGGCCTTCACCGGCAACAGAAACGTCTGGCCCGAAAGGTCCTGGTAATCGTACTCCAAAACATCGGACGCTCCCTTCAAGGGAAAGTCCGCCGGAATGTTCTCGGCGATCACCGCAATGCGCATCACCACGTGAGTGGTGGGGTCCACTTCGAACCAGCCATGGTAAGCGGTCACGATATCCCGGTCTTTGTCCCACATCAGGTGGTAGCGGGAATTTTCCAGCGCCACACGATAGTTGAACGTCATCACCCGTTCGCCATGCCAGGTGTGCCAGGCGCCCCATTCGAAAGAAGCGGCGGTCACTGGTTCGAACACCTGGCGCATCATGCTGCCGAAATCGCCGAAGCTCTGCGAACCACCGGCGCTTTTCACGTCCTGATTGGTGGAAACGGAATTGTTCACCATCACCAGTCTGTAATCTTCCTTCTGTTCGAAGTAGCTCAGACGCTTAATGAGTTCGTCGCGCGTCCGCCAATCGGGCGACCCGGCCGAAACCGGCGGCGCATCGTAGCGGCGGTCCACTTCCGTGCAGATGAAGTCCGGCAGGTTCTGGCTGTAACTCAGGGCATACTTGCGGACATCTTCCAGAATGGCCTTTTGCTCTTCCGGCGTCGGAGCCGGCCTCGGACGCAGCGCCGGCGGCGGAGCGGGCGCCGCGGCGGCAGGCAGGTTTTGCGACTGATCGCGCAGTTTGCGCAGGGCGGCCATGGTTTTCGGCCCCAGGCTTAACTGTGTCTGCAATTCTTCCAGAAGCCTGTCGTCCAGCCGCTCGGTCAGCTTCACTCTCGCAAGGAAGTTCGCGAGTTCCGCATCGCCGGCTTTATGCTGAGAATCGGTGGCGATGCTTTTGAGTGCCGTGGATAACTTTGCCACGGTGTAAGTCTGGCCCGCCGCTGTCAGGCACACGGCGAATAACAGGGCCAAAACGCGGAGCCGCATGTCTTATTCTCGCACGTTCTACCGGTAGCTCTTATCATCGAGCTTAGTCAGGTCGAGGCTGTCCGGCAGCACCCCCACAGTGACGACGGCAAAGGTGAAGACGCTGGTGCCGGGTTCCAGGTGCCCGCCGAATGCCTTGTCGGCATTGGCCAGCGTCACGTGCGCGTGGATCTTACCGTTCATGATGTAGCCATTCATCCCGATCAGGTCGGCGGGCGCCGTGGGATCCTTGACGAACATGTTCTTCGAAGGAAAGGTGCGGTTGCTGACCTGGTGGACCTGGTAGCCGCGCACCGAACCCGCACCGGACAGGATTACGGCATTCTTGATCTTATTCTGCTGGACCATTTGCTGCAACCCCGACAGCAGATCCGCCTGATACTTGAAACGGAAAATCAGCACTCGCTCAAACTGCGAAGAGACGGCGTACACGTCGGGCACCGAAGCGCTATTCTCCCGGGCATCGGCCGCGCCCGTGGAATTAGTTACCTCATGGCGGGTTTCCTGGGCCCATCCCAGCGGCAGCAGGACGCAGAACATCACCAGTAATCGCATGAGATCAGCTTGCCACAACTCCGTGCTTGCGGCGGATGGCACGCTATTTGCTCGTATATGTTCAGTTGGAGGTCAGTATGAGGTACGTATGCATTCTTACGCTTCTGGTTGGATGCGCCGCCTGCGGCCGGCAGCATACCGCCAGCGCAGCGGGCGGCAAAACGACTCCGGTGGAAGCGCCCGCGCCGGCAACCGCGCCTCCGGCTGCCACGGCGTCTGACCCAACAACTCCCTCGGAGCCACCGGTGACCGGCGAGCCGGCCGAAGCGCCGGCAAGTGAAGTGCCCGTGGCCACAATTCCCGCCGGAACGCGGATTCGGGTCCGCCTGGGTCAGACCCTCGACACAAAATTCAGCCGTCGCGGAGAACGCTTCGTGGCTTACCTGGAAACTCCCGTCGCCGCCGGAAATCGCGTGGTGCTGCCTAGAGGCACTGCGTTTCGGGGGCACGTGGTGGAAGCCAGGAGCTCGGGCCGGTTGAAAGGGCGGGCTTCCCTTGGTGTGACATTGGATTCCTTCCGGCTGGATGGCGCCACCTACGAAATTGCCACCGCGGCTGACCTGCGCTCCAGCCGTTCGCACAAAAGGCGCAACCTTGCCATCATCGGCGGCGGGTCGGGTGTGGGAGCGGCGATCGGCGCCATAGCGGGCGGCGGGGTGGGTGCCCTCGTCGGCGCGGGAGCGGGCGCCGCGGCAGGCACGACCGGGGCTTATGTTAGCGGAAAGAAGAATGTCCGCCTTCCGGCCGAGACGCCTCTTTCCTTCACCTTGCATCGCGCGGTAACGGTCCGGGGATAGACGTTACTGCGGTGTAAGAACTGCCCGCCGGCCAGCGAGCGAACGCGGGCGAATCGAAACAAGCGGTTTGGACTCCACACGGACTCCAAGATCATGCGAAATGGCTCCCTCCGGTCGTCAGGGTCGAGCACGTGAGGCACGAATAGCAATCCCCGTGAATGCGAATCAGGTGATCGTAACGCGTCCAGATTGAGAGATGCGTGCCACGAACGGACCTGGCACGGTATGGAGGACTTTGCAGATAGGCATTAGAGCAGCTAAGAAGACTGCCGCGATCTCGACGCCCCGGAGATTGCCGGCTGTAAGCACAAATACCCTGGCGTTGCTCGCTCGCAACGCCGCGATTTCCAACGGACGATATCTCAATCTTTGATCCTTAGTGAGGACGACCCAGCCCTGCTCGCCGACCGTCTTTAACCAGACGCGATCCTCTTCATCTCGCTCGAAATGTTTGTCGTGAATCTCAACGGCGAGGCCGGCGTTGACAAGTTCCGTTCGGACTGGCTCCACGCCGAGCGATCGGTCGATAAAGAAAACCGTCCCCTCAGGCGGCTTCGCAGCGGATTGCTTCTTCGATCGCACCGACCTCCAGACAGAAGTCCTGCGCGAGATCCGCGACGGAATCGCCGGCCTTGTATCGCTCGTAGATGGAAGAAACTGGTATGCCAGTGCCGGCAATCACCGGACGACCGAAAGAGAGTGTCGGGCTCATGACCACGAGGCGGGGGTCGCACGCAGGGGCCGCTTCCGCTTGTGTTTCTCGAGTGAAAGGATAAAGTTTGATGGGAAGCCCCTTCGCGTCCCACTCAATCCGCTTGAGGTAAACGCCGATGATTTCCTTCATCGCGTGCTGCCCTTCGCGCGAGGCGTTAATCAGTCCTCCATAACGTTCGACGAACAGATCGAGACCATCCGTTTGAAAGGCTTGATTAATCAGTGGGTGGTCGACTCGAAACTGGCGCCGTACGTAGTCGAGCGCGTTGCGGACCTTCGGCAGCTTAACACCATGACGGCGACGAATGGCGGCGAGGACGTGCGCCTCTACGAGGTTGATGAAGGAAAGATAATGCCGCTCAGGATCTTCCATGTGGATCAGCGGTCGGGAGCGCCTCGATTGTCCAACGACCGGGTAGAACCTGCCAACGACCCAACTGCGTAGCGTTCCCTCCGGCATGCGCAAATAATGGGCTGCTTCGGCCACCGTGTAGGCGGGCACCAGACGGCGATCCTCGCTTTCAGCACGCGTTTCACTCGTCTTAAACGGCATACTTCTCCCTGTAAACATTATCAGGCCATTCTGTTTTGCGCAATAGTCTGGACTGATACCATATTGTAGGTCGTGTCGCCGCCTGGCCAGGAGCCGAGTTTGCGCGCGGCCTTTATCCTCAAGCGGCCGTCAACGACCTTGCCGTCGCTGCGTGCAAGCACGGAAACCTTGAAGCCGAACTCGCGAAGGCTGCCGCACATCCGATCCACCGCGGCGGCGTTTTTCCGGGGATTGCGAGCGTAGAAAACGAGCTGGTCAATCGGCCAGTTCTGGATCTCCATTGGGCTGCGGAGTCGTCATCACTCCGCCAATCAAAGCAGTTGTCCGATTTCAGTCGTCAATGGAAGGGCGGGGGTTCAAGTGCGGACCCCGACAGGATCTGGGGCGCACCATCAAATCGTTCCGGGGCTCGACCCGGCCCTTAAACTTAAAGAGTTCTACGTTGGTTGAAGAGTTCGGGGATTTGGGCCCGAGTCAGGAACGATCCCCCCAGGGCTACTTCCACGGCCAGAAACTCCTCAAACAGGCGTACACCACAGGCGGTTTTCAAAGCTGCGCATTTCTGGTTCTGGAGTCGTATTAATGACAGCGAACGTTACGTATCACCACGCGGCGGTGTCCGTGTTCGGTTGGCAGGGGCGGCCTGGACTGCAGTCATGTTGATATACAGCGAGTCTGCGCCGAAGAAGTGTCGGGTTTGTCGGGTTTTTATAAGGAGAGAGGTGCCAGGGATTTTGGCAGCTTTTTGCGTGCTCGCCAAAGAGTGGCGATCGAGCGTCCACGTTTAGACTCCAAACTGAGGTCTGAGGAAGGACTGCTGTCTGTGAAGTCTTTGAGGAATTTGGTCGGGCCGCCGAGATTTGAACTCGGGACCTCTTGCACCCCAAGCAAGCGCGCTAGCCAGGCTGCGCCACGGCCCGAATCTCCTATTGTACACGTTTCCCTAGCCCAAAAGATCGAGCGCACCTTGAATTTCGCCGCGGGCATGCTGATCGCCACTCCGCACGGAGGCTTCGATTCCCTGGCGGTACAGTTCGGCGGCGTCCTCCAAACGGCCCAGGCGCTCGAGCGCCTGGCCCCCGTGGAAGTAGGCGTAGCAATAGTTGGGATTCACCTCAATCAGGGCGCGGAATTCCCGCACCGCGCCTTCCAGGTCGCCGCCATTGCGGTATTCCATGGCCAGGCCGTATCGCGAAAAGCTGTCCTGCGGGTTCTGCGCCACCATACTCTTCAGAGTGTCTAACCGGGTGTTTTCCATCGCTTGTGCTACTATACCTCCGTTGATGGCCTGCCCCTATTTCTACCCCATAGAGCCGCGAACCTCACCGGGCAGCGCCGCCCGGATCCCGCCGCCTTTAGGCGACCTCTGGGCTGGAGAATGCCGCGCAACGCCGCTGCATCCGTGCCAACCGGACGAAACCGATCTTCGACGCCTCTGCAATTTCGGGTACGCGCGGGGCAATTGCGGCCGCTTCCCCGCTTCGCCCGGTGGACCCGACGCCGTTCGCTTCGCCATCTCGGGCGATCAGGGGCCCTTGCTTCAGCTCTATTTCGTGATAGAACACGACCACCACCCGTTTGCCCACGGTCCGCTCGAGTACTCGACAGCTCTCGGTGCATTTACCCATCCGCCGGAAGGCGACAACCTGGAACGCCAGGCGTGCGCCTACGTCGAAAGCTATCTCCGGCACAAGGTCGAAGCGGGGAGGCGCTAATCGCCATCCACTCTCAGGGGGACCATGGAAGGTAAACCCGTACGCGAATCGATCTCCGACTATTCCGAACTGGCGTTGCCCAATGACGCCAATGGTCTTGGAAACGTTCTGGGAGGTACCGTGATGCACCTGGTGGATCTGTGCGCGGCCATGGCAGCCATGCGGCACGCGCGCACACCGGTGGTGACCGCCTCAGTGGACAGCCTCCACTTTCTGCATCCCGTTCGTATCGGGCAACTGATCATGCTCCGGTCGTCAGTGAATCGGGTATTCCGCACGTCCATGGAGGTCGGCGTCTACGTTCTCACGGAAAACCTGCTTACCGGCGAACGATTGCACACGTGTTCGGCTTACCTGACCTTCGTCGCCTTGGACACCGAGCGAAAGGCGACGGTGATTCCACCCGTCATTCCGGAAACTGAAGAAGAAAAGCGACGCTACCGGGAGGCCGGCGAACGCCGCGAGTACCGGCTGGCGCAACGCAAGCGGTTGCAGCCCTAGCGGGAGTTTACTCGGAAGCACGGCAAAGACACGGGTAAGTAGCTGTATTTCGTGAGGCTTAGCGGGACGCGCTCTGTATTACCCACGTTGGGTACTACAGAGCTGATCCAGGCCGAGGGATTCGGCGAGAGCTTGCTGTGCAAGGGTCTGCTTGGAGAGCACGGTGGCCACACGATTAGGTCCCTTGTCGCCCAGCGGCGGATAGAGGAGGACGAACTGCTGAATCTGGCGCAATTCTTCCAGCAATTGTTCCACGCTCAAGCCCCGGCCAGACAGCCTGGGACTTGGCGATGAACGTACTGCAGCAGCGAGATTCCGAGCATGCAGTAGAAGGCATGGATCCGGATCTTGCTGTCGGTCCAGTGATACATCGGTCCCCAGCCCAGCCAGTCGCCGTCCTTGAGACCGCGAAACACTCGCTCGATCTGTTGCTGGCCGGAGTAGCCGGCCACCACCTGCTCGGCGGTCCAGTCCATCCGGTTGGTGAGCAGGACGGTGCGGCCCAGACGCTGGGCCACAAGTGCTCCAGAGCCGGATGGTCGAACTGGAAACTCAGATGCCATCGACTCTCACGTTGCTCCAGTTCGTAGTGGATCACCTCGCGAAACGAATGAGTCCGACAGCCAGCGGCTGATCTTGTTGCGAATGCCTTGCTCGGTAAAGCGCGCTTGCGGCTTGGACAGCTCGGCCGACAGTCGACGCAGGTTCTGCAGTCACCTTGCTCAGCGTGGTGGTCAGGCTGTGCAGTTGTTCGCTGGCAAAGGAGGCCGAGTACTTCACCACGCACAGATACTCTTTGCCATGCACCAGCATCTTCTCGGCTGCCGCCCGCACGCCGGGTTGGGCGCTGCTGCAGGCCGGAAGTTGCTCCACGCGCTGTCGCGCAACTCCGCCGGCGCCTGGTTCCAGGGCAAGGCCGAGATCCAGCCCACGCCGGCCTGTTCCAGTTCCACGGTGTTGGCCAACGCGGCCGAGCCTTTGTCCAGCACCAGGGTCACGGTGTCGCGCGCGATCTGGTTGCGGTCCAGCAGGGCCACGATGCGCGACAGCGCCTCGGGCAATTCCTCGGCGTCGGCCACGTTGCCCGGATAGACGTGATGGCACAGGCTGAGGCCGTTTTCGCCGTCCAGCACATAGCTCAGGCCCACCTGGCGCAGATTATGGCGGCCTTGCTTGTTGTGTCCGCGCTGCGCCAGATGGTTGCGCTCGTTGGTGCTGGCGATGTAGGTGTAGAAGTTGGTCGTGTCGTAGGCCAGCAGGCGGCGGCTGACCAGCTGCTTCTCCTTCCACAGGCCGAGCAGCCGGATCTGCGCCTGTTCCAGTTGTTCCTCCGGGAATGCGGTCGAAGCAATCCCAGAAGGCTTGCGAGGTAAACCGCTCGGGCGCAAAGCCCCACAGCGAACGCAGGACGGTGCGGTCATACCAGTCGGCGACTTCGGTCTTCGGACCGGGCTGGCAGATGCGGTGAATCGCGGCCAGCAAGCAGATAATGCGCCGGCGAGGGGCCGGAGCGAGGGGCGGGCCAGAGCGACTGGAGCAGCTCAAAGACGCCGGTGCGCTGAGCGGCCAGCCAGAGAGCGCCGGGCAGGCCGAACTCGATGGCGGTGGCCGCCAAGGGGAAGCGGCGCGGTGCGGTCCTTGACCAGCGCGGCGACCTTCTCGGCGGTGCCGAGATAGGTCTGGTGAACGATGCGGGGCTTGCCGTCGACGCGGGCGCTTTCGACGACGTAGTAGTAGAGCTGGTTGCCTTTCTTCTTGGCGACGAGCGATGCCATATAGGGTAATACAATTATACGCCCACTGTTCGCTTGGGTCAAGTAGGCAGCGCGAATATTCGCATCAGAAATATCTTAATATAGGGTAATACAAAAATTGAATGCGGCGCGAGGCAGTCTATCCGATTGATAGAGAAGCGGTTCTGCAGGGATGAGCCGGCGCTTACCGAGGGTGCTTTCAGTAAACTCCCGCTAGCCCTCTTTGTACATGTACTTGATACTCGGTTTATAAAGCAGGATATTCGGCCCCTCCGTGCGATTTACCTTGAGGCAGCACTTGTCGTACCACTCGATCACACCGTGTAGCGTCTCGCCGTCGCGGAGCACGAACACCATCGCGGTTTTGGCCTGCATCTGCTTGACGTAATAGAAGTTCTCTGCATTTGTCTGATCGGGTGGAACGGGCTTCTTCTGCTGCGGGGCACGGCGCGGAGGCGTGATCTGCTCTTTGATCTCGTTCAGAGACGGACGGATAAGTTTACGATTGACAGCTTCCACGGAATGCCATCCTTTAAGAAGAGAATTAATGACTGACCGTCGCTACGCAAGCAGGGCGGCTTCAGTTGGATCAAATTGTCCGACTTGAACCCATAAATAACACAATGGGTGCGCCGCCGCAACGTGCCGGGGAGGGCGGTGCAGCGGCGGCCGGTTCAGACGGGGATGGCCGAGTGCCTCAGGCGTGCATGTTTTTGCCGCTGATCTGGACATCGAAACCATCCGGATCCTTGGTGTGGAAGCTGTCCTCGGTATCGAGGCGTGCGGGAAGGTCGCGCCGCTTCAGTTCAGCCTCGACCGCATTTTTGTCCCAATCCTCGATCGTATAAGCCATGTGATCGATACGCGGGCCGGTGGCGCCGCCGCGGGCATTGCGAGCCAGCAGGAAGGTGTCCCCAAATGCAAGATAGCACTGACGCTGGCCATCGTCGTGCGAGACCTTCATGCCCAGAAGGTCGGCGTAGAAGTCGCGGGTTCTGGCATAGTCGGCGACCTGATACGAAATGTGATTCACGGCGACGGCCTTGAAACCTTTGCCTTCGGCTGCTCGCGCGGGCGCGGCCGCGGCAGCGGCGGAGGCCGCCATGGCGAGGCTCTGGATGAGCTGGCGGCGATTCATTTTTCCCTGCTCGAAATCGTGGAGCAGTTTGGCGATGAGATGTTCCATTGTGGTCCCCCTCGGTGACCGTTCATCTATGATATGCTGCCGCGTGGCGCCAGAGGGGGCGAATTATGCGTGTAGCGATATTGGGTATTTGCGCGTGTGCCGTGCTGGGGCTGGCGCAGACCAGGAATGCGGTGGATCTGGAGATGATGACCTGGCCGGAATTGAAAGCGGCCATCCAGGGCGGCAAAACGACCGCACTGGTGTATAACGGCGGAACCGAAACCCGTGGACCGCAAAATGTGAATGGCGGGCATACGCTCATGGCGCATGCCACGGCGATCGCGATTGCGGAAAAGCTGGGAAACGCGATCGCCGCGCCGGTGATGCCGTTTTCGGTGAACAACGGCAACCCGAATCTGCCAGGGACGATCGGGCTGACCGGCCCCGTCGTTCGCTATGGTCAACGAGCAGGTGGCCGAGCAACTGATCAGGAACGGTTTCAAAGTGGTGGTCCTTATGGGCGACCATGGCGGCGGGCAAAAGGAACTGGGCGACACCGCGAAGAAGTTGGACGACAAATATGCTCCGCAGGGCATCCATGTGTATTTCTGCGGAGACGTCTACAAGGCCAATGACGAATTCGACAAGTACCTGACCTCCAAGAACCTTCCCTTGAGTTCGCACGCGGGCATTCCGGACACGTCGGAAATGATCTATCTGGGTCAGGACAAAGGTTGGGTCCGTATGGACCTGGTCGCGACCGCCGTGGGAGACCCGATGCGCAAGCCTGGAGAGCCGCGGGATCCTAACGCCAGGCGGGTGAACAATGGAATCACGGGAGATGCCCGCCCCTCCACGGCCGCCTTGGGAAAGATGATTTTCGATATGAAGGTGGCCGCCGCGGTGAAGCAGATTCGACCAGTTCCAGGGCCAGGCGGCGGGGACACCGCAATGAATCGAGTGCTTTGCGTATTGGCGGCGACGGTTTCGCGTGGCCGCCGGTCAATCGAAACACCTGGCCGGCATCCGTCAGCTCACGCATGGCGGGCAGAACGCGGAAGCGTACTGGTCTCCGGACGGAAAGCGCCTGATCTTTCAAACTACGCGGCCGCCGTACGATTGCGACCAGATGTTCATTATGAACGCGGACGGGAGCAACCAGCACCTGGTCTCGACCGGCAAGGGCCGCACCACCTGCGGGTACTTCCTGGCGGACAACAAGCATATTGTTTATGCTTCCACGCACCTTGCGGATCCCGCATGTCCGGCGAATCCGGACCGCAGCAAAGGTTACCTGTGGGGGGTCTTCGCGGGCTACGATATCTTCCTTGCGACCGACGACGGCAAGATCGAGAAGCGCCTGACGGAAACTCGCGGTTACGACGCGGAGGCGACGGTCAACTGGAAGACGGGAAACATCGTGTACACGTCGCTGGCCTCGGGCGATCTGGATCTGTGGAGGATGAAGGGCGACGGCTCGCGGCAAGCAGCAATTGACGAAATCGCCCGGCTACGACGGCGGCGCGGTATTTTCGCGCGACGGGAAAAAGCTGGTGTGGCGTGCCAATTATCCCAAGACGCCCGCGGACATGGACAAGTACAAGTCGCTGCTGGCGGAGAACCTGACGGCGCCGATGAAGATGGAGATCGTGGTGGCGAATGCCGATGGCAGCGGCGCTCGCACGATCACCGACTTCGGCTGCGCCAGCTTTGCTCCCACCTTTACCCCGGACGGAAAGAAGATTCTGTTTTCCTCCAACAAACAGGAGTGCGACAGCCGTCACTTCGAACTGTACCTGATCAACGTGGACGGCTCGGGCTTGGAGCAGGTCACCAGCACGGGAGGATTCACGTCGTTCCCCGAGTTCTCGCCGGATGGGAAGACGCTGGTATTCTGTTCCGATCTCGACGCCAAAGGGCGGTACGAGTTCAACATTTTCACGGCGCAATGGAAGTGAGAGTTATGCGCAAGCTGCGGATTCTGGTGGCAATTCTTTGCTGCGGACTGGGGCAAAGCGCGACCCTGAAATATTGGGTGGATACCTGCTCGAAGACGACAAGCGGCTGCCGTCCGGGCGATCCGGAACTGGCCCAGTGGGCTATGGAAGCCTGGCAGGCGGCTGCCGGTGGAAAACTGCGGTTGCAGCGGATCGCGGAGCGGGAGCAGGCGCAGATTCGCGTCTTCTGGGCGACTGGCAGCGGCAGCCTCTACGGAGAGACGCGTCCAATCCTGGTGGACGGCGTCCGGGGTGCCGAAGTGTATGTACTCGCGCCGACGGCCAACGCGTCGGACGGGGATGCCCTGTTGCGGGAAACCGTGCTTTACTTGACCTGCCTGCACGAATCCGGGCACGCGTTGGGGCTGGAACACACCAGCGCCTTCGCCGATATTATGTACAACTTCCAATACGGCGGCGACATCGCGGAGTACTTCGGGCGGTATCGCCGGCTCCTGACGGTGCGGGAGGATATTCGCAAACACTCCGGGATATCGGCGGACGATCGGCGCCACCTGCTGGAAATCTATAAATAAACGTGACAGCCTGCCCCCTGCGAAGCGTTCGAATCAGAGATCCTGCCTTCAGTGTTTCCGCCCGGCCGGCGACTCGTCGGGGGCGCCGGGTCCGGTGCATTCGACCGCCCTTCGACGCGCGTCAAAGAAATAATGAAGGGCGTGATTTCGAACGGCAACTTGTCGCGCGCCGAGAGGATCGGAACCGCCTTGGTCTTGACCAACTGGATTTCATTCGACCACGGATCCAGATGAACTCGGGACCCGAGCGGCAGGGCAACTATCCGGTCCACTTGTTCAGGATCTGGCCCAGGAGACGGACCCGCCAACGAGGCAAGCCGTGCCGCCTCGTCGCCGCCAGCCAGTTGATTGCCCAGATTGGCCCGAATCAGGCACGGCAATTGCGCGACACGATCCGCCAGCGCCTTGAGGAACAAACCGGCGTTTGACAGTTTCGCCTGATATGGCGACTTGGCGAGCAACTCGGCGGCTTTGGCGCCCGCCTGTTGGATTTCCGCCTCCGGCCTTGCCAATTGCAGGCGGCTCAGCAGTTCGGCGTCGCCCAGCATGGTCTGGTCTGAAAACGCAAAGTGCGTGTCGGTTCTGTGGCCCAACGCGATGTGCGCCAATTCGGTGGAGAGCACCATCGCCAGGCTGGCTTCGTCCGGCAACACGTCAATCAGTCCGCGGCTGATTACGATGGTCTGACCCACCGAGAACGTCTCGATGGGGGTAGTCAGCAGCACGCGGCATTGGGCCCCCACGCCGAGATTGTTACTGACAATCAGATTGTTCACGACAGTGTTCAGGACCTCATCGACGGGCCCCCGCGGAGCCAGCAGGCCCGACTTTTCCAGACGTTCCAGGATATTGGCCTCAGCCTGCCGTTCCCAACTGCGCTGGCTTTCCAGCGGAGAGAGGTTCGGGGCTTGCGCGCCATCCTTCACTGGTTTGTCTGCTTCCACCGCAATAGAGACAAGCTCTTCGAGATTTCCGCTGGCCGCAACGTGATAGCCCCAGAGTCGCGTTTGGGCCTTGAATCTCGGAACGGGCCCGGTATTCTCGCCGCCCGTTTCTTCCACGTAAATGAAAGCAGGCACCCATAGGCCGGGCGCTACGTTCACCCGCCAGCTATCGAAATGGAAATACATGCGGGCCGTTGAACTATTGGTGTAAGTGCCGTTGAAACGCACGATCCGGAAGTCCTGGTCTTCGACCCAGATCCGGCCTTTGAATTTCCCGGGCGTCTTCTTGTCGATGGGTTCGACGTCGAACAGCAGGCATCGTATCTCACCCAGGAATTCGCGGCGGACGAAGTCCATGTGGTACGTCCGCCGGTCCAGACCCACGGAATCGGGTAGCGCCATTTGGGCGAACCCGGTAGGAACAAAAACCGTAGAGCGGTTCTTCAGGAAGAAGACTAATCGCGAACTTTTTGGTACCTCTCCACGGGCCGCCATTGCCGTGTACTCGAGTCCTTTGGAGAAATCCAGCCGGCCCAGGAAATAATGATCCCGTACCACGTCCGCGGTGTCGCTTGCCGGATCTGGAGTCTCCTGAATGTAGGTCTCCATAATAGCCTTGCGAGTATGCAATTCCTGGATGAATTGGCGCTCCTGTTCCGCGATCCGGTCCAGGAGTTTGTCCACGGCCTCGCGCTCGCCGGCGGCCATAACCGGCCCCGTAAAACCCACCACCAGAAGCCAGGTCGATATGATTCTTTTCATTTCCTTTCCTTAACAGCTTCAATAAGCCACCTGAAATTCGATTCTTACCAGCGCCACGGTGTCTACAGGCCGGCCTTGCTGGACCGCCGGGCGGAAGCGAATTCCCGTTGCCGCCCGGATGGCGTTCTCGTCAAGTCCGTGACCGAGGCCACGGACCACCCGTAGAACGCGCCCGTGCCCGTCGGCACCGAAAGACATCTCTAGAACCACCACGCCCTCGATCTTGAGTCTGCGTGCCTCTTGGGAATACAGTGGCCGCGGTTTCTCCAGAATCTCGAGTGCGCTGGAACGTTCGTCCGTTGTAGCTACCTTTGCGGAGGTTGGTCGCGCATCCACGCTGTCGAAATCGGTGTTCGTCACCGCCCGAGGTGACGGGATGGGCGGACCGGGACGCTTCCGCAGCACCAAAGCTGCCCGAGAGGACAGTACCTTCCGATGGGTTTGCGCGGCCCGAATGTGCGACTGCGGCGGAACCGAAACCGGCGGTAACGATTCGACCTCGGCGCTCTCCAGTGGGCGGTGAGGTCGGAGATTGTTCAAATTTGCCCACATGCAATGCAGCCAAATTTGAGACCGGCCCGCGTTGGGCGGTTGCGGGCGGTGAGTCGAAAGCTCCGACCCGGGGAGCCGGCGAGGATAACTGGGCGGCGCCCGGTTCGATCTCCGGCGGTGGCACTGGCCTGGGCCGTGGGAAGTTCCGGTGCGGGCGCTTCCGGACTGGACACGCTTCGCATTTCCGGCGCGGGCGCCGCCGCACTCACGGCGGGCGGTGGGAGAGCCAAGGCTGGAACGCGCGGCGGGGTCACTGTGGTGCGGCGCATGAGCCCGTAGCGGATTCCTTGCGACCGCCGCAGGAACATATACCGGCACGACATGTGGACTACTTCGTTGGGACATCTGCGGTAATGTCACTCTAAGAAGGAGAAGGGCCAGGGTGGCATGAATCAGCGCGCTGACTGCGAAAGCTGAGTTCCGATGCTTGGTAAGCCCCGTAGATATCGTTCCCGACATCTGCTATTCGTCTCCCCGTTGAGTTGCCGTAAAGGAATGCGCCGGAACCTGATCTGGTTGCAGCCGGACGTCCCTGACCAGCACCGTGCCCTCGTGGCGTGTGGTTCCCGATCTTTCTCCGATAAGCGAGAGCTAACCGCCCCCGATCTCCCGACGCCTGCCATCGCCATTCCGCGTCCGTCCATTCCGGCGACGAGCGAAAATCATATTCCTCGCTCTCTCCCATCGACCAGCGCACACCGGTCGGGTCCGGCAACTCGATGGTCCGGTACTGAAATCGAATTACGTACCAGGCCCCGGCGGCAAGGCGCACGAATTGATGAGCGATTTCACAGCTCTCCGGCCGGCTGGCGGACAGGAAAAGCTCCAGCGCTGCGCCATCGGTATGGGTCTGCGCGACTGTCGCACAGCCGGGCGCGGCGGCCCGCCAGTCGAACCCGCGGTTCAGAATCGGCTGGCTGAAGTCTCCATTCACCAACGTTCCCGGGACAGATGGTGCATAGGGCACCAGGTGTTTCATAGACAGGCTGTTCCAAACGGTAGCTGCCTGGTCAAGGCGACGGTCATCCAACGCCGGTCGATGTAGTTTAATAGAGCGTCGCGGTCCTGATCAGAGGCACTGTCCGCGATAAGCATCGCCGCCTTATGAGCATCGGCCAGGCGGCTCTTCTCGAGCAGATAAGCCAGAAACTCTTGCTCCACGATGCGTCGGGGCACCACGACACGCTCCAGCACGGTCTCGGCATTGCCGGTTAGCGCAAAGCAGAGATCGAACAAGGGCTGCATTCCGCCAGGCGATCGCTGCGCTGCGGTGCGTGCCCAGGACCAGAAATTCTCGTACCGCCCAGCGCGGAGGTAGTAATTCGCCAATGCCCAAGCCGGAGCATACTGCCGGTCGCGGCGCGCCAGTTCGAGCAGGGCCGCCTCGCTGGCCGCCAGATCCCCTTTCAGCTCGAGTTGCGAAGCCAGAAGTATCTGGGCCTCACTGAGGTATGGGTTCAACTCGATGGCGCGCTGCAAATGCGATATCGAGTGGTCCGGGTCCGTCTGCGCTAAGGCGAATTGGTACTCCGCGCGATCGGGACGCAAGACCGCCGCCCGCGCAACCGCATCGGGGGTAGCCCGCCAGTACAAGACGTCTGCCCATGCCGTTCGATATGACTGCCATGTGGCGAATATCAGAATCGGAATCACGGCCAGCGCCACGACACGCGCATATGGGCCGGCCGATCTGGATGGTCCATCGCCCCCATGCTTCAGCCTTCCCCGTTCCCGGCCGTATCCCGCCAAGGCGCCCACGAACACAAAGATCCAGCACGCCAGGCCCAGCCTGAGAAATGGATAGTCGATCAGCGAGTGTACAAAAACCGCGAGGACTCCGAGTCCCCAGATGGAACGAAAAGCGTCCGGCGTGCAGAGTACCAAGGATGGCCAACATCAATCCGAGGGCGGGAAGGCCGCCTTCTGCAGACCATTGGATCCATTCATTGTGTGAATGGTTGACCTGCACCCCGGCGTCGATCAGGGCGAATTGCCGGTAGGCGGCCGGCCAGGTTCCGAATCCGAAACCGTGGAGCGGTTCGGCCTTCAGCATGGCAATAGACGATTCCACGAACTCGCGCCGATACTCGAAAGGGTCTCCATCCGCGTGAAATCGGTCCCAAGACATACTGGTAGCCCACGATGAAAGTGAAAGTAAGCACAAGAGCGGCGAACCCGGTCCACCGCCGGCCAATGGCAGCGCGGCTGGCTCTCATTTGGAGCACGGAAGCCAGTGCCGCTTCCAAAATGACGATGATCGTGCCCGCCCGCGATCCACTGGCAATCACCGATGCGACCAGCGCTGCCGCCAGCGTGAGATACACGTTGGCCCACCGCCCGTGCCTGAATGCCATCAACAATGCCACGGGAAGCAGCAACTCCACCATTGCGGCATAGTTGTTGCGCGAGACAAACGGACCGATTACTTCCGACTCATAGCCGGAAGGAAACAGCCAGAACACCCGCCCGTGCGAAGTGAAAAGCTGAACGAGGCCCAGCAGGCAGATCGTCGAACCAACTGCCAGCGCGGTCTTCAGGAAGTCGTGGCGATCTTCTCGGATCGAGCAAGCCTCCAGGCCCATCCAGGCGAGACAGGTGGCGGCTAGCCAGTACAAAACGGCATCGGCCGTCTCGGCCGGCACCACGGTCGAGTGAACCGCCAATTGACCGCACCCCCAGAGGCACATGCACCCTAACAAAACAGGGACGGCTCCACGCGCGGCCGGCCGGCGCCGCAAAACCACTCCCGCCAGCAACCAGATAGCGCAGAGGAATACTGCCGCCTCCAGACCGCAAACCGCCCACCGATCCCGCACCCACAGGGTTGCGACACCGTATAGCAGAATTCCCGCCAACAATGGACGAAGACTGGTCACTGGCGGTTATACCCTGAAGAGTTGCGCCGGTAGAGACCGTCCGGACGGGCGTGGAGCACCCCGTATCCGATGTTGGAACCGACTGGGCGCGGCTGAACCACAGAATCGCGACCATGATAAACACCACGGCGGCGGCCATCGTCAGCACCAGGCCAAGTTTCCGCGAAACAGTCCGCAGATCCCGCACGCCCATCATCGAATGACCGAACCTGGCGTATCGACGGTTGCAGTCATGGCAGCGGCGCATCGTGCCTCCGAGCGCCGCAAGTATACGTTCCAAGGGGTGGCGCCGCCGCGAACGGTACAAGCGGGCGGAGCCGCAGTGTGGACACGCGGTAGCTGTCATGACAACTCCCTATAGCACGGGGCGCCGGCAACCGAGATCGGTGAAAAACCAGAATCCTCCGGGGTTGAGCCGGTTTCGCGGTCCACGGCGTCACTGAGCCTAAACAATCCCGGTTCGGTGATCTTGTGTAGCATCTCTTTGCTCGGATTGTAGTCTGGAACTATGTCTTTGAGTTCCAGCATCAGAGTTCGCAGGTCTCGCGCCTCACAGGCGTTGCGGAGAGCGCCAAGGTGCCGGGTGACCCGCTCGAACGGAAGGCAGGTTCCGGTGAACGCCTTAATCTTCGCGTGACGTGTCGGCACTGTCTGCTCATCCGCCAGGTTGAGTTCTTCGCACAGCTTTTCACCGGGCCGCAGGCCGGAATACACAATCCGGATATCCTTGTCCGGCCGTAGCCCTGACAACCGGATCAGTTGTTCGCGCTAACTTAACTATCGACACGGGTTGTCCCATGTCGAGAACGAAGATCTCGCCGCCGGTTCCCATGCTCGAAGCTTGCAGGACAAGTTGCGCGGCTTCCGGAATCGTCATGAAGTAGCGTTGCATCTTGGGATGCGTCACCGTTACCGGGCCACCCGCGGCGATCTGCTTTTGAAAGATCGGCACGACGCTGCCGTTGCTACCCAGTACATTGCCGAAACGGACCGACACGAAGCGTGGTCCTCCGTTCTGTAACGAGCAGATCAGCAACTCGCTCACACGTTTGGTGACTCCCATGATATTGGTGGGCCTTACGGCCTTATCCGAGGAGATCATCACAAAATCCTCGACCCCGAACTCGGCTGCCACGGTAGCCAGATGATACGTGCCGAACACGTTGTTCTCCACTGCCTCAAAGGCATGCGCCTCCATCAGCGGAACATGCTTATAGGCCGCGGCGTGATAGACCACCGATGGTCTGTGCGCACCGAAGATATCGCGAAGACGCTGCCGGTTTTGAATGTTCCCGATCTCCGCACGAAATTCGATCCTCGGCATATGCTGCCGGATTTCCTGCTCCAGATGGAACAACGCGGTCTCGGACATGTCCAGCGCCACCAGCTTTGCCGGCTCGAAGCATGCGATCTGCCGGCAAAGTTCCGATCCGATCGATCCGGCGGCGCCGGTCACCAGCGCCACCCGGTCGCGCAGTCTCTCGCTGATCCCTCCCTGGTCCAACTTGACTGTGCTGCGGCCGAGGACGTCTTCTACCGCCACATCGCGGATTTGCGAGACTGCGCCCCGGCTGGCGACTAACTCGGACATGGAAGGTACGGTCCGGAAAGTAACGCCCGCCGCCTGGCAATGTTCGATGATACGGCTGATCTGGGTACCGGTAGCGCTGGGAATCGCGATCAGCACTTCACGAATCTGGTGAGCGGCGACCAACTCGGGCAGGTCTGCTCCCGCCCCCCGGACGAGTACGCCGTTCGCCAGCATGTGCAATTTGTTGGCATCATCGTCAATGAACCCGCAGATGTGGTAACGGAATCGCCCGTTGGATCTGGCTTCGTTCAATAACAGCGAACCGGCGGAGCCGGCTCCGTAAATGAAGGCCCGGTATTTCACCCCGCCCGAAGCCCGCGATGCAACCTCCAGCAGGGCGCGGGTAGCAGCCCGTGCGCCTGAGGTAAGCATCAGCGTCAGCAGAAAATCGATGATCAGGACGCTGCGCGGGAAGGGCTTTGGACCAACGGTCAAGAGAACAGACGAGGCCAGAGCCGAGGCTGCAATATTGGTTGCTGTGACCCGCATCAGATCCTGCGTGGCGAAGTATCGCCACATGCCTCGGCCCAAACCGAAGGCGTGAAAGGTCGCGATCTTTACCGCCACGCCAACGTACAGCGAGGCCCATAACGCGGTTTTCAGCACATCCGGAATGGAGAACTCAAACCGCAGCAGAAACGCGCCAACCCCACTTACGACGAACAGAACAAGCTGAATAGTGCGAATGCTCCAGACATAGACGAACCTGCTGCGGAGCGTGAACGGAATTTGGTATTGCGACTGCATGGAATACACCTGCAAATCAAATCGGCTGATTCACAAAATTTCATTAGGCCGGGCGGCGAATTGTGGCGCCAGCCGAGAGGCGCACCTGTTGGATCACTCGCGACTGGTCCGCCCACGTTAAACTGCTGGAACTCGGAAGGCAGATTCCACGCTGGTACAAGTCTTCGGCAGACTGATCCGCCGTAGCGGCGGGCGCTCCCATAGAGCGGTTGAAGATGCATCGGCTTCCATACCGGTCTGGACTCAATCCCGGCCTCTGCCAATGACCGGACCAAAGCGTCGCGGGAACAACCGAACTCCACGGCATCCACCAGAAAGCAACTGAGCCAGTTGGTGCTGAGAACCCCAGGCCGCCTGCGGCATCATTGAAATTCCGGGCAGATCGGCAAAGCTTCGCGGTAGCGTAGCGCCACGCCGCGACGCTGGGAGACACGCTCATCCAGGACCTGCAACTGGGCGCGCCCAATTCCCGCCAGCACGTTGCTCATCCGGTAGTTGTATCCAATCTCCGAATGCTCGTATGAGATTCCGGGATCGCGGGCTTGCGTCGCCCAGAAACGCGCTCGCGCCGCGAGTTCGGGCCGCCGCGCCACCAGCATGCCGCCGCCGGTAGTAGTGATGATCTTGTTTCCGTTGAAGGAAAAGATTCCCACGTCTCCCATAGTTCCCGCCGGCCTGCCCCGATACAAAGCACCGAGCGCCTCCGCGGCGTCTTCCAGAACTGCGACGCCGTAGTTCCCGCAGATCTTAAGGATGGCGTCCATGTTTGCGCATTGGCCGAACAAGTGGACAACGACAACGGCTTTGGGCAAGGTCCCCTCGTCCGCGTGCTCAGCCAAAGCGGCGCCGAGCAGGCCGGGATCCATGTTCCAGGTCTCCGCCTCGCTATCGATCAGCACCGGCTCAGCGCCCAGATACCTCACGGGGTTGACGCTGGCAACAAACGTCAGGTCCGAGCAGAAAACGGTGTCTCCCGGGCCCACGCCGAGCGCCCGCAATCCTAAGTGAATCGCGGCGGTCCCGCTGGAGACGGCTACCGCCGGCAAGCCGAATCGCTCCCGGAAATCCTGCTCGAAGGCGTCGACGTTCGGCCCCACGGTGGATAGCCAATTCGAGGCGAAGGCTTCGGCGACATACTCCGGCTCTCGTCCGCTCATGTGGGGGACGGAGAGAAGGATGGGGTTATTGTCGGCCACAGGTTTCCAGTCGAAGTGCGCGATCGCTTAAGCCGCCACCGTGTCCCAAGGCCAGACCTTCACCCCGGGTCCACCGGGAGTTGCCGTCCCATTAACATCCGATACTATCGACTCAAACGGCGTGAAAAACATTGCTTGCTCTCAATTCAACACTCTTTCCGATATTCGCCAACACGTGACTCGAATTCGGGAAGCGGCCGCCCGGTTCGACTGGCGGTGCGCAACTCCGTTCGGTATCGTCCGACTCAATCGGATAAGCGTTCACCATGCCGGGAACCCGGACCTTCTGGGCGGCCCGGGTATGCACCCGCGGCCGGACCCACCGTCGCCGATGGCCAGGTTCTGTCTGCCGGCAGATACGCCTGCTCTGCAGAGCGGCACGCGAGGTTGCTCGTCATTGGGGACATCCAGGTCCAACGGTGCGTGATCAACCTGTTGCCGGCGAATGCGATGCATCGGCACTGCCGAAAGGATTGCATCGCCGCACATCGGGCAGACAATACGCTGCGATCCTGGAGAGACAAGAGGCACCGCCCGGGTAGGACGGACCTGATCATGCGTCAATGAAGTCGCGCCAGTAGCCAGCGACATACACTCGCTGTTGATGGCCAGGTAGCGTAGAGCACGCTGTGGCATTTCAGGATGTGCGCTGTCCAGGCAAAAGGCAGCCATATAGTGAACTGGTTCGCCACGGGTGAATCGTGTCCATTCGACCATCCCTATGAAGCCCCCATTCTTCGGATCCCACGGGTGCAACGTGCCGCCGCCCGATGCGGAGAACTGCTCGCTAGTCGGACAGATCGTGGTATGAAGCAGGTACCGGTGCCAGAGACTCGGTTCCCTGGGTTCTCCGGTGCCGCCGGAGAAACGCAGAATGCGCAACGGCCGCCAAGCCCTGAGCTTCATCGGCATATCACCTGTTCTCTGAGCCGAGAAACTCCGGCATAGTGGCGCATCCTGGTTGGCCGATGCCCTGGCGGCGAAACACGCACCAGACCGTCTAAGCAGGATCCGGATGTCCAGCCAGATGGATCGATGGTCGACATACCAGACGTCCAATTCGAACTTCTCCTCCCAGGCGATTACGTTTCGACCTTGAATCTGTGCCCATCCCGTAATCCCCGGCTTTACCTCGTGCCTCCGCTGCTGCCTGGGTGTATAGCGCGGCACATACTGTGGCAGCAGAGGCCGCGGGCCGACCATGCTCATGTCGCCGCGGATTACATTCCACAGCTCGGGCAACTCGTCAAGGCTGGTACTGCGGAGCAGCCGGCCGAATGGGGTGAGCCGTTCATCGTCCGGAAGATGCCGGCCACCGGCCGAATAGGCTTCAGACATCGTCCGGAATTTTAGGATCGTGAAACGCCGCCCCCAACGGCCGATACGGACCTGGCGAAAAAGAATGGGTGACCCGAGCTTGATTCGCACGGTAAGTGCCACGGCCGACATGACAGGCCACAGCACCAGGAGTGCTGCCGTCGCGAGCATCACGTCGAGAAGTCGGAGAGTTCTTTCTGTTCCCGGGCATCGTTTCGGCCGGATTCACGGCGTCCCGAAAGACCGAGTCGAACTTGTCTACTGCACGGTCGATCGCCAATTCACGGTCATAGAACGCCTTGGCTGCCTGGCCCATGCGATCACGGTCCTCAGCAGTCATCTCGACCAATTGTCGGACAGCCGCTCGCGATGCTCTCCGGATTGTCCGGCTCCGCCAAAATCCCTGCGCCCGCCCGCATCACCAGATCCGCGGCATCGCCGCGCACCGCCATGACAATCGGCCGGCCCGCGGCCATGTAGGCCTGCGTCTTCGAAGGAATCGTGACCGCAAAAAGAGGATCGTCTTTCAAGTGCACCAGTAAGGCGTCGGCCGCTCCCAGGATTGTCTGTATGACGGAGGGCGGCTGCCATTCCAGAAACTGCACGTTCGCCAAGCGCATTTCGACCGCGCGCCGCCGGAGCCGGTCCATGTCGACTCCGCATCCCACGAACTGGAACTCCACTCCCGGCGTAGCAACGGCACACAGACTGGCGGCATCCAATGCGGCATCGAGTCCTTGGGCAATTCCGATGTTTCCGGCGAACACGACGCGGAACTTGCCATCGGAGAGGCGCGATGCCGGCCGGCGCCGACTGCCGTTCCGGAGCCCAGTTGTAAATCACACTCAATCTATCGGCGTTCACTCCCCGCTCGATGAGAGCGCGCGCCAAACCCGGGCGACAGCGCGACGACGCGATCCGCGTGCCGATAAACGAACCGACAGAACCGGTCGAGCAGGCGTATCGCCGGACCATTTGGCAACCATTCCGGTCGCCGTGATCGTGTCCGGCCACAAGTCCTGCACGTCATATACCACGGGAGCGCCAAACCATACGAGCCAGCGCCAGGGCGGGAAGCCCCACGGTTCCCGGTGGATGATAGGCGTAAATGACGTCGGGTCGACGCACCAGGGCTGGCCCCAGCAACGTGGCTGTTATCGCAAAGCTCAGATAATTCCACGCTCGCCGCAACGCAGAACGGTCGTGGCTGGGGTACAGCGGTACCCTTACAACGGAGACACCTTCAATTGATTCCTTCTGCCAAAGCCGTAAGCGGTATCCGCGATAGAGTTTCCCCTCAGGATAGTTGGGAAAGCCAGTCAGCACTTCCACTTCGTGCCCGCGGTCCATCAGCTTCCGTGCAAATGGCATCCCCTTGAATGCCGGCTCGGGATCGAACCACTGGGTTAGCAGGAGGATGCGCAAGACCTCGCCCTCCAGGCGTTTTCCGCCGCATCCGGAGTCCGGAAGCCCAGCACGATTCGAGAAACGGTTTCGGCCACTCCAGTTTGCAGATATTCGGACGGCGGCCGCCATGCCACTGCCTGCGATGTGACCAAAACAACTGCACTGGCAACTAATCCAGGGTCGACACCGGAGAGTATATTCGATCCACACTCCAGCGTCTCGGGCCGCTCCGTCACATCGCGCAACGTCACATTGGGAACTCCGAACAGACAAGCCTCTTCCTGGACCGTGCCGCTGTCCGACAATATGCAGAAGGCATTCTGTTCCAGCCGGATGAAGTCGAAAAAACCGAGTGGTGCAGTCAGTCGGATGCCTGCCTCACCCATTTCTAGTCCGGCCGCCTCCGCCCGCGACCGGGTGCGTGGATGCACGGGGTACACGAGAGGATAGCCGTATTGCTGATGGAGCAGTCGCAGACTCGCCATGAGACTTCTCAACCGCTCGTCATTGTCGACGTTCTCGCTGCGATGAGCAGTCACCAGAAAGTACTTACCGGCACTGACGCCGCGTTCCTCCAGGGAGCGGCTGGCCGCGATCTGCGGTGCGAAGCGGCCGATTACCTGTTGGATCGGATTGCCGGTTACATAAATGCGATGTCCCGGAAAACCTTCCGCCAGCAGGTTCTCCCGGCTCCGTTCGGTATAAGGCATAAGCACCGAACTGGAGTGATCGATCACCCGCCGGTTTACCTCCTCCGGCACACGATCGTCATAACACCGGTTCCCGGCCTCCATGTGATAAACAGGGATGCCCAATCGTCTCGCGACCAGGGCCGTCAGCCCGCTGTTGGTGTCACCCAGAATCAGAACACGGTCCGGACTGTGGCGCCGGAAGAGCTCGTAGCTGCGCTCCAGAATCTGGCCCATTTGCCCGCAAAGGAAGTCGAGCGCACCCCCAAAAACTCGTCCGGAGCACGCATTCCCAACTCGTCAAAAAACACTCGGCTCAGGCGCTCATCGTAATTCTGCCCGGTATGAACCAAAACGTGGTCCGCATGAGCATCCAGCAACCGCGTGATCAGGCACAGCCGGATGATCTCCGGGCGGGTGCCCAGAATCGGTCATGACCTTCATCGCAGCAACTCGTGCCCTGGCTGCATGGCGAACGCCGGTATCATCGGCAGATCTCCGTCCTCCAGAAGCAAGTGGTTTCGCTCCAGCAGATTTCGGGTCTCTTCCAGGTCCATGATCTTGTCCGCGGAACTGAACTCTCCATGCAAACATCCTTCCTCGGCAGCGTCGGATTGCAGTTCGGGAAGCATGGGCAGAACCGCGTACCATTTCCCGCGACTGACGGTACGTGCCGATTCCTCGTCGCTGACCATAATCTCGTGGATCTTCTCGCCGGGGCGGATGCCGGTGATTCTGGTTTCGACCGGCCGGTCTCCGATGAGTGCCCGAGCGACGTCTAACATCCTCGCGGCGGGCGCGCGCGGCACGAAGATCTCGCCCGGTCTCGCCTTGGTCAGCGCGGCAAAGACAGTATCCACAGCATCGTCGAGACTGATCAGGAAACGGGTCATCTCGGGGGCCGTGATCGTCACCGGACCGCCACTGCGAATCTGCTCATGGAACAGTGGGATGACCGAGCCTCGTGAGGCCAGGACATTGCCGTAGCGGACACAGACGAAGCGAGTCCCGGGACAGCGCAGATTGCCGTGAATGAAAATTCTCTCCTGCAGCGCCTTGGTCATCCCCATGGCATTGACCGGCTTACACGCCTTGTCTGTGGAAATGCCGACTACCGCTTCTACCAGCAGCGTGTGCTCCTGAATGGCGCGAACGATGTTTTCGGCGCCCAGAATGTTCGTGCGCACCGCTTCAGAGGGGAAATACTCACAGGCCGGGACCTGCTTCATCGCCGCGGCGTTGACCACCACGTCGGCATCGCGAAGCGCGGAGGCGATACTCCCGAAGTCGCGAATATCGCCGATGCGGAATTCCAGCAACTGCTGAAAGTTGTGATACGTGATTTCGTCGGTCGCGGCCTTGCGGTTTTGGTAATCGAGCCGCATAAAGTACTGCTTCGCTTCGTCGCGGGAGAAGACAATGATCTTTGCCGGCTGTCCCATCTCACCGCGCAGGAGCCTTTTCACCAGGATCTTGCCCAGGGAACCGGTTCCTCCGGTGATCAAAACGCGTTTGCCTTGTAATGGTCTCATTGCGCTAACCAACTTTCGTAAGGGGTAGGATCGGAAGCCATCTCGTGGATTAACTCGGTCCAGGGCGGCGCCGTGTATCCGATAGCCCGCCACAGCTTTTCGCCACTCATGCTCCGGTCTGACGACTCGCTTTCATCGGGAATTATCTCGATCCGCCGCGAATAGGCCTCGCGGAGCAGACAGAGGAGATCGTGCTTGCATATCGGCAATCCGGCCACTTGGTACAGACCGGTAAGATCGGGGTAGTCCCGGATGATATTACTTACCAGCCATACCGCGTGGTTTGTGGTTACGCCCGACCACATTACCCGGCGGAATCCCCGCACGGCACCGGCCTTCTGGGAAAGGAACCACTCCAGAAGGGACCGGCCGCCAGTCAGTTCGCGGCCGATGATCGAAGTCCTAAGCGTGAGTGCGTTCCCGGTTTGAACCTCACCGAGATACTTTGTGCGGCCGTATAGATCGCAGGCATCGGACGGATCTTCCTCGCGATAGCATCCGCGCGTGCCCGAGAACACGCAATCCGTCGAGAAATGAATCAGTCTGCCGCCCCACGACGAAGCCAGCAGGGCCAGGCGATGGGGCAACATTGCGTTAATCGCAATGGCCTGGATCGGGTCCTGCGCTTCGGCGCGTTGTTTGATGATCCCGATGCAGTTGACGACGTAGTCCGGGCGAATGGCCCGCAAAATCCCCGCCAGCGTTACAAAATCGCCGGCGTCGACCCCTGTCAAAATCGCACCGGGATACACGCGCGAAATTGGCCCTGAGCGCGTGATGCCTATGGTCGCTGGGAAAGGCACTCTGCAGTTGCTGAAACATCTTGTGGCCCAGCATGCCCCCAGCGCCGAGCACCGCGATCTTAGGTGACATGGTGCGCTACCTCCGTGCGGGCCCACGCGACATACTCCTTCAACCCGGCGTACAATCGGATCGAGGGAGCAAAACCGAGTGCCCGTTCTGCCGCGGAGATATCGGCCAGACTGTCCCGCACGTCTCCCGGTCGCGACGGCCCATATTCTACCGCGGGCGCCATACCGCTGTCGGCGTTCAGATTTGCTTACTAGACTCATTGATTGTGAAGCGGCCCCGCATCCAGAGACTCCGGGAGTCGCAGCGAGATTGGCACGCGCTCCGTCCTCCCGTTGACAAAGTCGCGGGTCTGTTCACCGTCTCCGCCGACAGCATCCGGAATACGAAAATCTGGATGAAATTGCCGTAAGCGTCGAATCGCTGATTGGGGCCATAGACGTTGAAGTAGCGCAGGCAAACCGCCTCCAAGTCAAACAGCTTTCCGTAAGCCAGCGTCTCCTTCTCCGCGCACAGTTTGCTCGCACCGTAGGAAGTGTCCGGCTCGATGGGGTGATCTTCGCGAATGGGAAGCATCATCAATTCGCCGAAAATGCCCGCTGACGAAGACGTGAAGATCTTCCGTACTCCCGCGAGCCTGGCCGCATCGAGCAAACGAACCGTTCCCATGACGTTGATTTCGGCATCCTGAATCGCGCAGTCGATGGAGCGTTTGTTCCCGACCGAGGCCGCCAGATGAAACACCACCTCGATCTTCTGCATGGCCTCGGCCACTGCTTCCGGATTCCGTATATCTCCCTCAACAAAGCGAACTGAAAGCCCACTCAGATTCTGGGAAGTAGCCGGATGAAAGGTCATCCAGAACGGTAACCTGATGACCGTCCCGAACCAGAAAACGCACCAGGTTAGACCCTATGAAACCCGCTCCACCGGTGACCAGCGGCTTCATCGGAGCCCTCCCGCTTCGGTTGTCTCCCACCAGACCCTGCGCCCCAAAGCTCTGGCGAAGAGCTTCCGGTTTTGGAGGATAATTGGGGGGCCGTAACCATTTGGCGCCATATGCGTGGGCCCGTGCGGCCCATTGCGCGAAGTTGTCGGGCTGCATATCGACACACATCTGGATCACCGACCGGAAGCGTGCGGCATCGTGTAAGGGAAGATCCCAGCCCACGCCTAGGTCTTCCAAACCCCGCCACGGTGTCTGGTCGCTGACGATCACGGGGCACCCTGCGGAAAGAGCTTCGCAAATCACGTGTCCGTAGTTCTCACCCCGCGTCGGAAAGAGCAGGGCATCGTATGCGGACAGGACGTGATGAACCCGGTCATGACGCACTTCACCGCAATAACGCACTTTGATTTTGGGCGGTAGTTGAGCGATCAGTTCCCGGCAGGTCTTCCAATACGCGGCGTCTTCGATCGGCCCGTAGATGTCAAACTGGACGTCACCCGAAACGGCACGGAGCGTGGAGATGGCCTTGTCCAGATTCTTCTTGCGACTGATGCGCGATAGGAATACCAGCCGAATGGCGCCCGCGGACTTGAGGCGTTCGAGAGGGTCTGGTGCGGGGCCGGCCGAGCCTGGCAGGTCGAGAGCAGTCATGATCTGGAGCTTTGGTTCGGTGTCTCGGGCCCGACCTGCAATTGGTCCCGCTACAGCGATGGATTCGCCACTCTGGAACGCGTTTTGTATGTCGGCTTCCTCGAATTTGCTGGACGCATGCCACAAGACATCGGCGTAAAGGCCCGTCTTCCTTGCCAAGGTGATGTAGGTGTGCTTTCTCCATTTCTTGATACAAATGGCACCCGAAGAAAATTCGCCTCTCGGGGCAAGCAGGACCGACTTCGGCTGAAACAGCCGTAATCGCCGGAGTAGAAGCACCAACATGGAGTATCGTCTCGCAAAGAAACTGTTCAGATACAGAAGGTCGGCGCGAGTGACTGTCAGGATTCGAATTAGCGTCCAAAGTGCCATCCAGGTATCTGGCAGGTAGAACACCCGGGCTTTGCCTATCTGCCGCCCATTGACCGGCCGGAACCCCATTAAACGGCGTCGCTTCGCCAATATCCCGGTCGCAGGTCACAATCCGGAAATCCAACTCCTCTCCCAGTGCCTCGACCATGTTTGCGATACTCTGGATTGGCCCCCCGGCTTTGTATCCCGGCAAGTAGTGGCTGAGAAGGACCAACACGACCGGCTTCGTGCGGGCGCCGAAGGGAATCTCTTATCAGCAAGAGCTGCTCCAGTCGGGTGGCGCGCCCGCAATACTTCGCAAAAGGCCGTTGATCTTTTCGGTCTGTATATGCCACGTCTTGTTGGCCAGCATGAACGCTCGTGCCCTCTTTCCCATATCCCTCCGGGTTTCCAGATGGATCGCTTCCGCGCTTCGGATTGCCTCCGCCAGACCTTCGGGACTTTCGTTCCGCAACGGGAACAGGAACTCACCGAATTCGGCCTCGACGTGTCCCGTGCAGGTTGAAATGACCGGTGTTCCCGACGCCAGCATTTCCATCAGCTTGGAGGGGAAAAAATAAGTTGTCCTCAGCGCCTTTGTCAATCGCATACTGACTAGTACATCCGCCTGCTTATAGATCGACAGAAGATCGCAAAGCTTTAGGAATCCGAGGTACTCGATGCGCGAATCTTCATTCGCGGCCTGTGAAACGGCATCTGATAGAGGTCCGCCGCCGGCAAACACGAACCGGTAGCGTTCTCCCTCGAGTTGCGAGATTGCCTGTAACATGATTTCAACACCGTTCAGCGCGTCCAGACGTCCGGCGAAGACCACGGTGAAACGGTCGGGCTGGCGGAATCCGTCCGAAGAAGTTGGCTCAACGGCCATTTCCGGTGTGAGGCCTCCTTCGACCAGCGAATAGCGGACCCCGGGCGCGAAGTCTTCGATGATATTGTCATTCACAACCACGAACGCATCAAAGCGGGGCAGGAGGAACTGTGGAGCCATGTAATCCAGACGCCAGGCCCACGTTCGGGGCACAGTTTCGCCAGGCTCGCAGATGTCATTCACCGAAGCCACGGCCAGCGCACCGATGCACCGCGCGGCCAGCAACGTGAACAGCCCTGGCGGCACGGTCAGGTTATACGTGTAGACGATGCGAGTCCGACGGACCGATGCTTCCAGCCCCACCGCAACAGGCTGCAGAATACCGCCGACGCCGATCACCAGTTGTTTAATCGGGCTGACATTGACAAACGGAAGCAGGTGCACGGGAATGCCGCAGCCCAGCCGGCGGCGGTGCGCCCTTACTGCGAGTCTCGACGACCGCGGAAAGGCCGGCACGGGTCGGCAACTAAGAACCAGCGAGGGGGTCGTCCCCTCGGCTTGCAACCCGGACAGGAGGTTCTCCTGAAACATATTGCTTGCGGGGCTGAACGCCGGATTGCGGAAATTCGGGGCTGTCCGGAACCACACTTCCGACGTAGGCAAGTTCAAACAAATGCACTCATACGTGAGTTTCAGCCGGCGTCAGCAACCCGAAATCTTCGGCCAATGGCTGTCGCGCTTGTGCAGTTTAACGGCCTCGACAAAAAGATCGTGGTACTGAGCCGCCACGACCGGAGCTGCGAAGGTGCTGTGAAAACGCTGCAAACCAACAGTCGCGAGTTCAGTTCGCAGTTCCGTGTTGACAACCAGGAGACTCTATAGCTTTGGCCACCGACTCGGCGCTGCTTGGATCCACAGTCATGCCTGCCCGTCCGCCGTCGAGAATCCAGCTCTGAGGCTGAATATTCGGACCAATGACGGCGCAGCCGTTGGCCATGGCCTCGATGTACACAAAACCGAATGTGTCGGCAAGTGTCGGCATGACGAAGATATGGCTCGCCGCCATTTCGGCCATTACCTCGTTTACCGTCCACGGGCCTTGTTTGATGACCGGACACACGGGACCTACGGCCTCCCGGAGGGTAATCCGGCCACCGGAAATGATCCGGGCATTAATGCCGGCCGTATCCACCGCACCGTCCAGAAACTGGCTGACGACGGTCAACTCGATCAGCGACGTTATCCCGGGCGGTAGTCCGCGTATGGCGGTAACAAGGTTGGGAAGCCCCTTCCTTTGCGCATCGTTCCCGACGAACAGCAGCTTGATCTTTGCAGGGGAAGTATGCTTTTCGAGGACCTGGTCGAATGGTAGGGAAGAGATGTACTGTAGGAAAGGCGGAACGGAACGCACCTTGTGCGCCAGTTCCGGAAACTGCTTTCGGAATTGATCGGCTCCGTGTGGTTCGCGAATGTTCACTAGAGTTGCCTGCGAGATTGCGCGGCACTTCAGGCGACTATTCATCCGAATGTGCTCACGCATCTGTAGAGGCGTGCGGAATGGCTGATAATGCCGCAACTCTTCGGTGAGCGCCCCGGTTTCGAACACGACAGGAAGATCACGTGTCGTGATGTTGAACGGCATGTACTCATGTCCGAAGAGGACGTCTGGCCGCATGCGCCGGATCATGCCGCGCGGAAGCCAGTTCAACTGAGTCGACGCTTGGTACAAATAGCTACGCTGGAGCGCCCCCCGGTCGAGGCGCATGCGGCCCAGAGCATACTTGGCCACCCACGCAGCGTTGCCCAACATTGCCGCCGGAATGCTGCTAGCCAACGAAAACTTCATCTCCGGGTAAATCTTGCTCAGTCCCATGAGATCTAAATGAGTCCGTAATTCCCGATTTCTACGGGGAAGATACCAAGGGTAGAGGTTTAACAAGATATGCATTTGGTTTCCGTCGATTGATGGCAAATGTCAACAAACTGGCGTACGACACGCCGCAGAACGAGAATATCCGCCCGCCGCGGAATAACAAGGCACGACACGGTCGTCGCACCGGTGCGCGCGGCATACGCTACTAAGACTGCCGTTATCACACCATAGCTGGCCAAGGAAGCAATGCTGGCTCCGACCAAAGGCCATCGGGGTAATAGGGCAGTCAAAAGAATGCCGGTGGCCCCGAAGCCGGCAATTTCGGCGTACATGGGATACTTGGGCAGCCCGAGGGCCCGAAACCCCTCCGAAAGAACATTATTCATCGAAAGGAACACGCTTCCCAATGCCAGGATGCATGCCGGCAACGAAGCGTCAGCAAACGCTCTGCCATAAATGACCGGAATCGCGATAGGCGTGAACAGAATGAGTCCTCCGGCGCAAACAGCCGCGCAAAGGGTGCTGAGACGTAGGGACCTTCCCAGCAGCTCGTACTGCATATGGCTGTCGGTCAGTTCCAAAATCATCGGGAAGAGCACCTGTGAGAGCGCGGCGAGCGCCGGCGTAATCAGGCCGCTCCAAGCCACAGCCGTAACATAGAGGCCCAGAATCCTGGGCGGAACGAAGGCGGCCATTAGGACCTGGTCCAGCCGCAGGTTAAGAAATTGCGGCATGCTGCCCAGCGTCAAGGGCAGGCCGTACCGGAACAATCGCCGCGCAACTGTCGCCCGGACTTTCCCCCAGACCTTGAAATGAGCAACAAACACATGTAGCCAGGTAAGGTTATGAATTCCTGTGACCGCTATATATCCCCAAACGTAAAACGCCAGATCTCTGCGCCCCAGCAGATAGCCAGCCAGGTGCATGGTCACCCAAAGCAGCGGAAACTGGAGGCGCACAATGTTCCACGTGGGCAGGCGATTGAGGCCTTGCAGTACATAGTACGGAACGCATCCCAGGTAGAGTAGGGGCAGGAGTGCGATGCACCACCGGCCATAGACAGCAACGGACTGCGGCTGACTCGCTGTCAGCAATGGCATGAACACATATAGGATCGCCGCGCCCAGGGCTGCCGAGATAAGGAGAATAATCGCGCCTGTGCTTACAATATTGGCTTCCGGATCGTACCGTTTCCCCATGTAATAGGCCATGGCTCTGGGCAAACCTAGAGATCCCAAACCTGCCGCAGTGATAGGCCACAACTGAATCACCGAGAAGGCGCCCCGTCCCAGAGGGCCCAACATCCTCGCGCAGATCACCGAGGCGCCAACGTTCATCGCCATCGTTGCAATGTTGATCGCGACCGTGTTTCGCAGGCTGGCTCCGGGTTTGGAGGGTACGCCATTCATAGTTTTCATGCTGGCTTCACTCTGCCGCCCCGGGTGGCCACTCCGAGGGCGGAGCCGGTCACAAAATAGAGATAGCACTGAAACATCGGGTCTACGGCAAACCCGGCATGTTTATGCGCAAGTCCCAGGTAGAGAAACAACAAAGCGGGAGCGAATGTGGCCACGAGGCCGTCTCTCCATGACTGGCGGCGAACGCGCAGGGCTTCAACAACCAGTCGCCGCAAGACCCATAAAGCAATAGCCAGATACAGCAGGAGTCCGGGTATCCCAAGTTCGATCATCAGCCGGACCCACTGGCTGTCGGCCTGTGCTTCTTTCGCCTTTTGAACATCGAATATGGTTTGCGCACCGGCATCAATGTAAACTGCGCCCTGAGTCATCAGCCCGAGTCCTCGTCCGAAGGGTCCGACCTCTACCAGCGAAAGTTCGAGCCCGTGCACAATGTCCGTGCCGATGACCGAATAGCGCGATCCCCGAACATCCGGGCCAGGGGTGTCGAGGAGACCCGAGAAGAAAGAGGTAAATGCGTGAAACTTGCTCTCCAGGATCTCCGATCTGCGGGAGTCCCTGTAAGCTTGGGTCAACATGAGAACGAGTGCCGCAATTACCGCGACGCGGGCAAGAAATTTAGCCGAGTGGCGTGCGCCCGCGCTTGCTACGAGTGCGGCCGCGCAGACAACTGACAGGCCCACTGCGGTACGATTGGCCGAGATGAAGATCGATACCAGAGCGCATGCCAGAGCAACGTACAGATACGGTATGCGAAGAAGGGATCTCTTCTTTTGATCTGTTAAGCACAGCACGGTCATCAAAAGCAACCAGATGGCTGCAAACACCGCAAACCGTCCCCCATAGAAGGTGGAGGCTACGGTCGCGATCAGGGTACCATCTGTATTGTTTCTCAGGCTGCCGCTTCCGGCTGCAGCCCAAGTTGCGGCATCTACCGTCGTGGTGGGTGACGTGGCAGCCGCGAATTGGCCAAATAGGACCTGCCAGACCCCGACGCACAGCACGGGAATCAAGAGCCAAACCAGGCGGCTCCAAAACGCACCGATCTGCCGGTACGACGTGAAGTAGCGGCGCCCGATAAAGAAGATCGGAACGTACCAGAAGTTCGCTTTCAGCCCGATAAGCACGGGGATCACTCCGTATCGCCCCGCTTTCACGATCCCTATGGCGTTCACTGCGATGAATGCGATGACCAGCAATGTCAGCACCCGGTCCTTACTCCGCCAACGTGGAAGATTCGGCTTTACACAAAGCAGGTAGTATGTGTAGCAAATAAGGAGCGCAGCGTCCTTCAGCAGCAGTATCTCCAGGTTATACAGCGGGACACTCCTTCTCAGCAGTCCTTCAAACGTCAAGTAAATGAATAGAAAATAGAAGAAACGCCGCCAGCCATGCTGACCTGGCTCCGGAACTGTGCGGCACACCTGAAACCGCGGTCCGGCCGAAATTGTCACGTGGGAAGTCATGAATCCTGATCGAGCCACTACACCTTTCCGTAACGGACGGGCTGCAACATGGCACGCATGGACCGCAGCATCCGAAGGCACCCGGCGGGCATGTGGAGATGAACCATGGTCCGATGCCACATTTGCCATTCCCAAGAACCAGCCGTCACCCCGGCGGTCGCATTTGGCTGCGGAAATGTCCGAATGGCCCAAAGGCAACCGGCGGGCGCACCGAGTTGACCATGCCGGTCCTTGGTATGATACTCGCGGCACGCAATGATGTCCCACCCGGCAGGAAAATCTTCCGGAGTCCAGCCGGAACGATGCGTCTGCCAATACCCTCCGTGCATACGCCACCCGTCTGTTTCGGCGGCATCTTCGTAGGATTGGGGAAAGTAGCCTAACGGGGTGAACACTACCACCTGGCGGCGCGCAACGCGTTCGGCCTGAGCCAGAAAATCGAAGCCCTCTCCTTTGGTGAGGTGCTCGATGAAATCCAGTGCGAACACCGTGTCCACCGACTTTGGAGGCATGATCCGCAGAGCGTCCTTCCAGCTCGAATGCATCACCATATATCGCGGCGACTCCGAACACCGCTCTCGCAGGTAATCCACGTATTCGTCATGAATCTCGACGCAGATGTGAAGATCGGGCCAGACCAAAGTTTGCGGCCTGATTCCACAGCCGATATCCAGCGCAACCCGGGCGTGCAAAACTGTGCGCCGGACTAACGCGGGGAGAGCGCTTCTCTCCACCCATCGCGTCCTAACTTGCTCGATGCACTCACTCGCCAGCATAGGTTCTCTCCGGATTACACGGTCTCCTTCTGATGGTTGTAATAGCGAGCGTATTTTCCGTAGTAGCCGTGGTAGTAGTAGCTGTCGCCGAGGTCTTTGGTCACTTCGTTCAACGCCACTCCCACAACATTGGCCCGCAGCCGGCGCAGCATACTGACGACTGACGCCAGAGCCTTGCGGTCGGTTTGTCCGGCCAGGGCGATAAGGGCCACGCCATCGACCGCCGTCGCCATCTGCAAAGGCTCCGGAAAACCGAGGGCCGGCGGGGAATCCACGATCACCAGGTCATATTGAGAGGCAGCTTCCTCCAGAAGTTGGGATAGTGCTCTGCCGATGAGATCAGATGCCCGGCGCGAGGTTGGCCCCGCAGGTAAGATATCCAAGTTGGCAATTCCCGGCGCCGGAATCACACAATCGCGCCATGCCAGTCCATGCAACAGTACGGCTGACAATCCCGTCTCCGAAGTCAGTCCCAGCCTCCTGTGGATACTGGGCCGGCGCAGGTCACAGTCGATCAGCAAGGTCTTGTGATTCTGCTGGGCGTGTGCGATCGCCAGATGACAGCACACTGTGCTCTTTCCTTCGCCGGGCGTTGCGCTGGTTACCATCAGGGACTTCATTTGCCGGTCGAAGCAACTCAGCAGAATGGAATTCCGAAGGGTGCGAACGGCCTCTCCGAAACCGGCGAGGAGCCGATCATCATCCGCGGAACGACCCAAAAGCGACGGAGCATTCCCCGACCCGACAAGGCCCGGGGAAGCCCGCCCTTTCCATGCCTTCACTTGTGGGAGTCCGCCGATCACCTCAGCCTTCACGATTCGCGATACTTGCTCGTTGTCGCGAATGGTATTGTCGAGCGTGTCGCTCAGGACCGCCGCGCCAACCCCCAGAACTGCTGAAAAGAACAGGGCCAGGCCAACGTTGAGCGGGATATTGGGGAACGCCGGATCCAGGCTTGGGCGCGCGTTGTCGGCGAGCCGGACCATATTGCTTTGGAAGCCCGCATTAATGCCGGCCTCGCGAATTTTTGTGATCAACTCCTCGTACAACTTTTTGTCGGCTTCGGCCTCGTGCTTCAACGATTCGTATTCGAAAGATCGCGCGTTGAGCCGGTCGAACTCGCTCTTGGTCTCGGCGACCGCCTTCTTCAGCATTCCTTCACGATTGACCGCTTCGCGAAATTCTACTTCCACTCGCTTCGTGACGCCGGTGCGTGTGGCATCAAACTGAGCTTGCACCTGATTGAGCTGAGTCTCGGCCTTACGAAACTCGGGGTGATTGATGCCGTAGTGCGTCTTCACCTCGGCAAACCTCTCCTGGGCCTGCCCCAGTCGCTCTGACAGGCTCTTCAACGCGTCCCCCTGACTAGAGGCCTGAGCCGATTCCAGGGTTCCACTGCTCACCGATTTGTAGGCAGCTTCTTTCTTTACGCGCTCCGTCTCGGCATTGGTGTAGTCGGTATTCAACTGCAGCAACCGCGCGGAAACTATGTTCGTCTTTTCCTCCGGATTGATGACGTTGAGCTCTTTTTCAAATTGAGCCAGGGCCGTGTCCGACTGCTCCATCTTGGCCTTCAGCTCTTCAAGCTGTTTTTCCATGAAGGTAGACAGGCTGGCCGACGAACGAAAACGAATATTGTAGGTGTGCTCGACATAGGAGCGGGCGATAGCGTTGGCCACGTCCGCCGCTAACCGCCGGTCGGGAGAGCGGTACCCGATCAGCAGCAGATAGGTGTTGTTCGGGCGGGTCACTTTCAGGTTCTTGAGCGTCACCGGGGCATCGATCAGTAGACCCTGGTCTGCTCCGGATTCATTGGTACGTTCCAGTTCGCGCAGATGGAACTGGTCCGCTACCGGCCGCAACACCGCATCCGATTGAATCAATCTGATCTGAGTGGCCAGGAACTGGTCCGCATCGTTCTGCGTCGATTGAGTAGCTTCCTGCCCGACTACTGCAGGTAGGAACCTTGCGGTCCACGTCCACTGTCACTGTGGCCTCGTACATGGGCGTCAGCCGCTCGGAGACGATCAGAGTCGCGATGGCGCTGATAGCGATAAAGGAGAGAATCTTCCATCGATGGCGACGGACCACCCACAAATAGTGAGACAAAGGAATGGTTTGTTCTTCCGGTTCCACTTCCCAGTTCGACGGCTGGGCTGGGATCCCTGTGGACAGCGGCAGAGGGCGCGGCCCACGGTCGTCGACAATCGTCAGTTCTTGTATTGGTGTGTTCATTTCCGTTTACCGCACCCCCGCATAGATGAAAGCGGACATGGCGCCGCTTCCGAACAGCAGCAATTTCTCCAGCGCCGCCAGACCGGCCCGTGTGCCCTTAGCGTCGGGAATATACAGAATGTCGTTGGCCATCAGAGGCAGATCGGGGGCCTTGCGGTTCACCATCTTCGCCAGGTCAATCGGCAGATCGCTGCGCGCGCCGGATGCCTCGCGCCGATAGATATAGGCCTGTTTGGCGGAATAGGGAAGCAACCCCTCGGCCATAGCCAGAGCTTTTAGCACGGAAGTATCCGGATTGCCGTCGGCCACGTACGCACCCGGCTTTTTGACGTTTCCCAGGATGTAGATTTTGCCGACCTCGGGAACGCGGATCTCTTCGCCTCCAGTCAGGCGGATGTTCAAAGCCGCATCCGCCCCGTCAATCAGACTCTTCACCCGAACGCGGCGGGTCAACGACGCGCTTTCGCCGTTCGCGGCGGACTCCACACGGGTCACCAGAATTTCAGGCCCCGCTTCCGGCGCAAGCCCCTCAGCGCGAGCCAGGGCGTCCAGCAGTGTCACCGGTCCCACCGCCTGAAAGGTGAGCGGGTGTTTCACCGCCCCCATGACAGCGATGGGGTGGCTGCTATATTCGGCTACCGTGACGGTGACGAATGGATCTACGACAAGGCCCTCGTCGAAAAGCGCGCCAGCGATCGCAGTCTCAAGTTCCGCCGGCATCAAACCCGCCGCCCGGATCCGTTGTTTCAACATGGGAAGCCGAACGAACCCGTCGGCGCTCACACGTACGGTGCGCGTAAATTCCGGCCCATCGTAAACAGATACGGCCACCAGATCGTTAAGCCCGAGCGGTTGGATCGGCAGGTTGCCGACTGGCATTTCGGCCGCGGTGTCCGGCCGAACCTGGCCGCTGGCAAAGCCGGCCGCAAGTATCAAAGAGATCACGAGAGCTTGCATGGATTTCCGTTTCTTTTCAATTTGGGCTTGTCGTGCCGCCGCCCGGGCAGGCTACCGCCTTATTCAGCCCGATTCGCTTTGAGTCATTCAGAGAAAACTGTCAGCGGTTCAGCAATACAAACCGTACACTCATACCATCGGAGTGCCGGTCGGAAACCTTTAGAGTTGTGCTTGAGGAAAATGAAAACTACAGGGGGACACTACGGGAAGGAGCTATTTCTTATCGCGCTCGCGGTCGTGCTGCTTGCGGGCGGCGTCATGTTCGGCCATCAATTTGTCGTACAAGACGACTTGGTCGGGCCGGAGGATGGCTCTGACCTTATTCCGCTGTTCGTCCCAAATGGCCCGGTTGGCGGCGTTGTATTGTTTGTGGGTCTGGTCGAAGGCAGCCTTGGTCTGGTCCAGAATCTGATTGTAGGTCGCAATCTGAGCATCATCTGCCTTTACCATCTGCCGCATCTCGTCCACCTGACGCCTGCGGAACTCCTCTGGCGTAGGGCGCTTCGGGGTGCCGCTCATGCCGCTCATCACCGAGTTAACCATGTACAGGCGGTGGGCAACAGCGCCGAGAACCGCACCGCTGGCAAATACAAGTAACAGGGTCAGGAAAGCGGATAATTTCGACTTGGACATTGTTCCACTCATCTCCCGGGATCAGTCAGATCCAGGCGAGCCGGTGCAACGTAGTCCGGAGCATCCAGGGGGCGAGCCTCAGCCAGCGCCTCAATGTAGCTTTGCGGCATGTTGGTGTTGGATCGGGGGATAGCCATGTAAATTCCCATGGCGATGGTCAACGCGAGGGCAGCGGTCACAAACCCACTCGCCATCCGGCGGAACGAAAAAGTAAACGTCTGACGAGATTCGATGCGCTTCCACAGCTCGGGCATGAAGTTCGCACTGGGGTCCCGGTCTGGACACGCAGCCCGATACGCCCCAAACAGGGCGTCCAGCTTTTCGTCGTTGCTGCCGTGCATTGGAAACATATTCTTTAGCCTTCTTACTTCTTCCGGCCGAAGCCGGTTTTCTGCTTTACTTCTTATCGGCGGCCCCAAAGGCCTTCAGTACCCGCTGTCGAGCCCTGAACAATCTTACCTTAAGAGCATTTTCGTTGACCTTGTAGATCTTTTCAAGTTCTTTCAACGAAAGTCCTTCGACTTCCTTCTGGACCAAAAGGATCCGATCCGCCTCCGAAACCGCGCCGAGGAGAGCATCCACGGATTCCCGTATCTTCTTCTGCTGCTGGTCCTCATGTTCCGCTTTCCCGCCTGCCGTGGCATCGGCCATCATGACCTGCTGCTCCGACAAGTCGGACATGCGGAATTCCTGACGCCTTTTTTGCTTACGAAGGTAATCGTAGGCCGCGTTGGACGTCAGCCGGTACAACCAAGGCTCAAAGACCTGCGCCGTCCTGAGTTGATCGAGCGAAAAATACAGTCGCACAAATACTTCCTGCGCGACGTCCTCGACGTCTTCCGGACGGGAGATCAACCGTGTGATCTGCCCCAAAATCCGCTTCCGGTAGGCCAGCACGATTTCGTTAAATGCTACGGCGTCACCCTTTTGGGCGCGCTCGATCAGCTCGAAATCAACCAGCATGCCGCACCATAATCTGTGCCGGCATCCGGACGCATTCTAAGCTCCGTCTGCATAGGCGTAGCGGCACGTAGACAGGTTACAAAGGATTGAAGACAAACGCAAAAGCGGTCTGGGCGGACAACGGCCGCAAGTAGCCCGCTTGGACCGTACCGGACCCGGAACACCCACCGTTTCAGTAGCATCGAAACCTCTATTATGGCAGATATCCCTTAAAGTTCCCTGAATGCAGTCGATTACGAAGATCGAACAAGGCATCGGGGAAAACCCCGAGGGCTTCGGAATCGCCCCCGGCGGCCGACCAGCAAGCCGGAAATGGTAGCCTGAAATCATGCAGTTCAGCGATTCCATTTTCGCGACACGCTTCCAGACTACCCGGGGCGACCTGGAAAACTACCTGGGAGAAGCGCTGTCACAGGGCGGCGATTATGCGGACCTCTACTTTGAGTATCTGCTCACCAGCTCTATCAGTATTGACGAATCCATGGTCAAGAGTGCGGCTCAAGGCGTATCCGTCGGTGTCGGCGTTCGGGTTATCTCGGGCGAACGCACCGGTTACGCCTACAGCGACGACCTTTCACCCGAAAAAATCCGCAAAGCCGCGCGAGTCGCCGCCTGTATCGCCGCCGGCCCCAGCAAAGTGGATAAATTCGATCTCAACGAGGGCGTACGACACAATCTGTATCCTGTACTGACCGCCCCCACCGAAACGGCATTTACCGACCGCGTGGACTTGGTCAAACGGGCCGACCGCGCGGCGCGCGCTTACGATTCCCGTATCTTTCAGGTGCAGGCCGTGTACGCCGACAATCTGCGCCACGTGATGGTCGCCACCAGCGACGGCGTTCTGACCACCGACCGCCAGCCTTTGGCGCGGATGAGCGTATATGCCCTGGCACGCCAGGGGTCGGGGATGCCGCAACGCGGCCAGGCCGGCGGAGGGGGCCGGGTGGAACTGGATTTCTTCCTCAATCAGAAGACGCCTGAGCACTTCGCCCGGGAAGCTGCCCGGGAAGCCGTCACGATGTTGGATGCGGTGAACGCCCCGGCCGGGGAAATGACGGTGGTCCTGGGCCCGGGATGGCCCGGTATCCTCCTCCACGAGGCCGTGGGCCACGGTCTGGAAGCCGATTTCAACCGCAAGGGCGTCTCCGCCTTCAGCGGCCGGATCGGTCAGAAGGTGGCCAGCGAGTTGTGCACGGTGATCGACGATGGCACCATCAACAGCCGGCGCGGATCGCTCAACGTAGACGACGAAGGCCACGCCACACAGCGTAACGTATTGATAGAAAAGGGCGTCCTCCGGGGCTACCTGCAGGATAAACTCTCCAGCACCCTGCTGCACTCGCCCTCCACCGGCAGCGGGCGGCGCGAGAGCTATGCCCACATTCCCATGCCGCGCATGACCAACACGTTCATGCTGGCCGGTGAGAGCGACCCCGCCGATATTATCCGCAGTGTGCCTAAGGGCATCTACTGTGTAAACTTCGGAGGCGGTCAGGTCGATATTACAAGTGGCAACTTCGTGTTCTCCGCTTCGGAGAGCTACCTGATTGAAGACGGCAAGGTGACCCGTCCGGTCCGCAATGCCACACTGATCGGCAACGGGCCGGAAGCGTTGAAGTATGTGAGCATGGTGGGTAACGATCTACGCCTGGACGAAGGTGTGGGCGTATGCGGCAAGGAAGGGCAGAGTGTGCCAGTGGGCGTCGGAATTCCGACTATCAAGATCGATCGCATGACCGTGGGAGGCACGGCTTGAGCCAGAATCACCTGCTGGAACTGGCGGTGGAGGTAGTAAAGCGGGCGCAGAATGCCGGCGCCGCCGATGCCGAGTGCACGATCGCCGAGGGCGACGAATTCTCCGCAAATGTACGCATGCGCGAGTTGGAGAATCTGAAGGAGGCCGGGTCGCGGGCGGCCGGCCTGCGTATCCTGATCGGCCGCAAGACCGGGTCGTCGTATACTTCCGACCTCTCTCCGGAAGGCATTGCGCACCTGGTGAAATCGGCGGTGGAACTGGCGGATATCACTACGGACGATCCGCACGCGGATTTGCCGGAACCGGGCGAACTGGGGTCCATCGGCGGGGATCTGCAGCTTTACTCGCCGGACGTCGAAGCCCTCGAGACCGGGCTGAAAGTGGAGACGGCCAAGCGTGCCGAAGAAGCGGCGCTGTCGGCCGACCCGCGGATTACCAACTCGGAGGGCGCGTCGTTCGATACGCATGTCGGCCGCCACATTTTCGCCAATTCCCGCGGATTCGCCGGCGAGTACCGTTCCAGCTATTGCGGGTTGTCCACCGTTCCGGTGGCACGCGAAGGCGACTCGATGGAGCGCGATTATTGGGACAGTTCCGCGCGCCGGTTCGCCGGCCTGGAGTCCCCGGAGGCAGTCGGCCGTAAAGCCGCTGTCCGCGCACTGCGCCGCCTGAACGCGGTGAAGGTGGATACGCGCAAAGTACCGGTCATTTTCGAACCGCGCACCGCCCGCTCTTTATTGGATAATCTGTTCGAAGCCGTGCATGGCATGATGATTTATCGCCACGAATCGTTCCTGGCCGGAAAACTCGGGGAGAAGGTGGCCGGCGAAGGAGTCACGGTGATCGACGATGGCACCATCCCGGGTCTGTTCGGCACCTCGCCTTTCGATGATGAAGGCGTGCCTTCCCGGCGGACCATGGTCATTGAGCGCGGTGTCCTGAAGAACTACCTTTTGAACAGCTATGCCGCGCGCAAACTGGGGATGAAGACCACCGGCAATGCTTCGCGGGGCCTTACCGGGAATGCCGGGATCGGGCATGGAAACTTTTACCTCGAAAATGGCGTCCAAACGCCGGAGCAGATGATGGCGGGCATCGCTGACGGTTTCTACGTCACCGAACTGATCGGCATGGGTGTCAATATCGTGACCGGAGACTATTCTCGCGGAGCTGCCGGCATCTGGATTCGCAACGGCGAACTGGCGTTTGCGGTATCGGAGGTGACCATAGCCGGGAAACTGCAGGACATGCTGCTGGACCTGGAAGCCGCCAACGATCTGGAGTTCCGCAATTCCATCGCGTCGCCTACACTGAAAGTGGGAGAAATGACCGTTGGCGGCAAATAAAACGGCACCATTACAGGATAAAAAGCCGGCCTCCATCCCTCCGGTGGCCATCGTGATCGGCCTCGTGCTGCTGGCCGGAGCGGCCGGATTCTGGTACTTGAACCGGGCGGCGCAGCGTCCTCCCGCTCCGTTACCTCCGTTGACAGGCGACGCCAGGCAATACATTCGCGACGGGCACCTGCCTATCAGCGACGTGGCTATGGAGGCGCACGAGAGCTACCTGAAGCAACAGGTGGTCGAGATCACCGGCAAGATCTCCAATACCGGCAACCGCGTGATCGACACGGCGGAAATCTACTGCGTGTTCAAAGACAGCTACGACCAGGTGGTTCTGCGCCAGCGCGTCTCCATCGTGAGCAAGAAAATGGGCGGCCTCGCACCCGGTGAGACAAAACCATTCCGCTTGCCGTTCGATACCATCCCGGAGGGCTGGAACCAGGCGCTTCCGCAAATCGTGATCGCCCGAATCGAGTTCTCATAGAACTCCCGCCCCTCTATTTGGCTTTCCATTGTTCCAGCGGTACCCAGCCGCTTCCGGATTCGCAGGTGCCTTCCGTGCATACCTCAAATTTGTAGATCGGGTGAATTTCCCACAGCGACGCGCGGCTCGGATCGTTCTGGACCGGCACGCCGCTGACGCACGGCGTATGGCTCGAATCGAAAAACAACTGGCCGGTCACGCGCACCGGCAGGTGAGCCGTGGCCACCGCTTCCACGTGGGACTCAGTCCACTCAGCCGGACGGTGGTGCGGGATCATCTCGGCAACCACACCCGAGCATTCCACCTGCCCGGTGGGACCGTCCACCAGGAGAATGTGGATATCGTAACTGGCCGCGACCTTTGGCACCGCTTTCCCGCAGTTCACGCTCTCCTCGCCTTCCTGGCGAGCAATCAGGACGTATCCTTGCAGCACCACCTCGTTGCCCTCACCGAGCGCGGTCAGCGGGGCGCGGTCTTTTGGCGGGCCGGCTTTCTTCGTTAAAGGGTGATCGGACTTGTTTCCGAAGTTAATGCTTTTGTTCTGCTGTACTTTCTCCTGCAGCGTTACCAGGCCGGCAATGGTAACGGGGTTGGCCGGCCCGGCGGCGCAAAAATTGTTCTTAACCTGGTTCTGGCCGGACTCGGAACTCCCCGGTGTACCGGCCACCCCGCACAAACTATCGATATTGGTGGGCGTTGCCGACGGGAACTGCGGCGCGGCACAGGAATTGGTGAATTTATCCGCGAATGCCGGCAAGGCCAACCAGATGGCCATGCACACGAGCAAACAGGGAAAGCGGCGAAACGTCATGGGAAGCCTCCAATCGGTTATTGCAAGTTATTCGGGCCTGCTCTACCTTACTGTATACGGGGTACGCTAGTCTGGAACTATGGAGAAAGGTCCGGCACACTATTGGCGGCGGATGGGCCGCATCGAAAAGGCCTTTCTCTTTTGCTTTCTACTATACGTCCTGTTGCGGATTTCCGGCGTCTCCGCAATAGGCCAGACGTCCGCGGCTATCGTCGCCTTCCTTCTGGGCATCGTCACGCTGTTCCGCCTGGCGCGCAAAGGCATGAAAGAGGCCATCTGGCGTCTGCGCAATCGCCTGATCGTGGCCTACCTGTTCATCGCGGTCGTTCCCGTCGTCCTGATCCTTACCCTGGTAGGAATCGCCGGCTGGATGGTCATTGGCCAGATGGCCGTCTACCTGGTAAATACCGAGCTCACGCATCGCGAAATGTCGCTGTGGCGGCCAGCCGAAGCACTGGCCCATCAGCCGACCACCGGGGATCACGGGCCCGCCGTCCGCCGCTTTTCCATGATGATCCGCACCGGCTTCCCGTCCTTCGAACTCCTGGTGAAGGGCCAAAACGAGTTCACTTATCCGGAAGGCGCGCAGATCGCTCCCGCGTCGCCGGAATGGAAGGACGCTCACGGACTCATTCTCAAGCGCGAGGGAGGCGAACAGCACCTGTACGCGTGGGCTCACGCAGTGAGCGGCGAGCGAAGAAGTCACCGCCTTTGCTCCAGTTACCCAGGACTTACTGACGAACCTTGTGCCCGGATTGGGCGACGTGGCTTTCGCTCCCCTGATGGGCCCCACACGCGAATCGCACGTCCCCCCGTCTAAGAGCATTTTCGATTTTCCCCTGCGCGGATTCTATGCCGTCGACGTCCGCTACTGGGACAACCCGCATCAACACCGCGGATTAATTCTGCTGGTGGATACCCGCATTTCCGCCGTCCTAGGCACGGTGTTTCAAAAGCTGGACTGGGCCGAACTGGCGTTAGGCGCCTTTGTCGTGGTTACGATCATTTTCCTGCTGGTGGAACTGGTCTCCCTGGTGGCCGGCATTCAACTCAGCCGCAGCATCACCGGCGCGGTGCACGAAATGTACGAAGCCACGCAGCATGTCAAGGAGGGCGACTTCAGCTATCGCATTCCCGTGAAAGGCAACGACCAACTCGCCGAACTGGGCACTTCCTTCAACACCATGACCGAGAACCTGGGGCGCCTCATCATCGTGGCCAAGGAGAAGGAACGCCTGGAATCCGAATTGGAGATCGCCCGCGAGGTGCAGAACCAGCTCTTTCCCAAAGATGTGCCGTTCACCAAGACTTTGGAATTGAAGGGCGTCTGCAATCCCGCCCGCATGGTTTCCGGCGACTATTACGATTTCATGTCGCTCTCCGAATACTCCCTGGCCTTCGCCATCGGCGATGTGGCGGGCAAGGGAATCTCCGCCGCGCTGCTCATGGCTGCCATCCAATCCACCATGCGCACGCAATTAGGGAGCCTGCACGGCAATGGCCGGCTGCCCCTTTCCACGGCGCAACTGGTGGGGAACCTGAACACGCAACTTTACGCCACGACTTCTCCCGAAAAGTACGCCACCTTCTATTTCGCCATGTACGAAGAGACCACGCATTCCCTGACTTATACGAACGCGGGGCATCTTGCGCCCATGCTGCTGCGCCAGGGCAACTTCGAGATGCTGGATTCCACTGGCACCGTCGTAGGCGCATTTCCGTTTGCGAACTACAAAGAAAAGACCGTAGTGCTGGAGCATGGAGACATGCTGGTAGCCTATACCGACGGCATTGTGGAACCTGAAAATGAATATGGCGAGATGTTCAGCGAAGACCGTCTGAAGGACCTGGTATCCAAGTATGCGAATACCGACTCCTCGGAAATTATCGCCCGCTCCATGGAAGCAGTGATTCAGTGGACCGGATCTACGGAATTGCAGGACGACATGACCATGGTGGTGGCACGAAGAATATGAAGGTCCTGACAGCGGCCCAGATGAGAGAAGTGGACCGGCGCACTGCGCAGGCCGGCATTCCCGACCTGATCCTGATGGAGAACGCCGGCAGTCGCGTGGTGGAATTTCTGCTGGAGCGGTTTTCGCCGCTTTCCACGCAACGCATCGTGGTGCTGTGCGGCAAGGGCAACAATGGCGGTGACGGCATGGTCGTGGCACGCCAGTTGTATACCCGCTGCTCTCCGGAAGCGCTCTACGTTCTGGTGCTGGCCACGCCCGAAGAGTTGAAGGGCGATGCCCTGGCGAACTACCACATGCTCACCGCCTGCGGTTGCCCTGTTTTGCACGAGCTTCCTCCAGAGTCGCAGACCGCCACCCTGGTGATCGACGCGCTGCTGGGCACGGGCCTGACCGGGCCGGTCAGGGGCGTGACGCGGGATGCCATTCGCGCCATCAATTCCGGCTTTCCGCAGGCCAAGGTGGTGGCCGTGGATATGCCTTCGGGAATGCCCGGCGATTCCGGCGATCCGCAAGGGGAATTCGCTCCGGCCGACTATACCGTCACCTTCACCGCACCAAAGCCGGCGCACGTGCTGCCCCCCAATTGCGACTTCGTGGGGGAACTGATCGTGCGCAGCATCGGCACGCCGCCGCTCCTGATGGTGGAATCCGACCTCGCGCTCCTGGAGCCTTCCATGTTCCGGCAGTTGCTGGAGCCTCGCCCCCTCGACGGCCACAAAGGCACCTTCGGCCATGCGCTGATGATTGCGGGCTCGCGCGGAAAAACCGGCGCGGCCACCATGTGCGGCCTCGCGGCCCTGCGCGCCGGAGCCGGACTGGTCACCGTGGCATCGCCGGAGAGCAACATCGCCGCCATCGCCGTCCACACGCCCGAGCTGATGACCGAGCCGCTGGCCGAAACGCCGCACGGCACCATCGCGCTCAATGCCGACCTGGAGGGCGTGGTGCAGGGCAAAACGGTAATCGCCATGGGACCTGGACTGGGGCGCGACCCCGCCATCGCCGAACTCGTCCTCAGCCTGAACGCCACCTGCGAGCAGCCCATGGTGCTGGACGCCGATGCCTTGGTAGCGCGCCTGGCCGCACCGCCGCAAATGCTGCGCGTGATCACCCCTCACCCCGGAGAAATGGCGCGCCTGCTGGAAAAAAGCGTCGTCGAAGTGCAAAGGGATCGTGTGGCCACAGCGCGCTCCTTCGCCACCTGGCATCGCATGATCGTCGTCCTGAAAGGGCACCGCACGGTGATCGGCCTGCCCGATGGCAACGTCTGGATCAATCCCACCGGCACGCCGGCGATGGGCACGGGCGGCACCGGCGATGTGCTCACCGGCATGATCGCCGGTTTCCTGGCGCAGTTCCCCAAGCAGCCCGAACTGGCCGTCGGAGCCGCGGTCTACCTGCACGGCCTTGCCGGCCAGTTCGCCGCCAAGGTCACCGGAGAGAAGAGTTTCATCGCCACGGACATTCTGCAGTACCTGCCCAAGGCCATGGAGGCGTGTGCCGACGTTTCGCACCGCCAGTGAAGCGGAGACCATCGCGTTGGGCGAACAACTGGCACGCGAACTGCCGCCGCGGGGCGTGGTGCTGCTGATCGGGAATCTGGGCGCGGGCAAGACCACCCTGGCCAAGGGAATCGCCAAGGGTCGCGCCGCCATCGACCCGGACGACGTCTCCAGCCCCACCTTCACCCTGATTCACGAGTACGGTAAGGCAGGCAACCTCTCTTCGCCGCCGGTATATCATATCGATCTGTACCGTTTGGACGAGCCGCGGCAGGTCGCCACGCTCGGGTTGGAGGAGCTGTTCGAGAAAGACGCGCTGGTGCTGATCGAATGGGGCGAGCGTTTTCCGCAACTGATGCCCGCGGAGCGCACCGAAATTCGCCTGCGCACTCTGGAGAATGACGAAAGGGAAATCGCAGTTACCACGTTGCTATGAACAAACAACCCTGGGCATTGATCCTGGGCGCGAGCAGCGGCTTCGGCGAAGCCACCGCGCTCGAACTGGCGCGCGCCGGAATGAATATTTTCGGCGTCCACCTGGACCGCCGCGAGAAAATGCCGCACGTCGCCGAGATTCAAGCCAAAATTCAAGCCATGGGCCGCGAGGTCCAGTTCTTCAATATCAATGCCGCCGATGACGGCCGCCGCAAAGAGTGCGTGGAACAGGTCGCCGCCCGCATGACCGAAGGCGGAGGCACCCTGCGCGTGCTGCTGCACTCCCTGGCATTCGGCGCGCTGAAGCCCCTGGCCGGAGCGCCGGAGGTGGCGGCGCGGCACCAGATCGAGCTGACCGCCGACGTGATGGGCCATTCGCTGGTCTACTGGGTGCAGGAATGTCTCTGGGCCGGCCTGCTGGACAAGGGGGCGCGCATTTTCGCCATGACCAGCAGCGGCGGCACCCGCGTCATTCCGAACTACGGGCCGGTCAGCGCCGCCAAGGCCATTCTGGAATCGCACATCCGGCAACTGGCCATGGAACTGGCCCCCGCGGGCATTACCGCCAACGCCATTCTGGCGGGCGTTACCGACAGCCCGGCGCTGCGCCAGATTCCGGATCACGAAAAGCTCATGGAAATCGCCCGCCTGCGCAATCCGCACAAACGGCTCACCACCCCGGAAGATGTGGCCCGCTGCATCGCCGCGCTGTGCCATCCCGCCACTTACTGGCTCACCGGCAACACCCTCCAGGTGGATGGCGGCGAGAACATCGTGGGGTAGCCGCCGCGGGCGGGCGTTGCGGTAGTTTCCGATAGCGCCACTAGCGGCAGGCATGTGTTGGGCGGACCCCCTGGTCCGCGGCCGACGCCCTCGTCGGCCTCCCCGTTTTCTGGAGGCACTACCGACCGGCGCGAGCAGCGGGTGCAGGGGGACCCGCGCGGACGGGGGCGTCCGCCTACACAAAGGTGAAACCTGCTGGAAGACCTGGAGATGGAAACTAAACATTTACCTGGTGGCCGCTATTCCGGCGAGTCCCGGCCCGCTGGCCCCGCATGTTAAACTTAGAATTTACTAGCCTTATCTCATATTTGGGGTTCCTATTTGAAGCTTTGCGTTCTCGCATTTGTGCTTTATTCCGCCGCCCTATGCGCGGCGCCTGCCAGTTTCTCGAACTCCGCGGAGGCGAAGGCGATTCTGGAGAATTATTGCGCCGCCCGTCAGACCGAAGCGGGCCGGGTGCAGGCAGTCTCCATGGATATCGACATCCAGGGCGCGATCCCGAAGCTGAAGAAACAGGGCCGCTTTCATGCGCTCCGTCGGATTTCTCCGCTGGGCCTGATCAGCTATGAGCGGCGCCGCTTCGAAGGCGACGGCACGGTCAAGAATCAATTGATTCTGCGCTATTTGACCACGGAGGCGGAAGCCCAGCAGGAGAAGTCGCCGGCGCTGGCGGTCACCCCGGAGAACTACCGGTTCAAGTTCAAAGGGCGGGCCACGGTGGACGGCCGGGCGGCGCATCTTTTCGAGATTTCGCCCATCAAAAAGCGAGAGGGGATGTTCCGGGGAGAACTTTGGATCGACGCCGGCACGTTCCTGCCGTTGAAGGAATCCGGTGCCCTGGTGAAGAAAATCTCGGTGCTGGTCCGGAAGACGGCATTTGTGAGGAATTTTGAAATTCGCGATGGCGTCGCATTGACCCGCGATGAGGAATGGCAGTTTGACGCCATTGGATTTGGGAAAGCGGCATTGACTGTGGCCTTCAGCAATTTTTCGATGGGCGGCAGCGTGGCCGGCGAACTCGATCAATAACGGTCTGGCAACGGCTCCCTGGAGATTACATGAGAACACTGTTTCTAAATCCCCCATCCTTTGAAGGTTTTGACGGTGGTGCCAGCTCGCGTTGGCCGGCTTCCCGCGAAATCGAATCCTACTGGTATCCGGTGTGGCTGTGCTACCCGGCCGGGATGTTGCCGGACAGCAAAGTGGTGGACGCGCCGCCGCACAAGATCTCCATCGAACAGACGGTGGAGATGGCCAAACAGTTCGAGCTGCTGGTGCTGTACACCTCCACGCCGGGCTTTCACGTGGACGTGAAGATGGCGCAGATGATGAAGGACGTCAACCCGAAGCTGAAGGTGGCTTTCGTGGGGCCGCCGGTAACGACGGAGCCGGATAAGACGCTGCTGGGCACCAAGGCCATCGATTTCGTGGTGCGGCGCGAGTTCGACTACCAGATTGCCGATTACGCCAAGGGCAAGCCGCTGGAGGAACTGCCCGGGGTGAGCTACCGCAAGAACGGCCACGTGGTCAACAATCCCGAAGGGCCGGCGATTGAAAACCTGGACGAACTGCCGTGGGTCACCAAAGTCTACAAACGCGACCTGGACATCACGCGGTACAACGTTCCGTTTCTGCTCAACCCGTTCGTTTCGCTGTACACTTCGCGCGGGTGTCCGGCGCTGTGCACGTTCTGCCTGTGGCCGCAGACGCACTCGGGACACCGGTGGCGGCTGCGCTCTTCCGACGATGTGGCGAACGAAGTGCGCTACGCCATCGAGCAGTTTCCGCAGATGAAGGAAGTGTTCTTCGACGACGACACCTTCAATTACCGCAAAGAGCGCACCATCGAGCTGTGCAAGAAGCTCAAGCCGCTGAACTTCACGTGGAGCTGCACGTCGCGCGTGACCACCGATTACGACACGTTGAAGGCCATGAAGGAAGCCGGATGCCGGCTGCTGATTGTGGGGTACGAATCGGGCGATCCGCAGATTCTGAAGAACATCAAGAAGGGCGCCACCGTGGATATGGCGGAGCGGTTCACGGCCAACTGCAAGAAGCTGGGGCTGGTGGTGCACGGCGATTTCATTATCGGGCTGCCGGGCGAGACGCGCGAGAGCATCCGCAAGACCATCGACTTCGCCAAGAAGCTGGATACCGAGACCATCCAGGTATCGATTGCGCACCCGTATCCCGGCACCGAATTCTACGACTACGTCAAGAAGAACAACCTGATCACCATCGATTCGATGACCGACGAGACCGGGCACCAGCTTCCGAACATCATTTATCCGGGGCTGGATCGCGGCGAGCTGGTGGAATGGGTGGAGAAGTTCTACGGCGAATATTTCTTCCGTCCGCGCGTGGTGTGGCGCATTGTCCGCAAGGCGGTGTTCGACGGCGACGAGCGGCGCCGCCTCACCAAAGAGGCAAAGGAATACATGGCGCTGCGTTCCAAGCGGAAGAAATTCGTGGCGGACCACAAGGCGGCGAAGCCTGCCCCGGCGCACTCCGGCGACTAGGCCGCGGACATGACGGAGGAATCCGCGCGGCTTCGCGTGAAGACGTGGGTGTGTGGCGCGATCGTGGTGCTGACCAATGTTTTCGGCGATTACTTTCTGAAGCGCGGGATGGCCGCGGCGCCGCCAATCAGCGGGCCGATGGACTATGTATCGACGCTGTTCGAGCCTTGGGTGGCGTCGGGCGTGGTGCTGCTGATTCTGTGGCAGCTCTCGCGCATGGCGCTGCTGAGCTGGGCCGACCTGAGCTATGTGCTGCCGGTGACGGCCGTCGGCTATGTGCTGGTGGCGCTGCTGGGCCGGCTGATGCTGAACGAACGGATCACTTCGGTGCGCTGGGCTGGGATCGTGCTGATCATGGCGGGGGTAGCGCTGGTGAGCGGCGGCACACCGCCGCAGACGGCTTACCGCGAGGTGGTAGCGCCGTGAAGTGGGTTGTGCTGGCGGTGATGACGGCGGCCACGACCATCGGCGAGGTGCTCCAGGCGAAGGGGATGCGGCGGCACGGGGAGATTCGCGACTTCCGCCCCAGCGCCTTGGGACGCGCGCTCGCGTTGGTAGTCCGCAACCGTTTCGTGATTGGCGGATTCGCGGCGATGGGGGTTTCGTTTTTCGCCTTCCTGAAGCTGTTGACGCTGGCGGATCTGAGTTTCGCGGTACCTGTATCGGCCGTGACCTATGTGGCCGAGACCATTCTTGCCCGGTACGTTCTGAAAGAGCACGTGAACGGGCTGCGCTGGGCGGGCGCATTGCTGGTAATCTGCGGGGTGGTGCTGGTCTCCCTGTGATTCTGTTCGCGCTTCCCGCCGTGGCGGCTGCCGCCTATTACCTGCTGGCGCTGGTGGCGGCATTCCAGTGGCAACGCCAGGGGGAGCCGGAGGCGGGCGGTGCGGCGCCTCCCGTCTCGATTCTGAAGCCGGTTCACGGGCGCGATCCACGTTTCTATGAAGCCATCCGGTCGCACGCCACGCAAGAGTATCCGGAATTCGAGATTCTCTTCGGAGTGAGCAATGCGAAGGATCCGGCGATTGCGGATATCGAGCGGCTACGGGGCGAGTTTCCAGGGCTGCCCATATCGTTGCACGTGGTCGCCACGGCAGCGCCGAATGTGAAAGCGGGGGTGTTGGGCGCCCTGGCCGCGGCGGCGCGGCACCAGGTGCTGCTGGTGAACGACAGCGATATCAAGGTGGAACCGGGCTATTTGCGGACGGTTGTGGCTCCGCTGGCCGGGGAGAAGGTGGGGCTGGTGACCTGCCTGTACCGGGCCGCGGCCGATTCGGTTGCGGCGCGCGCCGAGGCGCTGGGTATCGCTACCGAGTTCGCTCCCAGCGTGCTGGTGGCGCGGCTGTTGGGTCAGGCGGAATTCGCTCTCGGTTCGACGATGGTGCTGCGGCGCGAGACGCTCAGCGAGGTGGGCGGATTCGCCGCCATCGCCGACTACCTGGCCGACGATTATCAACTGGGCCGCCGGATCAGCGGCTTGGGCTATCGGATACGTTTTGCGTCCGCGGTGGTGGAGACCCACCTGGGCGGCAGCAGTTGGGCCGAGGTGTGGCGGCATCAACTGCGCTGGTCGCGCACCATTCGCGTTTCGCGCCCTTCGGGATACTACGGGTACGTGGTGACGCACGCCACATTTTGGGCGGGAGTGGCGTTTGCCGCCGGACAGTGGTGGGCCGGCGCCGCGGCCCTGGTGCTGCGCATGGCGGCGGGCGTGTGGATTGGGGCGGGGATTCTGGGCGACCGGAACGCTGCCGCCTGGTGCTGGCTGATGCCGTTGCGCGATCTGTTCGGGTTCGCCGTCTGGCTGGCCGGCGTGACGGGGGACACGGTCGAGTGGCGGGGGCAGAGACTTCACCTTCACCGGGATGGGAAAATCTCCAAATCGCGCAGCTTAAACCCAAACAGTTAGCCTTGACTCAGACAAGCGTATGAAGTTAGTCTGCTAGTCAGGCAGGTGGTGGGTGAGTCACCGCCCTTACCGGGCTCCGTTCTTCAGTAGCTACCCGGCCATGTGGTTTCCGGAGGATTACTTTGATTTTGTTGCTTTTCGGGCCCCCCGGCTGCGGCAAAGGGACGCAAGCCGCTTATTTATCAGAGCGTTTTCATATTCCTGCGATTTCGACCGGGGAGATGTTCCGGGCTGAATGCAAGGCCGGTACCCCTCTGGGCAAGATGGCGTGTTCGATTCTGGCCAAGGGTGGGCTGGTGGACGATTCGATCGTGAACGGGATTGTTGCCAACCGGATTGCGCGATCCGATTGCGCCGGTGGATTCCTGCTGGACGGCTATCCACGGACGGTCCCGCAGGCGCAGTGGTTTTCGGGCCTTTTGAGGGACCGGGGACTGCCGGCGCCGGCGGTGATCCACCTGCACGTGCCGGACGCGGCGCTGGTAGCCCGCCTGACGGCCCGGCGGCAGTGCAGCCAGTGCGGGCACATTTACAACCGGTTGTCGCAGCCATCGCATGTGGACGGCCGGTGCGACGTGGACGGCGCCCCGCTGATCAAGCGCGCGGATGACGACGAATCGGTGATTCTGGACCGGCTGAGGGCGTATCGCGAACTGACCGGTCCAATCCTGGACTGGTATGGCGAGTCCAGTGTCTATACGGTGGATGGGTCGGCTTCGCCGGAAGAGGTGCAGGGCGCTGTGGAACGGGTGGTTCTGGAGGCATTCGGGCAGGTCGTGGCATAGGCTAGGCTAGTCACGAAGGTCTGGCCCGACATATTGGAAGTTTCATTGCCAGCCTCCGCCGAGCGCCTTGTAGAGTTGCACCACCGTCAGGATCTCCTGCAGCCGAAGCTCTGCGAGGGTCGAGCTGCGCCTTGAAGAGATCGCGGTCGGCGTCCAGAGCGTTGAGCTGCGTGTCCACGCCACCGCGATAGCGGAGGTAGGCCAGCCGCAGCCGGTCTTCCAACGCGGCCACCAGCGCCTCCTGCTTTTCGCGGCTTTCGCGCACGCGCTGATGAGCGATCAGCGCGTCGGAGACTTCGGTGAACGCGGTCTGGATCGATCTTTTCGTATTGCACCAACGCGTGTTCGCGCTCGGCCTCCGCCAGCCGGACGTTGGACTTGAGGCGGCCCGCGGTGAAGATCGGCTGGGTCACCTGGGGCACCAGGCTCCAGGCGCTACTGCGGTCCGCTGAACAGGCTCGAAAGCTGGGTGCTGGTGCCGCCCAGGAATCCGCTCAGGCTGATCTGCGGGAAGTAGGCGGCTCGCGCCACGCCGATTTCGGCGTTGGCGGCGATCAGATCCTGCTCGGCGGCCCGGATATCGGGACGGCGCTCGAGCAGGGCCGACGGCAAGCCCGGCGGGAACGTCGGGAGGCAGATCCTGTTCCGTGAGACTCCGGCCGCGCGCGCACGCCTCCGGGGTTTTCGCCCAGCAGCAGGCTGATCTGATTCTCGCGTCTGCTCGATCTGCTGCTGGATGGCGGGAATGGTTTCCGCGGCGGTGTAGACCAGTTGTTCCGCCTGGCGCAGATCGAGCCGCGTGGAGACACCGCCGGTTTGCCGCTGGCGCATCAGTTCCAGCGATTCCTCGCGGGTCTGCAAGGTCCGCCGCGAAATTTCCAGCTCGTAGTCGAGTTCGCGCAGGGTGAGGTAAGCAGTCGCCACGTCGCTGACCAGGGTGGTTACGACCGCCTTGCGGGTTTCCTCGGCGCTCAGCAGATTGGCGCGCGCGGCCTCGGTGGCGCGGCGTAGCCTGCCCCAGATGTCGACTTCGAAGGAGAGCAGCTGCAGCGCGGCGGTTCCGAAGTGTGCGGTTTTGCGAGCGGCAGGAAGGCCGCCGGGAGCGGCGTGGCGCCGTCGCGCGAGAGGCGATTGAATCTCGACGCTGCCCCCGGCGCCGACGTTGGGAAACTGATCCGATCGCGTGATGCCCAGGCTGGCGCGCGCTGCTTCCACTCGCGCGACAGCGTCGCGCAGGTCGTAGTTGCGCACCAGGGCCGTGCGGATCAGCTCCTGCAGTTGTTCGTCCTTGAAGACTTCGAACCACTTGAGGTCGGCCAGCGATGCGGCCTGATCCGGCGGCAGCGGTTCCGGAGCGCGGAAAGCTAGCGGGCATCGGCGATGCGCGGGCCGCTTGTAGTTCGGACCCACCGTGCAGCCCGTCGAGCAGGATTGCCAGCAGCGTGAGTAACGATCGAGCGCGCATCGTCAGTCTCCCTCTCCGGGCAAGGGCTGCGGCGGCGCGAGCGGCACGGGTTGCCGCGTTGCCCCCGAGAACTTCTCGACCAGCGTAGAAGATGGCCGGCACCAGGAAGATGCCGATGACGCTCGCCGCCGCCATCCCGCCGATCACGGTGGTGCCCATGATCTGGCGGGCGACTGCTCCGGCGCCGCTGGCGGTCCACAGAGGCACGCATCCCAGGATGAAGGCGAACGAGGTCATCAGGATCGGCCGCAGGCGCAGGCGCGCGCCTTCCAGGGCGGCCTCCGCCAGCGGCTTGCCCTTTTCGAATTCGTCCTTGGCGAACTCGACGATCAGAATCGCGTTCTTCGCCGCCAGGCCGATCAGCATCACCAGGCCGATCTGCGAGTACACGTCGCTTTCGATCTGCACCAGGTAAGCGGGCACGGTATGGCTGAGAAACAGCGCGGCGCAGCCACAGCACGCCGAACGCGCCGAACACCGCGACCGGCGTGCTCAGAAGCACGCTGAACGGCAAGGTCCAGCTTTCGTAGAGCGCCGCCAGAATCAGAAACACGAACAGCAGCGAGAATCCGAAGATGACGCCGAAGAGACGCCTTCCTGCGCTTTCTTCTCCTGGAACGAGATGCCGGAGTAGTCGAAGCCCATCTGCGCCGGCATGCGTTTGGGCGAAAGTCTCTTCCAGCGCCTTCATCGCCTGGCCGCTGCTGTAGCCGGGCGCGGCGCTGCCGTTCAGTTGCGCCGAGCGGTACTCGTTGAAGCGCATGGTGAATTCCGGACCGTATCCCGATTCGAAGTGCGTCAGGGCGGATAGCGGCACCATCTCGCCGGCTGGAGTTGCGCACGTAGAACTGGCCGACGTTTTCCGGACTGCGTGCGGTACTCGCCTTCGGCTTCGACGTAGACCTGCCATTGGCGTCCGAAGCGGTTGAAGTAGTTGACGAACAGGCCGCCCATGAAGGTCTGGATGGTGCGGTAGACGTCGTTGATGGCGACGCCCTGCTTGATCACCTTGTCGCGGTCCACCATCACGAACTGTTGCGGCACGCTGGGCAGGAACGTGGTGCTCAGGCTGCCGATCTCCGGCCGTTTGCGCGCCGCGGCCATGAACTTGTTGAGATTGTCGGCGAGGAAACTGGACGTCGCCGCCGGACCGGTCCTCGAGAATGAAGGTGAATCCGCCGGAAGTGCCGACGCCCGGAATGGCCGGCGGCGAGAAACCGAACGCCACGGCTTCCGGAAGCCGGCTCAATTCCCGATTGAGTCTGCGCTTTGATGGCCTGGAACTGCTGCGCGCGTGTTTTGCGGTCGTCCCAATCCTTCATGCTGATGAAGGCGAAGCCGTTGTAGCTGGTTCGCACCAGGCTGAGCAGGCTGAAGCCGGAGACGCTGGTGACGCTTTCGACGCCGGGAATGCCGGAGGCAATCTTCTGGATTTTCGCCATCACCTCTTCGGTGCGTTCGCAGCGAACTCGCGTTGGGAAGCTGGACGTTCAGATAGAAGTAGCCCTGGTCCTCGTCGGGAACAAAGCTGGTGGGAAGCTTGCCGCCGATCCAGAGGCCAGCCGCGGCGAAGCCGACCAGAAGCAGAAGCGCGAATCGCGCTCTTGCGGAGCAGCGCGCCGGAGAGCCGGACGTAGTTATTGGTGGCGCGGTCGAACGTGCGGTTGAACCAGTCGAAGAAACGCGCCAGCAGCCCTCGGCTCTGCTCCTTCGGCTTCAGCAGCAGCGCGGCCAGCGCGGGGCTGAGCGACAGCGCGTTGAACGCCGACAGGATCACCGAGATGGCGATGGTGACGGCGAATTGCTGGTAGAGCCGGCCGGTGATGCCGGGAATGAACGCGGTGGGGATGAAGACCGCCGAGAGCACCAGCGCGATTCCGATCACCGGTCCCGAGATTTCCTCCATCGCCTTGAGCGCGGCCTGCTTCGGGGCGAGGCCCGTCCTCGATGTGGCGCTCCACCGCCTCCACCACCACAATCGCGTCGTCCACCACCAGGCCGATCGCCAGCACCAGGCCGAACAGGGACAGCGTGTTGATGCTGAATCCGAACAGCGGAAAGAACACGAACGTGCCGATCAGCGACACCGGGACCGCCAGCAGCGGAATCAGGGTCGCGCGCCAGCCCTGCAGGAACAGGTAGACCACCGCGACCACCAGGAGCGATCGCGATCAGCAGCGTTTCGACGATCTCCTTCATGCCCTCGGTGACCGCCAGCGTGGTGTCGACCGGAATGGTGTAGTCGATGTCGTCCGGAAAGCTGCGCTTGGCCTCGGCCAACAGCTTCTGCACGCCTTCGGCGGTGGCAACGGCGTTGGAGCCGGGCAACTGATACACCGCGATCATCGCGCTGGGTTTGCCGTTGAGGTGGCCGGTGACGCTGTAGTCCTGCGATCCCAGTTCCACTCGCGCCACGTCGCGTACGCGCACGATGCCGGTTTCCGGAGTTTCGCGGATGCACGATCTCTCCGAACTCCTCGGGCGACGTCAGGCGGCCCTGAGCGCGCACGGCGTAGGTGAACGGCTGTCCCGTGAGGGATCGGCTCGCTGCCCACCTGTCCGGCGGGGTTGACGGTGTTCTGGGTCTGGATGGCGGAGACGATTTCGGGAACCGTGATCTGCAAGCTTCGCCAGTTGATCGGGCTTCACCCACAGGCGCATGGCGTACTGCCCGGAGCCGAAGATCTGGACTGTGCCGACGCCCTTCACGCGCGTCAGCGGATCGTTCAGATTGATGTAGGCGTAGTTCGCCAGGAACTTCGCGTCGTGCGTGCCCTTGGGCGAGTACAGCGCCACCAGCATGAGCGGCGCCAGTACCGATTTCTGCACCGTGACGCCGTAGTTGGTGACGTCCGCCGGCAGCTGCGACGCGGCCTGCGTTTCGCGGCTTTGCGCCAGGATCAGGTCCGTATTCGGATCGGTGGCCACGTCGAAATCGACGATACATCCGCATCTGGCCGTTGGCGGTGGCGTTGAGCGAGTACATGTAGTTCATGTTGTCGACGCCGCTCATCTGCTGTTCGATGGGCGTGGCCACGGATTGCTCGATGGTCTGGGCGTCGGCGCCCACGTAAGTCGCGGTGACCTGGATGTCGGGCGGCGCGATCTGCGGAAACTGCGCCACCGGGAGTCCCGCAAGCACGACCGCGCCGACGATCACCGTGAGGATCGCGATGACCATCGCCACGATGGGACGATTGATGAAGAATTTGGACATGACGGTTACCTCGCCTGGAACGGCTTCGGATCGACCATCATGCCCGGTCCGGACCTTTTGCAGCCCCTCGACGATGACGCGTTCGCCCGGCTTCACGCCGTCGCGAACGATCCACTGGTGCCCGACTGTGTCGCCGAGCGTGACCGCGCGAATCGTGACCTTGTTGGCGCTATCGACCACGGCTAACTCGCTGAGTGCCCTGCAGATCGAAGACGGCCTGCTGCGGAATCAGCAGAGCGCCGTGCTGCACCTCGATGGCGGTGCGGACCCTGCCATATTGGCCGGGCCGCAGGAGATTGCCGGGGTTCGGGAACAGGCCCGCCATGCGGATGGCGCCGGTGCGGACGTCCACCTGGCGGTCGGCGAAGTAGATCTTGCCCTTGTGCGGATACGTGGTTCCGTCGGCGAGAATCAATTCGAGTTCCAGAGACGCCGGCTGTTGGCCTGGCGCTCCTCGGCAGTGGGAAAGCGGCGCGTATACTCGAGGTACTCCTGCTCGCTGACCGTAAAGTAGACTTTGATCGGATCGACCGTCGAGACGGTGGTGATCGCGCCGCTCGCCGGACTCACCAGCGCGCCCACCTGCAACTGCGCGATGCCGGGAATGCCGTCGATGGGCGAGGTGAGGCGCGTGAATCCGAGATTAATGCGCGCGGTTTCCACCGCGGCCTTGTCGGCCTGGACCGCGGCGAGGGCGGCCGTGATCTGGGCCTTGGCCGTGTCGACCTGGGCCTTGGCCGCCTGCAGTTGCGCCTTCGCGGCCATGTTGTTCTGTGTGGCGTTGTCCAGATCCTGTTGGGTGATGGCTTCTGCTTGCGCCAGTGGCGTGTAGCGATCGACATCGAGCTGGACGCGGCGCTGGTTGGCTTCGGCGACCGCTACTGCCGGCTTCCGCCTGAGCCAGTTGCGCCCGCGCCTGCTCCAACTGGCCCTGCGACTGCGCCAGGTGTCCTTGCGCCTGATCCAGCGCGGCCTGAAATGGCCGCGGATCGATCTGAAACAAGCAGCTGACCCTTCTTGACGAACGTGCCCTCGGTGTACGCCTGCTTGATGAGGTAACCCGAGACCTCGGCCTTGATATCGGCGTTTACCAGGCCGTCGAGGGTGCCGATCCACTCCTTATATAAGGGAACGTCCCGCTGTTCAACATCGGCAACCTCAACCTGGAGCGGCGGAGTGGATACGGCTCCGCTCGAGTGAGCGCAGCCGGCGGCGGTGGCCAGGACTGCCGATAGGGACACGATCCACAACAGGTACCATCTCGGGCTGGCGCCCGTTGGCGATGTACGATTCTTCCGCAAGACAGACATTTCGTCATTCCTCTCGCTTGGCCAATTGCCCGCTGCTATCCATCGCGCCACATGGCAGTACCGCCATGAGTAAACAATGAAAGAGTGTGCGCATGGTTGATGGGCCCTGGAGCGCCGCGTATGGGCTTCGGCGCTGACTCTCCATTCCCTTGGGGTTCCGAAAAACCGCCCAACTCCGCCGGTGGCCGCGGCACGCAGAATCGCCCGGAGCCCTCGCCTGCTCGCCGTCATAGGAACGAACTCCGGGTTACCGGTATGGTGCCGCCGGCTGCGCGGGCGGTGGGCGTATAGGTTGCACCGGGTGCGATCCTTAAACCGTCGCATTTCTGCTTTGCCCTCCTGGGTCCGGCCCGACGGCCCGGATGCCCTCCAACCGGGCAATTCGAACGCCTTGGCGCGAGTCGTGCGGTGGGTAGGCGCAAGTGCTTTGTTAGGAGACCATTCACCGGAATGTGGCCGAAATCTTTCAGCGGCTTTCGTTGTCGGAACCGTCTCCAGTGATGTCGTCCTTTCGTCAACTGACAGGCTTCTCCGTCGGGGAACAGCCGCTGAATGACAGTTGGAACGTATCGCCGGTTTGATAGCGCGCTTGCATTTCGGCAACTCCGGTGCCTCCGGGTTGCTGCCTTCCAACGGGTGCTGAAGCCCACATCGTTTCTCTTCTTTTCAAAGCTAAAATAAAGAAAAAGGCTTGGAGGTGGCGCGGTGCCTGCTGAACCGCACGACGATTTCACCCCTGGGGATTCTATTCCGGAGGGCGCGGCTTCTCTGGAATCGATCCTCTGCACGGAAGAGTTGCAGGACCGCCCCTGGCGTCCGCCCGATTACGAGAAGGAGAACCGTGCGCTAGTGGCGCTGGCTACTGCCATGGCGGACGCGAACTCCAATATTCTTCAGACATTCGCCGACACCATTCTGGAAATCACCCAGTGCGATTCCGCGGGCCTGAGTCTGCTCACGAAAGACGGCGGGAAGCGGTTCTACTGGCCGGCGATAGCCGGGCAATGGAAGCCGCACACCGGAGGCGGAACCCCGCGCAACTTCGGTCCCTGTGGAGACGTGCTCGATCAGGATTGTACCCTGTTGTTCCGCCACTTCGAGCGGCGTTATCCCTATTTGCTGCATGTCTCACCAGCCGCCGAGGAGTGCCTGCTGGTTCCGTTCTACGTACAAGGTAAGGCGGTGGGGACGATTTGGGCGATTATGCACAGCGATCGCCGCAGGTTCGACTCCGAAGACAAGCGAATCATGACGGCGATGGGACAGTTCGCCTCCCTCGCATACCAAACGGTGGACTCAATCCAGGACCTTAAAGTCGAAATCGCCGCGCGCGAAAAGGCTGAAGCGGCGTTGCGTGAGCTGACCAAAGGACTGGAGGCCAAGATCCAGCGTTTAGTAGAAGCGAATGTCATCGGGATTGTCATATTTCATCTCTCCGGTGCAATCACCGAGGCCAACGAAGCGTTTCTCCAGATGGTCCAATACGGCCGTGAAGATCTCGTCACCGGTCGCGTGCGATGGGCGGACCTGACACCGGCGGAATGGCGCGAAGGCGACGAACGGGCCGTAGAGGAGTTGACGGGGACCGGAATCTTCCGCCCGTACGAGAAGGAGTTCCTTCGGAAAAATGGAAGCCGCGTGCCTGTCCTGCTCGGCGGCGCGCTCTTCGAGAATGGCGGCAACGAAGGTGTCGCCTTCGTGCTCGATTTGAGCGAACAAAAGCAGGCCGCAGAGACTTTGCGAAGAGTGGAACAGCAGGCGCGGTCGGTTGTCGATTCCGCGCTGGACGCCGTGGTCGGCATGGACGGAGATGGACTCATCACGCACTGGAACCATGAGGCGGAAAGGATTTTCGGGTGGACCCGCGTGGAAGCCGTGGGCCGCCGGATGTCCGAAACCATCATTCCGATGCGATATCGCCCGGCGCATGAACGAGGGCTGCGGCACTTCTTTCGGACCGGTGAAGGGCCGGTTCTCAACAAGCGAATCGAAATCTCCGGCGCTCCGCCGCAGCGGCGAGGAATTCCCCGTCGAGCTATCGATCACGCCACTGAAGTTGGGCGAGTCCTGGATCTTAAGCGCGTTTATCCGTGATATTAGCGATCGCAAGCGCTCGGAAGAACGGATGCGGACGAGCGAATTGCACCTTCGCCGGTTGACGGAAACCATTCCCGAGATGCTATGGAGCGCCTCTTCCGATGGCGCGTTCGACTACTGTAACACCCGTGTGCTCGACTACACCGGCCTGGCTCAAGATGAAATCGCGGGCGCCGGCTGGATGAAGACGATTCATCCGGATGACGCTGCCAATACGAAGCAGGCGTGGACCGCTTCCGTCTTGAGTGGCAACCCCTTTCAATTTGAATTTCGCTGCCGGCGTTCGTCAGACGGCATGTACCGGTGGTGCATGTCCCGCGCCTTACCCTTGCGAGGCTCCGATGGGAGCATTCTGAAGTGGTATGGCACGGTTGTCGACTTCCACGATCGCCGGCAGGCTCAGGAAGACCTGCGCAACACCCAGGCAGAACTCGCACACGTGAATCGGGTGATGACGATGGGGGAACTTACGGCGTCCATTGCTCACGAGGTGAATCAGCCCCTGGCCGCGATTATCGCCAGTGGCGACAGTTGTACGGCTTGGTTGGCGAATGACCCGCCGAATCTGGATCGGGCGCGCGCCGCCGCAAGCAGGATGATTCAAGCCGCTACACAAGCCAGTGAGACCGTGCAGCGGATTCGAGCCGTATTCAAGAAGACCACCGCGAGCACTACCTCGGTGGACGTGAATACCGTAATCGAGGACACGATTTCTCTCTTGCACCATGAGACTCAGCGGCACAACATTTCGCTACGCACCGAACTGGACGCTGCTGTTCCGTCCGTGCCTGCCGACCGGGTTCAATTACAACAAGTCATTCTCAACCTGGTCATGAACGCCATTGAGTCCACGGCCAGCGTCGACCGGGAGCCGAGGCGGCTGGAGATTCACTCCACAGTATCCCAACCAGGCGAACTTCTGGTGTCGGTGAAGGATACCGGTCCGGGAATCGATCGGGAGCAGGCGGAGCGGTTGTTCACTCCCTTTTTCACTACCAAGCCACAGGGCATCGGAATGGGATTGCCGATCAGCCGGTCGATCATTGAGGCGCACGGCGGCCGCCTGTGGGCCGAGAAGAATGAGCCGCATGGCGCTGTCTTCCAGTTCGTCCTGCCCATACCGTTACAAAGCCAATGAGCGGCCTGGACTCCATCGTGTTCGTGGTAGATGACGAGCCATTGGTCCGCGAGTCCCTTCAAGACTTGCTGAACTCGGCTGGTTTTACGGTGCAGACGTTTGGATCGGCATCGGAGTTCGTCCGGAGCGAACGTCCGGACGTTGCCGCCTGCCTGATTCTCGACGTCGAACTGCCCGATCGGAGCGGCCTCGATCTTCAGACGGAACTGGCGAAGTCAGGCATCGAGATCCCGATCGTGTTCCTCACCGGACACGGAGACATCCCGATGAGTGTGCGGGCCATGAAAGCGGGCGCCGTTGAGTTCTTGACCAAGCCGTTCCGCAAAGAGCCGCTGGTCGACGCTGTCAGGGAGGCTCTGGCCCGCGATGGCGAGGATCGCAAACAGCGATCCCAGATCCTGGAACTGCAAAAACGGCTCGGTACCTTGACGCCGCGAGAGCGTCAGGTCCTGGCGCTGGTGGTTACCGGCCTCTTGAACAAGCAGATCGCCGGCGAGCTTGGCACCACTGACCTGACGATCAAAGCCCACCGTGGCCGCGTGATGCGGAAAATGCGTGCGGGCTCTCTGGCCGACCTGGTTCGGATGGCCGAGAAGCTCAAAATCTCGTAGTGTTGGTGGGGCGGACCCCCTGGTCCGCGGCCGACGCCCTCGTCGGCCTCCCCGTTTTCTGGAGGCATTACCGGCCGGCGCGAGCAGCGAGTCCCCTACTCCTGGCGCAGGGCGTCCATGGGGTCGAGGCGCGAGGCGCGGCGGGCGGGGAGCCAGGCGGCGAGCGTGGCCACCACGAGCGATCGCGAAGGCGGCGGCGGCGAGCGTCGCCAGGTCGCCGGCGCCGATTCCGTAGAGCAGGCTGCGAATCGTGCGCGTGGCGGCGAGCGTGGCGGCGATGCCCAGTACGAGACTGCTGATAACCAGCGGGCCCAGTTCTCGCACCAGCATGCGGCTACCTGACGGCGGGCTGCGCCAAGGGCGAGACGGATACCGATTTCCTGCGTACGCCGCTCCACCGAATAAGCGATCACGCCATAGACTCCGACGCTGGTCAGGATCAGGGCGAGCAGACCGAAGCAGGCGGAGAGCAGGGCCATCATGCGCTCATGAACCAGCCCGGAATCGATCCTTTCCTGGAGCGTGGAAATGCTGCCGACGGCCAGTGTGGAATCCATGTCCTGAATGGCGGCGCGCACGCGGACCGGCAAGCGTAGCGGGATCGGCGGTGGTCCGCAGGACCGCTTCCGTCATGGGGATGTGCGCCTGCGAAAACGGCAGGTAGACCTGGAAAGCGTAAGGATCGCGCGGACCGAAGCGGACATCGTGCGCCACTCCTACCACCTGGGCGGCGCTCCTGGCGTCGAAGGTGTTGGACAGGGAGACCATGCGGCCCACGGGATTATCTTTGCCGAACAGAGTGCGTGCGGCGGTTTCGCTGAGGACCATGACCGGAGGCGCCCCGGCCCGGTCGCGTTCGTCGATGGCGCGGCCCGCGACTATGCGAATTCCCATGGTGTCGAAGTAATGCGGCGTGACGTTGGTGTAGCGTGTGTAATCGCCGGTCTGCGCCGGCCGTTCGGCAGTGGCCACGGGACCGGTTCGCTGCCACCCGCTCATCAGGCCGCACGACGAGATGGCGACGGAGCGAACGCCGGGCAAGGCACGCAGGCGGTCCGTGAGCAAGGGGCGGCGGGCCTCGCTGCGGGACAGCATGGCGGGTCCGAATTCCACCGGCAGTTCCACCATCAGGACGTTGCCGCGGGTGAACCCGAAATCCTGATGCTGCAGGTTCCACAAAGAGCGGCCGAGCAGGGCTGCGCCGCTCAGGAGCAGCAGCGAGATGGAGATCTGGGCGACGATGAGAACCTTGCCCAGAAGCTGCCGCGAATGTCCGCCGCTCTCGGTTCTGCGATTGGCGGCGAGCGCGGGAAGCAGATCGAAGCGGGTGGCGGAGAGGGCCGGCGCGAGGCCGAACAGAAGCGTTGCCAGGACGGCGATCGCCGCGGTGAAGCCGGGGACGCGCCAGTTCGGATCGATGGCCAGATGCCAGCCCTGCGCCCGGATCAACGCGCGCGAACCCCACCCGGCGATCGCGGCGGCAGCCACCGTGCCCAGCACGGAGAGCAGCGTGCTTTCCGTGAGCAGGTGGCGGATGAGGCGCCCGCGGCCTGCACCCAGGGCCAGGCGCACGCCGATTTCGTGAGTGCGCGCGGTGGCGCGTCCCAGCAGCAGGTTGGCCAGGTTGCAGCAGGCAATCAGGAGGACGGCCGCCGTAATGCCGATCAGGATATAAAGCGGATGCGCGGTCTGGGCGTTCAGCTCCGCCAGGAGTTGATTGGCGGGCTGGAGTTGCACCTGGTAATCGGCATGTTGCGCGGTGCGCACGTTCAGGTCGGGAAGCTGCCGGTAGAGTGCGGTGAGAGCGGTGGCGGCTCGCGCCGGGGAGACGCCGGGGCGGAGGCGCGCAGTGACCTGCAACCAGGTGAACGCGGGGGAGTCGCGCCAGTCGGAGGGCGAGACCAGGGGTTGAATGCTCATGGGCAGCCAGACATCGGGCGCATTGCCGGCGGAGTCGCCGAAAAACGCGGGAGGCATGATTCCGATGATGGTCACCAGCGCGCGGTTGATCTCGAGAGTGGAACCAATGGCGGCCGCGCCTGCGAATTCGCGCTGCCAGAAAGCATGGCTGATTACGGCGACGGGTGCGGCGGTATGCTCGTCGGCATCGGTGAAGGTGCGGCCGCGGCGGGCGGAGACGCCCAGCACCTGAAAATAATTGCCGCTGACGATGGAGGCGTTCACCGTTTGGATGGCGCCGCGTCCGCGCAGGACGGCATTGTGCAGCGGTTCGTTGCTGGCCGCGAGCATGCCCGCGACCACCTGCTGGCGGGCCGCCATTTCGCGGTAGAGGGGATAGCTGAAGCGGAGAGGCTTCCCGTTTTCCAGTCAGCGGACATCGACGAGCTGGTCGCTGTGAGAGACAGGCAGGGCGCGGAAGACCACCGCGTCCAGCACCTGGTAAATGGCGGCGTTGGCGCCGATGCCGAGCGCGAGCGTGAGGATGGCGGCGGCGGCGAAGCCGGGACTCCGGCGCAGTTGCCGGAGAGCATAGCGAAGGTCCTGCGCCAGGGTGTCGAAGAACGGCAGGCGGCGCTGGTCGCGGTGCGTCTCGCGCATTTGCGTGATGGCGCCGAAATCGCGGCGAGCCTGGGCGCGGGCGTCGGCGGGGGTGAGGCCGCGGCGCTCCAGGTCGGCCGCAAGCATGTCGAGGTGGGCGGCGATCTCTTCGTCGAGCCGCGACGAGGTGGCGAACAGGCCGCGCAGGCGGGAAACCAGGACGCGCAGGGCGGTCATGATTCGCCCTCCAGGAGCCGGTTGACCATGGCGACAGTCCGCGACCAGCTCTTGGCTTCAGCGGCCAATTGGCGGCGTCCGGCGGCGGTGATGGAATAGAAGCGCGCGCGGCGGTTGTTATCGCTGACGCCCCACTTGCTGGAGATCCAGGCTCGCTGTTCCAGGCGGAGAAGCGCGGGATAGATGGTGCCCTGGTTCAGTTCCAGCGACCCCTGCGCCACCTGTTCGATACGGCGGGCAATCCCGTACCCGTGCAGGGGACTGAGAGTGTCCAGAGTCTTGAGCACCATCAGGTCGAGCGTGCCGTAAGGGACTTCCGATCTGTTGTCCATCAACAGGGATGGTACGCCTCTATCTGTTGAAAGTCAACAGGAGTGTCAGTCGGCGCTCTCCGCGCTTCCCGCCGGGAATCAGAAAACCGGGACGATGGCGGAAACTCGGCTGCCGCCGGCTGAATCGCGTCCGAAGCCGGTCGAAGTACAGATAAATCACGGGCGTGGTGAACAGAGTCAGCATCTGGCTGACCACCAGGCCGCCCACAATCGCGATTCCGAGAGGCTTGCGCAGTTCCGCTCCCGCGCCCCAGCCGAGCGCCATCGGCATGCCGCCCAGCAGCGCGCACATGGTCGTCATCATGATGGGCCGGAACCGCAGCAGACACGCCTGGATAGATGGCGTCGCGCGAATTCATTCCTTCGTTGCGTTCGGCCGCCAGCGCGAAATCGATCATCATGATGGCGTTCTTCTTCACGATGCCGATCAGCAGGATGATTCCGATCATGCCCACGATATCCAGATTGCTCTTGAACAGGACCATGGCCACCAGCGCTCCCACGCCGGCCGAGGGCAGCGTCGAGATGATGGTCAGCGGATGGATCAGGCTCTCGTACAGCATCCCCAGCACGATGTAGACGGCGATCAGCGCCGTCCCGATCAGGATCGGCTGATTGCTGCAGCGCTTCCTGATAGGCCCGCGCGGTGCCGGCGAACTTGCCGGTGATGTTGGCCGGCAGGCCCATTTCCACCTCCGCCCGCTTGATGGCCGCCACGGCGTCGCTCAGCGCCACGCCTTCCGGCAGGTTGAACGAAAGCGTGGTGGCCGGAAACTGCCCCTGGTGCGGCAGCGAAATGGGCGTAATGCCCTGCGTGAAGTGCGTGAAAGTCGACAGAGGAACGTTGGTGCCCCGCGGCGTCTGCACGTAAATCGTGTTCAGGAAGTCCGGGCTCTGCCCACCATTGCTGCTGCAGCGCCAGAACCACGTGATACTGATTGATCGACTTGTACATCACCGAGACCTGGCGCTGGCCGAAAGCGTCATACAGCGCCGAGTCCACGGCCTGCGCCGTCAGACCGAGGCGCGATGCCGTATCGCGGTCGATCACCACATTGGACGACAAGCCGGAATTCTGCTGGTCGGAGCTGACGTCCGCAATCTCCGGCAGCGTCGAGAGCTTGTCCAGAACTTTCGGTCCCCAATACGCCAGCGAGTCGAAGTCCGGCGCCTGCAGCGTGTATTGGTATTGCGCGTTGCCCTGCCGGCCGCCGACGCGCACGTCCTGGGAGTTCTGCAGGAACAGGACCGCCCCGGCACGCCGGACGTCTGGCGGCGCAGGCGGGCGATCACCTGGTCCGAAGTGGACTTGCGAACCCCCACCGGCTTGAGCTGAACGTTGATCTGTGCCGAGTTCCGCCGCCGAATCCGCCGCCGCTGGTGCCCGCCACCATGGTGACGGTTTCGACGTCCGGATCCTTCCGGATCTTCTCCTCGAACCACTTCGCCTTCGTCCACCAGCGCCTGATAGGAGATGTGCTGCTGGCCCATGACGTTGCCCTGCAGACGTCCGGTGTCCTGCTGCGGGAAGAATCCCTTCGGAACCTTGTCGTAGAGGTAGACGTTGACGCCCAGGTAACCAACACCGTGAGCAGAACGGACGCCGGGATGATCCAGCACGACGTCGAGCGCCGACGCGTACGTGGAAATAATCCACCGGTAGAATTTTTCGGTCTGGTTGTAGAGATATCCGTGGCCGCGCGTCTTCCTTGAGAAGCCACGCGCACATCATCGGGACGCACGGTGAGCGAGACCACCATGGAGATGACGATGGCCGCCGACAGAATCACCGCAAATTCGCGGAACAGGCGCCCCACGATGCCGCTCATCATCAGGATGGGAATGAAGACGGCAATCAGCGAGATGCTCATCGACAGAACCGTGAAACCGATCTCTTCGGCGCCCTTGAGAGCGGCCTGCATCGGCTTCATGCCGCTCTTCGAGGTGGCGCGTGATGTTTTCGATGACCACGATGGCGTCGTCGACCACGAATCCCGTGGCGATGGTCAGCGCCATCAGCGAAAGGTTGTCGAGCGTGTACCCCAGCAGATACATCGCGCCGAACGTGGCGATGATCGATACCGGCACCGAGATGCTGGGAATGAAGGTCGACCAGCCGCTGCGCAGGAAGATGAACACCACCAGAACCACCAGCCCGATGGAGACGATCATGTTGCGCTGCGCGTCGCGCAGCGAATCGCGGGTGGTGATGGTGCGGTCGCTGGCGATCTTGAAACGCACCGTGGGCGGAAGCTGCGCCTGAAACTGCGGCATCAGGGCCTTGATCCGCGCCACCGTCTCCACGATGTTGGCGTCCGGCTGCCGGTTGATCTGGATCTGGACCATCGGATTGCCGTTGACCATGCCGAGGTTCCGGACATCTTCGTTGGCGTCGATCACGCGGCCCAGGTCCGACAGGCGCACCGGCGCGCCGTTGCGGTAGACCACCACCAGATCCTTGTAGTCTTTCGCCAGGAAAAGCTGGTCGGTGGCATAGATCGGAATCTCCACCTCGTCGTTCGCAAGCGAGCCCTTGGGCCGGTTCGCATTGGCGCTTTGCAGGAACGTGCCGACCTGGTCGAGACCCACGTTGTAGCGGGAGAGCGGCTGCGGATTCACTTCCACGCGAACCGCCGGAAGCGAGCTTCCACCCACCGTGACCTGGCCGACGCCTTCCACCTGCGCCAGCTTCTGCGCGAACACCGAGGAGGCGATGTCGTACAACTGCGGCCGCGGCACCACGTCCGATTCCAGCGTCATCAGCAGAATCGGCTGGTCGGCCGGATTGATTTTCCGGTACCTGGGAAGCGAGGGAAGATTCGCGGGAAGATATCCCGCCGCGGAGTTGATGGCCGCCTGCACTTCGCGCGCCGCGCCGTTGATGTCGCGGCTCAGATCGAATTGCAGAACGATCGGTCGCGGATCCCACCGAACTGCGGGACGTCATTTCCGTGACGCCCGCGATGTGCGTGAACTGCTTTTCGAGCGGAGTCGCCACCGACGCCGCCATTACCTCGGGACTGGCGCCCGGCAGGCTGGCGCTGACCGATGATGGTCGGGAAGTCCACCTCGGGCAACGCCGACACCGGCAGCAGCGTGTAGGCGATGCCGCCGGCCAGCGTCAGCGCCACCAGCAGCAGCGTGGTGGCGACCGGCCTTTGAATGAATGGCGTGGAGATGCTCATAGCGCCGGCCTTAAGTCAATTCGGCACGGGACGAACTTCTGTCGCTCGTCGGAACCGCGCGACCGAGCCACCCAGGCCGCCGCTCGTCCGAAGTACAGGTAAATGACCGGCGTGGTGAACAGCGTCAGCACCTGGCTGACCAGCAGTCCGCCGATGATGCAGATGCCCAGCGGCTTGCGCAATTCGGAACCCACGCCGCTGCCGAAGGCCAGCGGAACCGCGCCGAGCAGCGCCGCCATGGTGGTCATCATGATCGGGCGGAAGCGCAGCAGGCACGCCTGATAGATCGCTTCCTCCGGCGGCTTCCCTTCGTTGCGCTCGGCTTCCAGCGCGAAGTCGATCATCATGATGGCGTTCTTCTTCACAATGCCGATCAGCAGAATGATGCCGATCAGCGCGATGACATCCAGATCCTTCTTGAACAGAATCAGGGCCAGAATCGCGCCCACGCCGGCCGAAGGCAGCGTGGAAAGAATGGTGATGGGGTGGATGAAGCTCTCGTACAGCATGCCCAGAACCAGGTACACCGTCACGATGGCCGCCAGAATCAGGATCGATTCGTTGGCCAGCGACGATTCGAACGCGCGGGCCGTTCCCTGGAAGCTGGGTTCGATGCTGGCCGGCATGCCCAGTTCCTGCGTCGCCTGCTTGATGTGCTCCACCGCCGCGCCGAGCGACGCTCCCGGCGCCAGATTGAAGGAAAGCGTGACCACCGGGAACTGGCTCTGGTGGTTGATCGTGATCGGAGCCGGAATCGGCGGTTGTCCGGATGAGCGAGCGCAGCGGCGCCGGCGCCAGCGCCGCCGCGCCCGTGAGCGCGGTATTGGTGCCCGCCAGCGCGATGGTGGATGCCAGGTTGGCCGACGCCGATCCGATCGGCACATACATGTTCCGCAAGCGCCGACGCATCCTGCTGGTAGTGCGGCGCCACTTCGAGAATCACGTGGAACTGATTGGTCTGCGTGTAGATCGTCGATACCTGCCGCTGGCCGAAGGAATCGTAGAGCGCGTCGTCGATGTTCTGCGGCGTGATGCCCAGCCGGCCGGCGGTGTCGCGGTCGATATTCACCAGCAGCCCGACGCCGTTGTTCTGCTGATCGCTGGCCACGTCGCGCAGTTCCGGCAGCTGCTTTCATCCGCTCCAGAAGGCGCGGAACCCACTGATCCAGCAGCGCCTTGTCGGGCGCATCGAGCGCGTACTGGTATTGCGTCCGGCTGATGCGGTCTTCCACCGTCAGATCCTGCACCGGCTGCAGGTAAAGCTGGATGCCCGGCACCTGTTGCACCTTCGGCTCCAGCCGCCGGATCACGTCCACCGCCGAAACACCTGCGCGCTCTTCGAGCGGCTTCAGCGTGATCTGGATGCGGCCGCTGTTCATGGTGGTGTTCACACCGTCGGCGCCGATGAACGACGTGAGATTCTCGACCGCCGGATCCTGGCGGATCACCTGGACCAGTTCCTGCTGCCGCTTGGACATGGCCGAAAACGATACCGTCTCGGGCGCCTGCGAAATACCCAGCATGCGCGCCGGTATCCTGCACCGGGAAGAAGCCCTTGGGGACGATGATGTAAAGGTAGATCGTCAGCGCCGAGCGTGCCGACGGCCACCAGCAGCGTGAGCGGCTGATGACGCAGCACCACCCGGACCATCGTGCCGTACCCTTCGATGGTCTTGGCGAAGCACCACTCCGACCAGCGGTACAACCTGCCCTGCTCGGATTCCGGATGGTGCGTCAGAATGCGCGCCGCCATCATGGGCGTCAGCGTCAGCGAGACAAACGCCGAGAATATGATGGTGACCGCCAGCGTCACCGCGAATTCGCGGAACAGGCGGCCCACGATGTCCGCCATGAACAGCAGCGGAATCAGCACGGCGATCAGCGAGACGGTCAACGATACGATGGTGAATCCGATCTCGGCCGATCCCTTGAGCGCCGCTTCCATCGCCGAGTCGCCCTGCTCGATATAGCGCGAGATGTTTTCGATCATCACGATCGCGTCGTCCACCACAAAGCCGGTGGAGATGGTGAGCGCCATCAGCGAAAGGTTGTCCAGGCTGTAGCCCAGCAGGTACATGACGGCGAAGGTGCCCACCAGCGAAAGAGGCACGGCGATGCCGGGGATGATGGTGGCCGAAGCGCTGCGCAGGAACAGAAAGATCACCATCACCACCAGCGCGGTGGTCAGCAGCAGTTCGAATTCGACGTCCTCGACCGATGCCCGGATGGTGGTGGTGCGGTCGCTGATGACCCGCACGTCGATTCCTTCCGGCAGGGACGCCTCGATTTGCGGAAGGATGCGCCTGGACCGTGTCGACGACGCTGATGATGTTGGTGCCGGGCTGCCGCTGAATGTTCAGGACGATGGCGCGGTCGGCGTTCACCCAGGCGGCCAGCTTGGTGTTTTCGGCGCCGTCGATGACGGTGGCGACGTCGCGAATGCGCACCGGCGCGCCGTTGCGGTAGGCGAGAATGATCGGCCCGTACTGCGCGCCGGCCTGCAGCTGGTCGTTGTCGTTGATCGTCCAGGCCTGATCCGGTCCGTCGAAGTTGCCTTTGGCCTGGTTCACGTTGGCGCTGCTCAGCGCCGTTCGCAGCGCCTCCAGACTCAGTCCGTAGGACGCCAGCGCGGTGGGGTTCGCCTGCACGCGGACGGCCGGACGCTGCCCTCCGCTGATGCTCACCAGGCCCACGCCTCTGAGCTGCGAAATTCTCTGCGCCATGCGCGTCTCGGCCAGTTCTTCGACTTTCGGCAGCGGCACCGTTGTCGACGTAATGGCCAGCGTCAGAATCGGCGCGTCGGCGGGATTCGTCTTGCTGTAGACGGGCGGGAACGGCAGATTCTTGGGAAGAAAAGTCGAGGCCGCATTGATGGCGGCCTGCACTTCCTGCTCGGCGACATCGATGCTGAGATCGAGCGAGAACTGCAGCGTGATCAGCGAACTGCTGAAGGAGCTGATCGACGTCATCTGCGTCAGTCCAGGCACCTGGCCGAACTGCTTCTCGAGCGGCGCGGTGATCGAGGACGTCACCACCTCCGGGCTGGCGCCCGGATAAAACGTCTGGATCTGGATGGTCGGATAGTCCACCTGGGGCAGCGCCGAGACCGGCAGTTGCCGGAAAGCCGTGACGCCGACGAGCACCACGCCCGCCATCATCAGCGACGTCGCGACCGGCCTCAGGATGAATATGCGGGAGGGACTCACTGCCCAGCGCCTCCGCTCCTGCCCGTTTTGGACTTGCCGCCGCCCTTCTTGCCGCCGCCTTTCTTGCCTCCGCCGCCGGCCGCTGCGCCCGCCCGCGCCCGGATCGAAACCCGGCGGATTTTCCAGCTCTCCGGCTTCCGCACCCGCACCACGGCGCCTTCCATCAGCCGGTCGGTGCCGTCGATGACCACGCGATCGCCGTCCGAGATGCCGCTCGAGAATGTCGGCGGAGGTCTCCGTCGTGATTCCTACCTGGACCGGTTTCAGGTGCACTCTGGAATCGTCGTCCACCACGTAGACGAAGGTGCCCTGCTGGCCGTTCTGCACCGCCACGTTGGGAACCACGAGTTGATTGGTCAGCGTGTCCACCAGCAGCGCGGATGTTGACGAATTGCTGCGGAAAGAGCGCGATTGTCCTTGTTGTCGAAGACCGCCTTCAGCTTCGACGTGCCGGTGGTGCTGTCGATCTGGTTGTCCAGTGTCACCAGCGTGCCGGAGGCCAGTTTCTTGGAATTGTCGCGGTTGTACGCATCCACCGGCAGGTGCGCGCCCGCCCGCAGCTTCTGCGTCACCTGCGGAAGGTTGTCCTCGGGGATGGTAAACAGCACGGAGATCGGCTGCAGTTGCGTGATCGTGACCATGCCGTTGGCGTCGCAGGCGTGCACGATGTTGCCGGGGTCCACCAGGCGCAGACCCACCACACCGGTGATGGGAGCCGTGACCTTGGAATAGGTCAGATTGCAGCTTGGCGCTATCGATGTTGGCCAGGTCCTGCTTGATGGTGCGCTTCGTACTGCGCCACCAGCGCCGTCTGCGTGTCCAGTTGCTGGTCGGGAATGGCGTCGGTCTTCACCAGTCCCTGGTACCGGTCCAGATCCACCTTCGCGTTGTTCAGCAAGGCCTGGTCGTGCGCCAGCGTGGCTTGCGCCATATCGAGTTGAACCTGAAATGGCCGCGGGTCTATTTCGGCCAGGACCTGGCCTTCGTGAACCAGATCGCCTTCGTTGAAATCGACCTTCATCAACTGGCCGTCCACGCGCGATTTGACCGTCACCGTGTAGAAGGGGGTCACGTTGCCCAACCCTGGCAGAACTACCGGAATGCTGGAACGCGTCACCTTCGCCACCACCACCGGCACCGGACCAATGCCCGCGCCGCGGCCTCTGCCGCCGCCTCCCCCGCCGCCTTGTGTCTTGGGCGCGGTGCTGGGGTCGCCGGCGTGCCACACCGCATACCCCGTGATCCCGGCGATGATGACCAGGAAAAAAACCCATAGCAGGCCGCGACTTTTCGATTTGGAAGAACCGGGCGGCGTTGGCACGTGTTGTCCGGGAGTGTGCCCTTCCGGTGGCGAATCAGGAACTCTTGTGATTGTTGACATTCAGGCAACCCATAACCGAAGTTGTTTTTCCGTTGAATAGCGCTCTAGAGGACACTATTATCTGAGATATTAGCAGGTAACAGGTTCGAAACGAGGAGCGGCACGGCGGCTCACTGGCAAGCGCGAGATTTCGAGGACGCATCATTGAAGCCGTAACCGCCAACTCTCCTTACTTCCCCTTCGTGGCTCCCCGCGCCCCGAACACCCAGCGAACTATGGAAACACTGGTAGGCGCGGAAGGACTCGAACCTTCGACCCTCAGCTTAGAAGGCTGATGCTCTATCCACCTGAGCTACGCGCCCGTACTTCCAATGAGTTTACTAAAACCAGCGGCTCATAATCACCTTCTGCTCGGTGTAGAAGGCGACGGCATCTTTGCCGTGAGCATGGAGGTCTCCGAAAAACGAGTTCTTCCAGCCGGCGAACGGGAAGAACGCCATCGGCGCCGCGACCCCCACATTCACTCCCACCATGCCGACTTCGATGCGCGAAGAGTACTCCCGCGCCGCCTTCCCATTGCTGGTGAAAATGGCGGTGGCGTTGCCGAACGGAGAGCGGTTCACCAGGTTGATGGCATCGTCCAGTGTGTTGACGCGCATCACCGAGAGCACCGGCCCGAAAATCTCTTCTTTGGCAATGGTCATCTCCGGCGTCACGTTGTCGAAGATGGTCGGGCCCAGATAGAAGCCGCCGCCCTCGGGCTTGCCGGCGCGGCCATCCACCAGGGGAGTCGCCCCTTCGGCCACGCCCTTCTCGACATAACCGGCCACCTTGGTGCAATGCTCCCCGGTGACCAGCGGCCCCATTTCCACGCCGCTCCGCGAGCCATCGCCCACCGCCAGCGACTGCGTGCGCTTGACCAGCAGGTCGAGCAGGGGACCGGCGGCATCGCCCACCGGAACCAGCACGCTGCCGGCCAGGCAACGCTCGCCCGCGGCGCCGAAAGCCGAGCCGATGATGGCTTCCACGGTCTTGGGCATATCCGCATCGGCCATGACCACCAGGTGATTCTTGGCGCCGCCCAGAGCCTGCACGCGTTTGCCCTCGGCGGCGGCGGTGGTGTAAATGTACTTGGCCACCGGAGTGGAGCCGACGAACGAGACGGCTTTGACCAGCGGATGATGCAGCAGGCCGTTGACCGCGTCCCGGGCGCCGTGCACCAGGTTCAGCACGCCCGGCGGCAGTCCGGCATCGTGCAGCAGTTCGATGGCGCGCGTCGGCGTGAGCGGCACTTTTTCCGACGGCTTCAGCACGAACGTATTCCCGCAGGCGATGGCGAACGGGTACATCCAGGCGGGCACCATGGCCGGGAAGTTGAAGGGGGTAATGCCGGCGCAGACGCCAATGGGCTGCCGGATGGTCTTGCAGTCGATGCCCGCGGCCACATCGTTGAGCGAATCGCCCATCATCAGGCTGGGCATGCCGCAGGCCACTTCCACCATCTGGATCAGGCGGCGCACTTCAGCCCGGGCGTCGTCGAGCGTCTTGCCGTTTTCGCGCGTCAGGGTCGCGGCGATCTCGTCGGCGTGCTTGTCCAGCAGGGCTTTGTAGCGGTAGAGCACTTGCACGCGGTCCACCACGGGCACTTCGCGCCACTTGAGGAATGCCTCGTGGGCGGAGCGCACGGCGCGGTCGATATCGGCTTCATTGGCGTACGGCACTTCGGCGATGGTCTCGCCGGTAGCAGGGTTGGTCACGGCGCCCATGGTGCGGCCTTCGGGCTTTTCCCACGCGCCGTTGATATAAAACGAGACAGTTCCTACGGCAGATCCGGTGGCAATCATTTATTCATTCTCCCACTCCGGCAGAATGGCGGCGGCCGGAGCGCGCTGCATCAGTAAAACGTAAACGGCCCCGGAGACTCCGAAGCCGACGAACCAGGCATAGTCGTAGAGCAACCGCAGCGCGGGGACCACCAGCCCCAGCAGCGCGACGGCGATTCCCATAGCGAGCGCCACAATGGCGCGCAGATTGACGCCGTTATCATATTCATACGCGCCTTGGCGGCGGTACAGATCGTCTACCCGCAGGCGCGAGCGGCGTAACACGAAATAGTCCACGATCATCACGCCGGCAATGGGCCCCAGCAGGCCCGAGTACCCCACCAGCCACCCGAAAATGTACGAGCTGAAATCCGTCAGCAGTTTCCACGGCATCATCAGCACACCGATCACTCCGGTGATCAGGCCGCCGGTGCGAAACGAAATCAGGCCGCGGATTCAGATTGGAAAAATCGTTGGAGGGCGAAACCACGTTGGCCGCGACGTTAGTGTTGAGCGTGGCCACCAGCAGCGCGATCAGCGCGATGAACGCGACGATGGGCTGGTTGAACTTGCCCAGCAGGGCGACCGGGTCCCATATCGCTTCCCCGAACAGCACCACCGATGCGGAGGTGACCGCCACACCGATAAAGGAATAGAGCGTCATGGCGGTGGGCAATCCCAGCGCCTGGCCCAGCACCTGCGCCTTTTGCGATTTGGCATAGCGGGTGAAGTCGGGGATGTTGAGCGCCACGGTGGCCCAGAAGCCCACCATGCCGGTGAGCGACGGAATGAAGAACCGGAAGAACTCGGCCGAAGTGTGGAATTTGCTGGGCGCGCTGAGGACCGGCCCGAAGCCGCCCGGCCTTGCCCGTGATCCACCACAACAGCAGCAGGCCGATGCCCAGCATGAACGGCGCTCCGATGCCCTCCAGGAATTTGATGGTCTCGATGCCTCGCCAGATGACCGCGATGTTCAGCGCCCAGAAGGCGAAAAAACAAATCCAGACGCCGCCCGCCAGGCCGGCCGCTCCCGGCCAGATGATCCGCAGCATCGAGTAGATCGCCTGCCCGCCGATCCAGGTCTGGATGCCAAACCATCCGCAGGCCACCAGCGCCCGCAGAACCGCCGGAACATTGGCGCCGCGCACACCGAACGACGCGCGCACCAGGACAGGAAAAGGAATTCCGTACTTGGCCCCGGCATGGGCATTCAGCAGCATGGGCACGAGGACGATCAGGTTGCCCAGCAGGATCGTCAGAATCGCCTGCCACCAGCTCATGCCTCCGGCGATCAGGCCCGAGGCCAGCATATAAGTAGGGATGCAGACGGACATCGCCACCCACAGGGAGGCGTAGTTGTAAGTGCCCCAGGTGCGTCGCTCCCGGGGAATCGGCGCGAGGTCTTTGTTGTAGAGGCTCGAGTCGTGATTAACTGGGCCGCTCTCCCCTGGCCCCTGGCCCCCGGCCCCTGGCCCCCGCTCTACCTCCATGCGCCTCCACGAGCCTGGCGGCGCAGATAATTGCCGCGGCCGGGCTTGCCGAGAAACTCGCCGCCATCCACAATCACTTCGCCCGCGCGAGATCACCGTGCGGGCGTTGCCCTGCACCTGGTAGCCCTCGAACATCGAATAATCCACGCGCATGTGATGCGTCTTCGCGCTGATGGTGTACGGCGCTTGCGGATCCCAGATGACGATGTCGGCGTCGCTGCCCGGCGGCGATCTCGCCCTTCCGCGGATACATGCCGAAGATGCGCGCAGGCGTCGTGGAGGTGATCTCGACGAATCGGTTCAGCGATAACTTTCCCGCATTCACGCCGTAATGATAGATGAGCTGCATGCGGTTTTCGATGCCCGGACCGCCGTTGGGAATCTTGGTGAAGTCATCCTTGCCCAGAATCTTCTGGTCTTCGAAGCAGAACGGGCAATGGTCCGTGGAAACCACCTGCAGGTGATCGTGCTTCAGACCGTCCCACAGTTTGGGCAGATTCTCCTTGGTGCGCAGCGGCGGGGTGAAAACGTATTTCGCGCCTTCGAAATTGGGCCGCTCCAGTTCTTCGATGGAGAGCAGCAGGTACTGCGGGCAGGTTTCGGCGAAGGCGGGCACGCCGCGGTCGCGCGCCTCGCGCACCTCATTCAGCGCGTCCTCCGACGAGAGGTGCACGATGTACACCGGGACGCCGGCGATCTCCGCCATGGCGATGGCGCGATGCACCGCCTCGGCCTCGGCCCGCGTGGGGCGCGTGAGCGCGTGGTAGATCGGCGCGGTCTTGCCCTCGGCCAGCGCCTTGGCACGATCACGTCGATCACGCTGCCGTTTTCGGCGTGCATGCAGATCAGCGCGCCGTTCTTGGCGGTGCGCGAGAGCGCCTTGAAGATGGTGGCGTCGTCCACCATCAGGACGTTGGGATAGGCCATGAACAGCTTGAAACTGGCCACGCCTTCGTCCACCATTTCGTCCATGTCTTCCAGGCCGCGACGTGCCCAGGTCGGTGACGATCATGTGCAGGCCGTAATCGATCACGGCGCGCCCTTCGGCCTTCTTCCACCAGGTGTCCAGCGCATCGCGCATCTTCGTGCCGCGCGCCTGGATCGCGAAGTCCACGATGCTGGTGGTGCCGCCGAACGCCGCGGCGCGCGTTCCGGTCTCGAAATCGTCGGCGCTGGTGGTGCCGCCGAACGGCATGTCGAGGTGCGTGTGGGCGTCGATGCCGCCGGGGATCACGTACATTCCCGAGGCGTCGATGATCTTCTCCGCCGCTTCCGGCGGGATGCCGCTGCGCACTTCCCTGATGCGTCTCGCCTTCAATCAGAACGTCCGCGGCCTTGGTTTCGGTTGCGGTCACTACCGTGCCGTTGCGAATCAGTGTTCGTTGGCATGCGTCGCTGCTCCCAGGATTGCACGGGCCGCCCCGTGTCCACCTGTTCCATGGTGATGCAGTTCTCTACCGGGCAGACCAGCCAGCAGAGATTGCAGCCCACGCATTCGGCTTCGTCCACCGCGGGATGCGCGCCGGCGGCGTTGGCGTTCCGCCCGCGGCCCGCACGCGTCCAGCTTGGCGATCGGGGTGACGGCGATGCGCGCCGGCTCGCTGCCTCCAGCGATTCCGGCCGGCGTCGTGGCCATCCACGTGGATGCACTGATGCGCGCCGTCCCAACAGGCGATGTAGCACAGGTCGCAGCCGATGCATTTATCGCGATCGATGCGCGCGACAATCTTGTAATTCAGGTCCAGGTGCTTCCACTCGGTGACCTTGGGGACGGCACAGGCCGCGGAAATCGTCGAGCGTGCGGAAGCCTTTTTCGTCCATCCAGTTGCTCAAGCCGTCGATCATGTCCTCCACGATGCGGTAGCCGTAGTGCATCGCCGCGGTGCACACCTGCACCGTGCCGCAGCCCAGCAGTATGAACTCCGCCGCTTCCCGCCAGCTCGCTATGCCGCCGATGCCCGAGATCGGCATGCCCACTTCGGCGTCGAAGCGATCTGCTGCACCAGGTGCAGCGCGATGGGCTTCACCGCCGGGCCGCAGTAACCGCCGTGCGAGGATGCGCCGCCCACGTCCGGCCGCGGCGTGAACGTGTCGAGATCGATACCCGTAATCGAGTTGATGGTGTTGATGGCGGAGAGCCCGTCGGCGCCGCCGCGCTTGGCCGCGCGCGCCACCATGCGGATGTCGGTGATGTTGGGCGTCAGCTTCACCAGCACCGGAGTGCGCGCCACTTCCTTCACCCACTCGGTGATCATGCACGAGTATTCGGGGACCTGCCCCACGGCGCTGCCCATGCCGCGCTCGCTCATGCCGTGCGGGCAGCCGAAATTCAGCTCCAGCCCGTCGGCGCCGGCGTCTTCGGACGCGCCTGCACGATGTCGTGCCAGGCCTCGCGCTTCGAATCCACCATCAGCGACGGCGATGACGGCGTGCTTCGGATAGCGCTTCTTCACCTCGGCGATTTCGCGCAGGTTGGTCTCGATGGGCCGGTCGCTGATGAGCTCGATATTGTTCAGCCCCATCATGCGCTGGCCGTTCCAATCCACCGAGGAGTAGCGCGAGGAGACGTTGACGATCGGTTCGCCGATGGTCTTCCAGACGGCGCCGCCCCAGCCGGCGTCGAAGGCGCGCATCACCTGGTCGCCGCAGTTGGTCGGCGGACCGGACGCCAGCCAGAACGGATTGGGGCAGCGGATGCCGGCGAAGTTGGTGGTCAGGTCAGCCATGGTTCACCTGCAATTCCGCCACCATCGCCAGCGCGGCGCGCTTGCCGTCAGCCACGGCGTCCACCACTTCGCGTCCGCCGTTGACGCAATCGCCGCCGGCGTAATACCGCGGGATTGGCGGTGCGCCCGGTGGCGCGATCCACCACGATGGAGCCGCCTTTCAGTTCGATGCCGCGCGTACGCTCCAGCAGGCTGGTAAGCCGCGATTGCCCCAGCGCCGGAATCACCATGTCGCAGGGGAATTCGAATTCCGACCCGGGCACCGGTTCGGCCTTGCGCCGGCCACTCGCATCCGGCTCGCCAAGCACCGTGCGCACAAACCGGACGGCCGCCGCGCGGCCCGTCGTGCTCCAGAATCGCCACCGGCTGCGCCAGCCAGTGGAACTGCACGCCTTCCACTTTCGAGTGGTCGTACTCGAAGGAAAATGCCGGCATCTCGCGTTTCGGTGCGGCGATAGAACAGGTGCACTTCCCGGCGCCCAGGCGCGCGCGCCGCATTGGCCGCATCGATGGCGGTGTTGCCGCCGCCGATCACCACCACCGTCTTCCCCACGGAGAAATCCGGCAGCGTCTTGTAGCGCTCGATGAAGCGCAGCGCATCGATCACGCCCGAGCGCCTGCTCTCCCGGAATGCCCAGACGTTCCATGGCGCCCAAGCCCCAGCCCCAGGAACAGGAAAGCGTACTCGCGCTCCAGTTCGTCCAGCGGCGTCGCGCCGCCCACTTCCGCCTGGCGGAACTCCACGCCCAGCGATCGCACCATGGTCCACTTCGCGCAGACTGTCGGCGGGGCGCAGTTTGTACTCGGCCACGCCGTACGTGTTGAGGCCGCCCGGCAGCGGCCGGTCGTCGAAGACGGTCACCGCAACCCCGCGCCGCCGCAACTCCGCCGCGCAGGCCAGCGATGCCGGACCGCCGCCCACGCAGGCGATGCGGTGCGGCTGCCGATTCTGCGCCACCGGCGGCAGGTGCGCGCCTTTGGCGTAAAACGCATCCATGGCGAAGCGCTGCAGGCGGCCGATCTCGATGGGCTGCTTGTTGTAGCGATGCATCACGCAGGCGCCTTCGCACAGCACCGTCCACCGGGCAGACCCGCGAGCAGCTCAGGCCCAGAATATTGGCATCCAGAATGGTCAGCGCCGAGCCGCGCAGGTTGCCGCTCGCGATCTTCTTGATGAAGCGCGGCACGTCGATGTGCGTGGGGCAGGCCGCCGTGCAGGGCGCGTCGAAACAGAACAGGCAGCGATTGGCTTCGGCCAGCGCCGCTTGCGAATCGAAGCGCCGGATGCAGATCCGGAAACTGCTCCAGGTTGCGCTCCACGTGCAGCGCGGAAGAGCTCATCGCGCCCCCGCTACCGCCGCTCCGCAGGCCGCCAGGCTCTTGTCCAGCAGTCCCGACGAACTGGTCCACATCGCCGCGGCGCAATGTTCATGGGCGGCGAAAGCCGGATCACGTTGCCGTACATGCCGCCCTTGCCGATCAGCAGGCGGTTTTCGCGCGCCGCTTCCATCACCATCGCGGTCTGCGGCGGTGGCCGGGGCTTTGGTCTGCGCGGTCTTCCACCAGTTCGATGCGCCTGCATGCAGTCCCATGCCGCGCACGTCGCCGATCAGCGGGTGCTTGCTCTTGCAACTCCTCCAGGCTGGCCGCGCAGATAGGCCGCCGGTCTCGGCGCAGTTCGCCGCCAGGTTCTGCTCTTCGATGAAATCGATCACGGCCTTGGCGGCGGTGGTCGTGACCGGGTTGCCGCCGAAGGTGGAAATCGTCAGGCCCTTGACCGAATCGGCCACTTCCGGCCGCGCCACCGTCAGCCCGATCGGGGCTGCCGTTGCCCAGGCCCTTGGCGCTGGTCATGATGTCCGGCGTCACGCCCCACTGCTCGATGCCGAACCACTTGCCGCCGGTGCGTCCCCAGCCGGTCTGCACTTCGTCGCTGATGAAGATGCCGCCGTGATTGCGCACGATCTTCTCCACGATCTGGAAATACTCCTTGGGCGGCGTGATGAATCCGCCCACGCCCTGGATCGGCTCGCCGATGAAGCCGGCGATGCGGCCGCGTGGTGGTGGTGCGGATCAGCTCCTCCATATCCTGCGCGCAGCGCACCTCGCAGCTCGGGTACGTCAGGCCGAACGGGCAGCGGTAGCAGTAGGCGTTGTGGGCATGCACGATGCCGGCCTGCGCCGGTCCCAGGCGCCAGGTGCCCTGCGCCGGTCAGCGTCATCGCCATGGCGCGAGCGGCCGTGATAGGAGTGGCGCAGCGCCACGATTTCGGTATTGCCGGTGTAGCAGCGCGCCGTCAGGATGGCGGTCTCGTTGGCTTCCGTGCCGCTGTTGGTGAAGAAGATCTTGGTCAGTTTCCCGCCCGGCGTGATCGACGCGATCTTCTTCGCCAGCGCGGCCTGCGGCTCGTTGGCGAACACCGTGGAGACATGCTGCAGCGTGTCGATCTGCTGGTGCACGCTTGGCGTTCACCTGGTCGTTGCAGTGGCCCACGCTGACCGTGACGATGCCGCCGAAGAAATCCAGGTACTGGTTGCCGTCGGCATCCCAGACGTATTGATTCTTCGCGTGCGACACCACCAGCGGCTCCTTGAAGTAATGAAACACCGCCGGGAAACAGGAACTCCTTGTTGGCAAGAATGATTTCGTCTTTGGTCATGACTTATGCCTTCACCAGCGCCTGGTACATGTCCGGCCGCCGGTCGCGGAAGAACTGCCACGTCTTGCGGACTTCGGCGATCTTGCGCCAGGTCCAGGTCGGCGGTCAGCACTTCGTCCTTGTCGCGCGACGCCTGCGCGATGATCTGCCCGCGCGGATCGCAGAAATAGCTGGATCCGTAAAATTCGCCGATATTCCACGGAGCTTCGAAGCCCACGCGATTGATGGCGCCCACAAAATACCCGTTGGCCACGGCGTGCGCCGGCTGTTCCAGCTTCCACAGATATTCGCTGAGCCCGGCGACCGTAGCCGACGGATTGAAGACGATCTCGGCGCCGTTCAGCCCCAGCGCGCGGGCGCCTTCGGGGAAGTGACGGTCATAGCAGATATAGACTCCGACCTTGGCGAAGCCTACGTCGAAAACCGGGTAGCCCAGGTTGCCCGGCCGGAAGTAGAACTTCTCCCAGAAGCCCGGCGCCACGTGCGGAATGTGCGTCTTGCGATACTTGCCCAGGAAGCTCCCGTCGTTGTGGATCACCGCGGCGGTGTTGTAATAGACGCCTTCCTGCTCCACCTCGTAGACCGGAACGATCAGCACGATGCGATGCTTGCGGGCAAGGTCCTGCATCAGCCGGATGGTGGGCCCATCGGGAACCGCTTCGGTGGTGTCGTACCACTTGATGGTCTGCTCGGCGCAGAAATACGGGCCGTAGAAGATCTCTTGCAGGCAAACGATCTGCGCCCCGGCCTCGGCGGCCTGGCGGATATACTCCAGGTGTTTTTCGATCATCGCCTGCTTGGTGACGGCCAGCGAGGCATCCGGAGGGGCGGCGTTGGAGGCCTGAATCAACGAACACCTGACGATACGAGACATGTTCCTCCCGGTGAACAGGGCACCATTATCCAGCTTCTGTTACAGGGAATCAACTGCGAGGGGCTGGGGGCCGGGTTGCCGCGTTGCGCCACGCACCACAGGCATGCGCTTGATCGTGCCCGACTTTCTCGCCTTCAGGAAAAGGTGGGTTATGACTTCCGGATGGGAATCCCACCATTCGGCCTCTTCACGTTCGGATTTGAATTTCGGAATCCTGGCTTTCTCTGCCATTTATTCGCTTCCTTACGTTACCGCGCGCCACCAATCCGAGCCGCGCGCGTCAGCAAGCGCAAACACCTATGCCACCGTGTTTACCGTCCACCCAATCCGCTGAAGTGCTCCGAGCGCAAACTCCGCGGCTGGCATCATCTCTCTATGCTCGATTTCTTCAGCAATTACGCGGAGCGCGAGAGCTTTTGCCTTTAAAGTCGCCTCCTCGGAAGTCGAGCCGTACACGGTCACGCCCGGCAGTTCGGACACATCGCCAATCCAGCGACCGTCCGTTTCGCGCAGTAACCGGATCGTCGGTTGCATGTCTTTGTGGATCGTCATCTGCATGTCTTTATGCTATCCAAGTGCAGCGCCAAGTCACTTCACCGGAATCACCACCTGATCGTGGAACGCGTTGGCCGTCGAAATGGCGAGAGGCAGAGTGCCCTGCCCCGAGCGGGAATGCGGGCAGGGTCACGTTCATCTGGTACTCGCCGGGATAGCCCGGGGCGAGTCCGCTGTAGATCACCGTGCCCGGCAGCCCTCCCACTAATACGGTTGGCTGGGATACGGTGTTATCCGCGGCGGTAGCGCCCACGCCGTCGCTGACCGCGGTGGTCACCGCGCCCATTCCGGTCAGATAGACCAGCACGATTTCGCCGCCGATCGCGGGGGACGCGGCATTTACGAGGCTGTAATCGGCATGGAGGATCGTTCCCGGTCCGGTGCCGTTCTGGCTAATGGCGAACATGCCGGGCGCGGTGGGCGCGAGCGGTACCGTCACGGTGTTGGAAGTCGCTCCGTTGTTTGTCACCGTAATGGTAGCCGTGGCGCCCGAGGCGGCGTAGGGCACCACGCAGAAGATCACGTTGGGGCTCACCGCATACATCGGCGCGGCCTTTCCGTTAATCTGGACGCTCACCTGATTCAGCGAAGGCGGATACGGCGGGGTGGCCACCTGCGGGCTTTTGGCCAGTCCCGTGCCGTACATGGCGATAAACTCACCCGGAGCGATGGGGTTGCCCGCCGGCGCGTAACTGGCGGCGCTGACAACTCCCAGGGGGTTCAGAAAGACGCCGGTGCCGCTGAGCGCGGGCATGCGGACGCCCAGGTTGATTTCGAAAGCGCCGGGATCGCCAGGGTCGATGCTGGAGAGCAGAAACAGGTTGCCCTGTCCGCCCAGCGCCGCCTGCATCAGTGCGGAAGGCACGCTGCCGGATCCATCGGCATTCAGCGAATAGCCGTTCACCGCGGTGAAATCCAGATTCCCCTGGTTCAGCGCCTTCAGCCGCTTCGACCAGGTGACATTGCCGGTGCCGCCCGGCGACGCCGATCCCGTGAAACTGACCTCGGGCGCCTGATCGGCCGCGTCGAAGCGCAGGCCCGCGGCCCAGAAACTCTGGCCGCCATTCACGTTCCAGGAGGCGTTGGTCACCCCGGTCATGCTCTTCACGCCGATCAGAATATCGTGAGATCCGGCGCTCAGCGTGCCGCCGATCACCAGGTTTCCGTCCGCCGATACATAAATGTTGCGCGCGCCGCTGAGCAGTGCGGACGTCGAAGCCGTGCCCAGCGAGAGTGTTCCCGACCCGTCGCCGTTCATCACATAGGTGCCCCCGGTCACCTGTTGGGTGGCAGGCGCCCCGCCGTTCAGATTGGCGGCGTGGCCGTTCACCGTGATCGCCGCCAACGCGCCCGCGGACGCCGTAGCCAGATTAAACAAGGTATTCCGCGCGTTAGTCGCGGTGCCGCCGGGAAATTCCAGGGTGGCCATCCAGTAGGAACCGGAAAGCGCTGCTCCGGCGGCGGGCGCGGGGATAGCCACCAGCAAATCAAAGGTGCTGTCGGCGGATTCGGTGCTGGACCCGATCAACGCCTCCGGGCCGAACCGGGCATTCTCCTTGTCATCGCTGCGCAAGGGACTGTCCATCGACACGTTGCCCGCCGGGTCCACCGAGTAGGCCCCGGAACCGGTTTGAGAAACCGCAGCCGCGGAACCGGTCACTTGCTGCCCGGTGAAACTGAAATGGCCTGCGCCGTCGAAGGTCAAAGTGCCCAGGATGCTGCGCGGGTCGGCGATGCCGCCCGATCCGTCCGTGCCCAGGGAGACCTGCCGGAAGTAATACTTTCCGTTCAGGGAGTGATTGGTGAGGGTTTGGGCCGGTGCCAGGCGAATTGCCATCACGCCCGCCAGCAGCACCCACCGGCACCCCTTCAAAGTGGTCATAGTTCTCACCCATAGTACGACGCCCGCCAAAAATAATTTGGAACTCGCACCGGGTGTTGGGGTTTGAAATGTAATAATAGCGCTAATACGCGCTCTTGTATGGAGGGTGAATGCGCCAGCCTCGGTGGCTTTCGATTCTGAGTAATTGTACGGTCCTGGTTTGCTCCGGTTTCCTGGCTCTCAGTGCCCAGGATGCCGTCCAACTACCCGTTGCGCACGGGGAGTGCACGTATTTCGGACCGCAGCGCGAAACGTATGTGAAGCTCGCGCTGCGAGCCATGGGCAGGCCGGGCGGCGCCGATCAGATGCTCGGGCGCCTCACTGAGCAGGTGACCCGCGCGCTGGCGTATGTGCCGCCGGGGAGCCCTACCTATACCTACGATCAATCGCAGTCGGCGGGCTCGATCGATTCCTACATCTGGACCGACTTCAAAGCACAGGGAATCACTCCGGCGCCCGCCACCACCGATTGGGAATTCGTCCGCCGAGTGACGCTCGACCTCACCGGCCGCATTCCGACGCCCCAGGCCGTGTTGACCTTCGTGGCCGGCACCGACCCGCAGAAGCGCGCCAAACTGATCGACCAGTTACTCGCCGCGCCCGAGTGGGTGGATAAGTGGACCATGTTCTATGGCGACCTTCTAAAGAACACGGTCAGCTTTCCGAGTACCGGCCTGAACCGCTTCGCCGCTGGGCGCAATGCGTTTTACCAGTACATTCACGATTCCCTGGCCAATGGCAAACCGTATAACCAGATGGCCAACGAGCTGTTGACGGTATCCGCCGACCAGCACATACGACACGGGACCAGCCAACTGGCTGGTGGGCGGCTGGATCTCTAACGGTCCGGTGCAGGACACCACGGACCAGATGACGACCAATGTTGCCGATACCTTCCTGGGAAACAGCAATGTGAACTGTCTGCTGTGCCACAACGGCCGCGGACACCTGGATTCCATCAGCCTGTGGGCCGCCAACACGACCCGTTATCAGGCGTGGCAGCTTTCGTCTTACCTTTCGCACACGCAAATCGCCCGCGGCTACCCGGACTCGACTAATAAGAATGTGTATTACTGGTCGCTGCAGGACAATACCAAGGGTTACACCAACGACTATACCTTGAACACGACTACGGGTAACCGGCCGGCACGTGTGGCGCCCGCCGGTTGTAAGTCCGGCCAGCCCTGCTATTACGTGCCGCCGCAGTACATCTTTAACGGCGACGCACCCAAGACCGGGGAAGACTATCGGGTCGCCCTGGCGCGCGATGTCACCGGCGATTTCCAGTTCGCCCGCGCCGCGGTGAATTATTTGTGGGCCTACTTCTTCGGACAGGGAATTGTGGATCCGCCGGATAGTTTCGACCCGGCGCGGCTCGATCCCGACAATCCGCCCCCCGCCCCCTGGACCCTCCAGCCGAGTAATGCCAAACTGCTGAACGCGCTGGCCGCCCATTTCATTCAGAGCGGTTATAACGTGAAGGCGATGATGCGCGAGATCGTGAACTCCAATACGTACCAGCTTTCCAGCCGCTATCCGGGGACCTGGAGCGCGGCGTATCAGAATTACTTTGCGCGAAAGTATGTGCGCCGGCTGTGGGCCGAAGAGGTCGCTGATGCCATCATGCAGTCCAGCGGCACCTTCCCGACTTACACGTTGACCGGCTTCACCGATTCTGGTCATCCCACCTTCAGCTATATGATGCAACTGCCCGACGTGGTCAACGCGCCTTCGAACGGCACCGTGTCGTCCTTCCTGGACAGCTTCCTGCGCGGCAACCGCGACGATCAGCCGCGCAAGCAGGATGGTTCCATTCTTCAGGCGCTGAACCTGATGAACAGCCAGGTAGTGGAACCCAGGCTGCAAGTCACCGGAACCACTGCCAGTCAACTGATCGTCAAGAACCTGAGTCTGGGAAACACCGACCTGATCAACACGCTGTTCCTGAACGTGCTTTCGCGCTACCCCACCCCCCTGGAGATGGACCAGGCACTTTGCCAGCTTGGCACGCAGAGCGAAGGGACCGGGATGAGTTGCCCCATGCCGGCCAATCGTACCAGCGCCGTGCAGGATCTGGTGTGGTCGCTGTATAACAAGGTCGATTTCGTATTCAACTACTAACGGAGGAGGACGTCATGAGCAACGAACAGGAAAAATGCAACTGCGCGTATAAGAAATACGGCTATAACAATAAGACGTTCTTCAACCGCCCCCATTGGACTCGCCGGCAGTTCTTCCAACTGGCAGGTTCGGGAGTTACCGGGTCCTTTCTGACTCAGCGATATGCCCGGGCGGCCGATGTAACCAATTCGGGGATGACTACCAAAAACACGGCGCAGAACGTGATCTTCATTCTGCTGGCCGGCGCGCCCAGCCATACCGATACCTTCGATCTCAAGGTGGTGCCGGGCAACACGCCTGCCAGCTTTGCGCCGGAAACCGTGAATGGCGTCCTGTGGCCCACGGGGCTGCTGCCCAAACTGGGACAGATGACCGGACAGTTTGCCATCGTCCGTTCCATGAGGTCGCACGCCCTGGTGCATACTCTCGGGCAGACCTGGACGCAGATCGGCCGTAACCCGGCAGCGGCTCTGGGCAACATCGCGCCCAACATCGGCAGCGTCGTGGCCATTGAGCGGCAGACCCTGAATTCGATTTTTCCCACCTTCCTGGCGCTGAATTCACCGGGCGGTGTGACGCAGGGCTATTTTCCCGCCACCTATGCACCGTTCAAGGTGACTCCGTCAACCGGCGGAATCGCCAATACCACCAATCCGGACGGACAGTCGCGGTTCAACGGCAGGTTGACGCTGCTGGACACGCTCGACGGTCCCCTGCGCACAAACAGCCCTTATGGAACGCCGATGAGCGACTACAACGATTTCTACGAGGCCGCCAACCGCATGATGTACAGCTCCGTCGTGACTCAGGCGTTCAGTTATACCAGCGCCGATAGCGCGCGCTACGGCACTTCCTCCACGGGCAATGCCTGCCTGGTGGCTTCGCAGGTGCTGAAAGCCAATCAAGGCACCCGCTTCATCCAGATCACCAGCAACGATGGCTGGGACATGCATGTCAACATCTACCAGGGAACCAACCTGAACCCCACGGTGGCCAACAACAAAGGCGCGATTCTGGATAATGCGGTTTCGGCCCTGCTGGGCGACCTGGATTCGAATGGCCTGTTGAGCAGCACGCTGGTGGTGATGGTCGGCGAGTTCGGGCGCACCGTGGGTCCGTTGACCGCCGCCGCCGGACGCGACCATTGGCCGCAGCAATTCGCTTTCTTTGCCGGGGGCGGCGTGAAAGGCGGCGCCATCCTGGGTGCCACCAATTCCACGGGCTCAGATACGGTGGATTACGGCTGGTCGCAGAATCGCTACGTCTACCCCGAAGATATCGAGGCGACCATCTATTCCGCCATGGGCATTGACTGGACCACCGTGCGCCACGACGATCCGCTGGGGCGCGGCTTCAGCTATGTGCCGACGACGGATCCTGTGCAGTATGCCCCGGTAAATGAACTCTGGGGGAGTTAGCGCAGATCCATCGCTACTTGCCCGGGTCTTGCGCTCCCATCCGTTTGCGCTGCTGCTGTTTGAGCTCGTTTTGGGAATCGGCGAGGCTCTTGGTCAGCCTCCTGATGCGATCGTTAGCCGCGGCGAGGTCTTTCTTCAGTCTGGCCGCTTCGGCCGTCTGGGGCTGCCCATCGCTCAGGATCTTTTCCAGTCTCTTATTGCGCTCCACCTCGCTGGCGAGGTCCTTTTTCGCTTTCTTCACCTGCTCCTGCTGCGCGGCCAGGTCCGCCTTCAGTTTGGCGACCGCTTCGGAATCATCCGCCGGAACGGGCTCGGCCGGTGCCGGGCTATGGCCCACAAAAGCGGCGCCGGCGCGAACGGGCGCTCCGGACTGCTGCTGCACGGTCAGGGTCACGTCCACCTGTCCGCTATCCCTCCCATAGGTGAAGGTGCCGCCCCTCAGGTGATCCACATCCAGGTGAAGTTCTTTGGTGGGCAGGCCGCCATCGGCGATGCTCAAAACACCCGAAGTGGCCTGCCGGATGGCCGGAGACGACTCGTCCCAGCGAATCTGCAACTGGCCGTCTTTATCGAAGGTGCTCAGACGGAGATCCGCGGGAGGAGCTGTTGCCGCGGCGGCCGGCGGCGCGGCGCCCATCAGCTTCGGCAGCCAGACTTGCCGCGTCCGGAATCCAAAGGCCCCTGCGCCCAGCCCGATAGATAGGCAGACAAGCACCTTGAGCCACAGCCACGACCGCTCTTCCACGGCTACCGCGGCGAACTTCGGTGCGTCCAGGGGCTGGACAATCATCGCGGGCGGTTCCGGTGCCGCGGCCGGCTCTCGCGGCGGCGCCGGCATGTCCTCTAATACGCGAATCGCCGGCTTAGGCGGCTCCGGCTCCACCACCGGAACCACGGCCGTCCCGTCCCCCATCGACGGAACCATGCCGCTCGGAACCGGCCGGAGCGGCATGGCGTCCAGCACGAATTCCTGGTATGCCGCGGTAGCGTGAATCGAGCCGTCTGCCTCGCGGAAAAAGAACCCGCAGCGCATCGGCTGAAATGTGTGGGGCTTCATCACCAGCGCCACTTGCCAGGGTTGCGGAAAGAAACGATTGTGAATTTCCAGGTCGGCGTCGGAAAGGAAGATCTCGCTGCGCGTGTGGGAATGGTACCATCCCACGGCCTGAAGGCCGGCCGGGTTGGATTTCGATTCTTCCAGCAATTCCTGGAGTTTGGCCTCGTCTTTGGGGGAGAGCACGAAGGAAGGTCCCATGGCGTGCTCGCAATCCAGCGCCATGTAGTCGGCGATCGTGACGCGCCGCTGGGTCTGCCAGCCCAGCAGGATACCGCCGATTTCCGCGCCTCCCCGCGGCAGGGAGAAAAACGCGTCTACTACGGCGAGCCGGATGTTATCCATCACTTCCGGCACGTAGGCAATCGTAAAAGGACACTCCGGTACGCTCCAGGTACCAGGTGCGGTCTCGGTTGGACTGTCGGGCATCTATGCCGTTCCGTACCTTTTGATTGTAGGCGATTGCGCCGCGTAAGTCGCCCGATACCCCCCAAAAGATCTATGAGGTGCCGATTCCCTGCCCGGCTATAATAGAGGCGTGCCGAAGCCTAAAGAGCTCGAAGCGCGTCTCGAACGCACGGAGCAACAGTTGCGCCTGTTCCAGAAGATCAGCCGCTTTATGGTTCGGGACCTGAGCCTGCAGGACGTGCTGAAGGGCGTGGTGGACCTGATCGTCGAGTTCACCCAGTGCGACGCCTGCCTGATGTATCTGTTGGACGGCGAGGAACTGGTGCTGTGCGCGTCCAACACGCCGCATCCTTCCATCATCGGAAAAATCCGTCTCCGCTGGAACGAAGGACTCACCGGATGGGTGGCCCGGGAACGGCGCTTGCTGGCCATTTCCCGCGAAGCCTACAAGGATCCGCGATTCAAGAATTTCGGCGAATTGCCGGAGGACAGCTTCGAAGCCTTCCTTTCGGCGCCGCTGATCGCGCGCAACCGGGTGATTGGCGTGATCAACGTGCAGCATCGCTTGCCGCACCAGCATACCGGCAGCGAAATGGAAGTGATTACCACGGTCGGGGAACAGATCGGCTGCGTCCTGGTGTTGGCCCGCATGACTGCCGCGGCGCTCGAATCGGCCAATCACGTCGAACTGGTTTTGTCTTCCGGACCGGTGCAGATGAAACAATAACCGTGCCCTTCTTATCCCTCCGCTCCGTTTGCGCGGCCATGATGCTGGCCGCGGACACTTCTTCCGGCGACGCTCCCGGCCCAGCGCTGGCAGATGCAATATTTTTACGACAAGGGCAAGTCCACCTTCAACATCACGGACCTCCAGTTCCTTTCCGGCAAACGCGGCATCGCGGTGGGATTCATTTCCGAAGGCCGGCGGCAGGAGCCTACCAGCGTGGTCACCAGCGATGGCGGCGCCCACTGGCAGACGGTTGCCATCAAGGAACTGCCCATTTCGCTTTTCTTTCTGAACGAATCGCTGGGTTGGATGGTCACCAACCACGGGCTCTGGCAGACGTCGGAGGCGGGCAAGAGCTGGGTCAAACTGCCGAAACTGCCCGGCGAAGTGGACCGCGTTTACTTCCTGGATGAAAAGCGCGGTTGGGGCATCGGCGGCAAAAAGACAGTGGTGCAGACCGTGGACGGCGGACGCGCTTGGACCAAGGTGGCCGCGGCCGCCGAGCCTCCCGGCAATCCGTTATACAGCGCCTACAACTGGGTTGCGTTCGCCACCCCGCTGGATGGCATCATCACCGGGTTTAACCTGCCGCCGCGCTTGTGGGGCCCCGATCATCCCGGCTGGCTGGATCCGCAAGCCACGCTCGACCAGCGCGACACGCCGCACTTGAATTATTCCCTGGTGACCCACGATGGCGGCCAGACCTGGCATGCCAATTCGGCTTCGCTGTTCGGCGAAAGCACGCGCATCCGGTTCGCCAAGAGCGGCATGGGCCTGGGTCTGGTGGAGTATTCGCAAATCTTCCGGTATCCCAGCGAGGCCTACAAGCTCGAGTGGAAGACCAACAAAAGCGACACGGTTTACAAGGACACCAAATTCAGCGTCACCGATATCTGGCTCACTCCGGACGGCACATCGTACCTGGCGGGGACGCTGTCGCAGGGCAAGTTGCGCAGTGTGATCCCTGGAAAAGTGCAGGTTCTGACCAGCAAGGACTTTCGGAGCCACGGGGTGGAACGAAATGCCGGTGGATTATCGCGCGGTCGCCACGCGCACCGTGCTGTCCGGCGCGGACAATCAGAACATCTGGATGGCCACCGATAACGGCATGATTTTGAAGCTCGTTCCTGCCAAAACAGAATAGTAGTCCCACGTTTTATCCACAGGTAATTCACAGATTACAGTCTGTAACAGGATGGAAACACAATAGAAAGATCCTGTTGAAAACAGAACCAAAACGCAAATAAACGCGTTGACGCGGAACGCCTTCCGGGAGCATAGTGAAGTTGGTTCCAAGAGGTTTGAGGAACAGCGAGCCTCCGGAAACGTAGCGGACCAGGAACGGTGATCCGTAGACCAGACTAGTAATAGAACGCGTCTGCGGGGAGCGAGAGGAAATCGGGCGGATTCGGAAGGCGGACCGGGCGGCAGCGAATCCGGAGGAACGCTTTGATCCGGCGGGATGTAAGAGTCCCAAAGGGGAGCGGAAGTCGGGAAAGCAGCCGACAGAGTTGACGGGCGGTTCTGTAACGGGCTTGAAGCGTTGAAACGGCCTGAACCGGGGCGAACCGGGACAGGCGGTGGAGCGGAAAAGCCGAACGGGCAGAACGGCTGGCCAACAAAGACGTGAAGTAGCAGGTCGGGAACTTTGACCCCGGAATGGAGGCTCTGGAATGGGCACCCGTTGCGGGCGAGCGAAAGGCCGTTACGAGCGTTCGGTTCCGGTCGGGAGAAGCAACAGGCCGCGACGTGCCTGGAAGCTATGATCCGGTGGTTGGACAAACCAATAGCCGGGGAGCTGAAAGGCGAGGCGTTCGGCGCTCCTGATCGCAGTGCTCAGTGCCGTTGCATGCCGGCGGTGGGCAAGGCTGGGAATTGGATCACTTGGAACCATTTTTGTTTTTTCAGGCCTCTCTCCTCTTCCAAGTGCATTCGAATCAGTAGTATTTTGTTTTTTCAGGCGGTCTACTTCACGGCCAGCGTCTTCCTGGGTGCCATGCGTACCGTCGAGCAGGCGAAGCTGAACAGGCAGCCCTCCCACCGATGGCGCCACCTTCCGCACCAGGCGCTCGAAGCCGGCGACGGCGTCGGGCCGGTCCCACACTCCGTCGTTCACGATGAACGAAATCGCCGTAACCTCGTTTCGAGACAGCACCACGGCGTCGCCCTGATCCTGCAGGAAGCCCGCGGCGCGCAACGCCTGGGCCAGGGCAGACGCGTCGGCCTGGGTCGCTGAACCGAAGTAGTACACCGCGTCGCGCGATCCCACCGCGAGTTTGCCCACCGTCAGTTCCTTGTGCAGGAGCCGCTGCGAGTCGATCAGGCGCACCTTAATCGGAAAGCCGCCGATCGAGGTGGCCACGCGCCGCCCGATCTCCTCGAAACTGTAGACCGTGTCCGGATGATTCCACGCGCCATCGTTGAGGGCAAAGGAAACCAGCGTGCCGGCCGTCCCTTTCGATAGCAGAACGGTGGTGCCCCGGTCGTTGAGGAAGCCGGTCTTTTGCAGCGCCGCGCCCAGCGCGCGGGCCTCTTCGGGAGTCGCGGCGTGATAGTAGTAGACCTCGTCATGGGAACCGATCATGACGCGCGTGAGTTTGGTCCGCGGCCTTTGTACCAGTTCGATAGCGCCGGTCACAATGGTCGCAAGCAGCAGCAGGCCGAGTGCCGTAAATCGAGATGGTCGTGGCCAGCCGCTTACCGCCGAGAGGGCATGCCCTAATTGTCGGGCACGAAGTACCCGCGGCGCCAGGAGACGTGGACTGCCGGCGATCCCGCGGGCATGTTCACTTCCACGCGCACCTTACGATAGCGTCCGTCGTTGCCGGCGTTGCTGGGGAAGTAGCCGAGCATGTACTGATTGCGAATTTCGCGGCTCAGTTTCTCCATGGCCGCCGGAAGGTCCGGGAGGCTGTGGACAGTGATCATCCGGCCGCCGGTTTCCTCCGCCATCCTCTCCAGGCAGCGAGCCTTGGTGAACAGGCCAATGCCGTAAACGGTCACATCGGCTTCGCGCACCAGCGACATCATCTCCGATTCGGTGTAGCGGCTGTTGTTGTCTTCCCCGTCGGAAAGCACCAGGAGCACGCGGCGCGGATTGGCAGCCCGGCGAATCTGCTGCATGCTCAGGAACATCGCGTCGAAAAGGGCCGTCCAACCGTGAGCCGCCATGGAACCCAGGGGACGCTCGATCTCCGCCGCGTTGCGCGTGAATCCGGAGAGCAGGGTGGCGCTGTCGGCGAATTGCACCAGCGAGAATTCATCGTTAGGGACGGCCGTGGCGAGGAACTGTTTGACCGCGGCGCGCGATTCCTGAATGCGGTGTTTCATGCTGCCGCTGGTATCGAAGACGATCCCCGTGGAGATGGGCGCATCGGTCATGGAGAACGAGGAGATGCGCTGCTCCGCGTCGCCGTCGAAAACCCGGAAATTGCCGGCCGTCGAGGTTCATGACGTTGCGGTCGAGTGCGTCCGTGACCGTCACGGGAATCTGCACCATGCGCGCATCCACGCGGAAATTGGAAGGCGGCAATCTGCCGGCGGACGGCGCCGGCCGCGCGACCAGCGTAACGGCGGTTTGCGCCGAAGCGTTTCCCGCGATAAGAGCAAACATCAGACAAGAGATGGAGAATCCTGACATCACCCTCATACCCGAACCTCGAGAGACGTAGGAATCAGTATAAGCCTTTAATTGCCGACATGCCTCTCCCGAATGGTCTCGGGCAGGTACTGGGGGATTTCACCACGAAGCCACGGAGGACAGGTTTCGAGGCGCCTGCACTCAATCGAAGTTGACAGCGGTGGTATTGGCTCCGCACACGAGCACGCCGACGTGTTCTCCAGGGCGGGGCTGGTAACGGCCGGAGAGGAGCGCGGCCATGGCAGCGGCCCCGCCGGGTTCGGTGGCCACGCGGAGCACGCGCCACAGCGTGCGCTGCGCCTCTTGTATGGCGCTGTCGGGGACCAGCACGACGCGGCGCACATACTGCTGGGCGAGGGGGAACATCAACTGGCCCACCTGCCGGGGCGCGAGCGAATCGGCGGCGATTCCGCCCGCGGGCGGATCCACCGGTCGTCCGGCTTCCAGGGCGCGCGCCAGCGTGGGCGCGGCCTCGGGCTCGACTCCAACAGCGCCACGCGGCCGGCGTACCAGGCGGCGATGCCTCCAATCAGGCCGCCCCCGCCAACGGCCACCAGCAGCGAATCCAGGCCGGGCGCCTGCTCGGCGAATCCAGGCCCACGCTTCCCTGTCCCAGCATGGTCTCGGGCTGATCGTAGGCATGCACGGGCATGGCGCCGGATTCGGAGGCCCAGGCTTCGCTGGCGGCCAGGGCGTCGGCATAGCGTTCGCCGGTGACCACCAGGGCGGCGCCATAGCCGCGGATGCGCTCCATTTTCGCCGGAGATGCCACCGTGGGAACGAAGATGCGCACCGGCTTGCCAAGCTTGCCGGCGGCGTAGGCAACCGCGACCCCATGATTGCCGCCCGAGGCCGCCACCACGCCGGCGGCGGGCAATGTCGCGCCCCAGCATATTGGCAAAGGCGCCGCGCGTTTTGAACGACCCGGTATGCTGCAGGAGTTCGAGTTTAAGGGTTAGGCGCACGCCGGGGCAGACTGAAATCGGCGCCATCCACTTCCACCACCGGGGTGCGGCGGATGTGCGGCCGAATCACGGCATAGGTGCGGGAAATGGACGGGCGGTCGATGGTCGTAAGCGGGTCCTACTTTTCTTTCGGCAGTAACTTGACGTTAGCGGGAATCGAAAACATGCTGTCGCTGACGTCCTTGTTGATCTCCACGGGATTCGGCGTACATCTCGTAGACCTTGTCGCCGTTGCGCTCGCGGCGCACGTCGTAAGGCCACTTCACGCCGCCGGGGACCGAGTGGTACTTGCCGAAGAGGGTGGTTTCGGTGTCGAAATCCTTGAACTCGGGGTTGCGCCGCCGGTACGTCTGCCGCACAGGCAGTTTGGAGAAGTGGTCGAACATCACCGTCACGGTGACGCCGTTGGCGTCGGTGATATCGACGATTTTGCTACTGGGGCCCTGTCGTAAAAGTCGGATCCCTGGGAGTACAAAGACAGGCCGGGTTCGTTCGAGACGCTGGCGCAGAATATAGAAGATATTCCGCAGGGTGGTGTCCTGGTAGCTGGCCCAGCGCTGGTCGTCGAAGGGGCGCGCGCCGTGGAAGCTGATGTCCCACGCGCCGGTTTCGGTAAACAGCAGCGAGCCCTCATCCTGCTTCTTGCCGAACAGTTCGCGCTCGCGCACCGCCACTTTGCCCGGCACCGGCGCCAGGTAGCGGGTATAAATTGTAGCCGTGGAGTAGCCGGAGATCTGCTGGCGATAGAAGGAATAGGCGCGTCCCGTTTCGACTCGGTCGGCCATGTGCAGGAAAGCATCGCCGCCAAGGGCCGCGACGGCCTCGTCGATCACCCGTTTGGCGCGCTGCTGGCGGGTTTCCTCGGCCGCCGGAGCAAGCACCGCCACGGCCAGCAATACCAGCGCCGCCCGCTTCATTTCTGCACTCCCGGGAGGGGCTTCTGGTCGAGATCGGTGAGTTGCAGGCCGGAATCGAACCGGGCGTCAGTAACCGTGACGTTGGCGAACTCCTGCGAGCCCTGCATGATCACGGATTTGAAGGGGAGCACAATACCCTCGACGTTGCGGAAATCGGAAAAGGTTTCGAGCACCTGCAGGCGGGGACCGGACGCCTGTATGGTTTCATAGGAGACCGTCTTGGGCAGGCCGGTGGATTCGTCGAAGGTGATCAATGCGGAATCGCCGGCCGCGGAGGTGACTTCAATCCCCCCGCCCCCCGTCGTAGTGAGTGTCCGGCCGGGGATTCGATCGCTCAGGAGCAGACGGAAATAGAGACGGAACAACGTTCCGCGCACCTGGTCCAATTGCAGGTCCACCAGGGGACCTTCGCCCTGCGGGGTAGAGATCCAACCCTGCGTGCCATCGTAATAGGCCGCGATTTTCCCGCTCGGTACTTCGCTGTCCTGACGGAAGAAGCCGGGAGCCATCCAGCGATTGCGCAGCTTCACGTGCAATCCACCGGCGGCGGGTGTCAGGACGAACTCGGCGGTCTCCTGGAAATCCTTTACGGCGGCGAGTTTGTCGGCGCCGCCGGAAGCTTTCTGGGCGCGCGCCAGAATCTGCAAAGCCTGCCTGGTGGCGGTGCTGATTGCGGGGGCGACGGCGGGAGGCTTGATGGCCAGACTGATGGGCGTGACCGGCTGGCCTAAGATTTCCAGGTGCTGACCGAAGGTGTCGGGGTTGCCCACTACCACCATATTGAAATGGCTCGGGTCCAGGTGTGCCTGGGAGACGCGCAGCACATCGGCGCGGGTGACCTCCGCCAGCGCCTTTTGATACTGCTGGAGGAAGTCCATGGGGTAGCCGTAATAATCGTAAGTCATCATGCGGGCCAGAGTTTTCGCCCGCGTATCGAATGCGAAAACCAGGCTGTTGAGCACGGTCTCCTTGGCCGCCTTCAACTCGTCTTCGCTCACTTCGGATTCGCGCATCCGCTGCACTTCCTTCTGCACGGCGCGAATGGTTTCCACCGTAGAGAAGTTCTGGGTGCTGCCGCCGATCTCGAGCACGCCGGGGTGATCGTAGTTCGCGTTCCAGGCGGCGACGATGCTGTAGGCGTACCGATCGGTCGGTGCGCACCTGCTGGAACAGGCGGCTGTGGAAGCTGCCCCCGCCCAGGATATTGCCCATGACTTCGAGCGCGGGGTAGTCCTTATCGTTAAACTTGCCGCCGAGTTCACCCAGACGAAATAGGTCTGGGGGTCATTGGTTTCGACGCGAGGAAGAGCCCGGCGTTGCGGATGTGGCCGACGGACGGGAAAGGCGGGACGGGATCTTCGCCCCTTTCACGGTCCAATCGGCGAAGAGCTTTTCGAGTTTCGTCTTCATTGCGGCGGAATCGAAATCGCCCCGGAGCGGCCAGCCGGATGTTGGCCGGGAAGTAGTAGCGTTGATAGAAAGGCCTGCACGTCCGCCCGCGATATGGCATCCACGGTGGCATGTTCCATATCCCAGCCATATGGGGTCCTGGTTCCGTACAGGGTATTAGCGAATTCCCTCTGCAGGATAGCGGAGGGGTCGTCGTTGCGGCGCGCGATGGCGCCGTGAAGCTGGGTCTTGGCCAGATCGATCTTCTCCTGGCGGAACTCCGGGGCCGTGAGCACGTCGTGAAAGATGGCCATTACCGGACCGGCGCTCTCCTTCAGCGTGGTGAAGGAAACCGTGCCCGAGCTTTCGCCGATAGAGCTTTCCACCGGAAGCCGCCGCATCTTCCAGTGCCCGGTCGATCTCTTCTCCGGTCTGCTTCCGGGTGCCCCCGGTGCGCATGACCATGCCGGTCATCGTGGCCAGGCCGACCTTGCCGGCGGGATCGAAGAGATTGCCGGTACGGATAAGCGCGCTCCCGTTAATGATTGGCAGTTCGTGATCTTCCAAAAGGAAGAGTTTGATGCCGTTGGGCAGCGTGACCGTTTCCACTGGCGGAATCGGAATGGGCTTGGCCGGGGGATATTTGAGGTCCTTGTAGGATGGCTCCCCCGCAGCGCGGACCGCGGTGGGACGCGCCGGCGCAGCCTTGCTCCTGGCTGCGGCCGGAGCGGCAGGAGGAGTCTGGGCGGCTAGGCGCGCCGCAACCAGGAGCGGCAGGATCCAGGATTTCTTGATCTTCGGCCTCCCACGGGTGCGGTTCGGGCGGGCAATGCATTCGAAACCTGGGTTCGGATATAGGCCAGCGTGCGGGGCCGCGCGATGAGATACTTCAGGGTGACGCGCTGCACGTCGGACGCCGTCACCTTATTGATATCGTCGACCGAGGTGAACAGTTTTCGCCAGTCGCCGTAGTTGACATAGTAGGTGGCCAGCAGATTAGCCAGTCCGGCGTTGTCAGCCAGCCGCCGGATCACGATGGAACGGGCCTTGGCCTTGGCGCGGTCCAGGGTCTCCGCGTCCACCGGCTTGGAGGCGAACTGCAGCATCACCGCATCCAGCGCCTGCTGGTTCTCTTCCACCGTATGGTTCAGCGCGGGCGCCAACATAAACACGAACTCGTTGGGGTAGCGGCCCTCCGGAAAGGTGCCATAGGCAACCGCGTTGACCGCCAGTTTCTGTTCCTGCACCAGGTCCCTGTACAACAAGCCGGTGCGCCCATTCGAAAGAATCAACTGCAGGACGTCGAAGACCGGGTCATCCGGGTTATTCTGGTCCGGCCGGTGGTAGCCGATAATGGCGAGGGGTTGACTGGGCAGGTCTACGGCAACGATCTTTTCGCCGGCTTGCGGCGGTTCCACGGTCCGCACCGGGGAGGCAGGGCGGGCTGGAAGCGGTCCAAAGTAGCGCTCGGCCATGCGCCGGGCGTCGGCGGGATCGACGTCCCCTACGATGGCGATCGTGATATTACCGGGCACATAGTACTTCTCAAGAACGCCCGCGCATCCCGCGTGCGCAGGCTCATCAGGTCGCTGGGCCACCCCGTACCGGGGTTGCGATATGGATGGGCCTCAAAGGAAGCGGCCAGAAACTGCTGGATCAGTTTGCCTTGCGGGTTGGACTCGATGCGCATGCGCTCTTCTTCCATCACTACGTCGCGCTCGGTGTAGAACTCGCGGAAGACGGGATGGAGAAAGCGTTGCGATTCCAGCAGGAACCATAGCTCCATGCGGTTAGAGGGCAGGCTGTAGTGGTAGACGGTGGAATCGAGCGAAGTCGAAGCATTCAGATCGGTCCCGCCGTTCTCTTCGATGACCCGCAGGAATTCGTTCGGTACTACGAAAGATTCGGCCGATTCCATGGCGGTCTTCAGGCGGGCCTTGAGTTGATCGATTTTGCTGGAATCCGCCTTAAATCCTTTGTCGCGTTCGGCGTCGATGGAGTCATTGAGATCTTCCACGAGTCGAGCGCCTTCTTCTCGGCAACCCAGTCCCTGGTCCCTGATGCTTTCGGTTCCCTTGAAGGCCATGTGCTCGAACATGTGGGCGATGCCGGTGCGCCCGCTCGGGTCGTTGGCGCTTCCGGCGTTAACGTAGGTATAGAAAGAGATTACGGGCGCCTGGTGACGCTCCGCCACGATGAAGTGCAGGCCGTTCGGCAGCGTGAATTCGGTGACCTTCTTTTCAAACGCCTTCAGGTCCTGCGCGGGCGCCGGAACCGGGCCCAGTACCAGGAACAGGCAAAAGAGGACAGCTTTCACGATAATTTGGGCTCCTGTGTCTTTATAGAGAATAGCAAGGGGTCGGCCGCAGGTGGGTGTGACGGGGCAGATTCGGCTCCACAGTGTTCTTCTCAGGGAATCCCTAAGAGGGTCGGTACTAAAATCAGGTACTAGAGTGACTTCAGTTCTGACGTACAAACTCGCATAATGAAGTGGTTCGGATTGAAACGGACTAAATTGCGTTATGGCATGGGATCAAAAGTCGAAGGAAGTCGAGACGATAGCCGGAGACCGCAGAAGTGACCGGCGCTATGCCCTTCATTTGGACTTGCGCTGGAAACTCATCCGCCGGAGACGAATCCTGGAAACAGGTGTAGGACGTACGCTGGATCTTTCCAGCGGCGGAATTCTGATTGAAACGGATCGTCCCCTCCCCGTCGGCCTGAACCTGGAGCTTTCGGTGGCGTGGCCGGTAATGTTGCACAACGTAGCGCCGATGCAACTGGTTATCTCGGGACGTATCGTGCGCTGTGCCGGCCCGCGAGTGGCCATCCGAATGGTGCAACACGAGTTTCGCACCGCCGGGACCAACGCGGACCAGCGCAAGGGGACGGCTCCGGGCGCGCGCGGTCCTCTGACGCTGATCGCCAAACCCGGTACGTTCTTCAATCGCCTTCCCTGAACCTGCCGCGCCCCGCAAATCTATCGCGCCGCGCGCGTTCAGCATGCGGTCTTTATCCGCCCCGGCGCGCGAGCGCGGTCTGGGGAGTGGACCAGGAACTTGCCGGAGGCGGCGGTGGGGGCGCTTCCACCGGCACCGGAGGTTTTTTGACGCGGCGATCCAGCCGGTGAGTCACGAAGTCTTCGCGCGCCTTGTTGTATTTCGGCGTACTCAGGTAGTGCCGGGCACCGAGGCCCACTCTTCCGGCGTGATTTCCTGAATGGTCACCAGATACTTCTGGTAGTAATTCCGCAGGCGCTCCTGCACCGGCTTCAGACGGAATGGTACAGCAGGAAAATCACTTCATCCACGTTGGCCGGCACCACGATGTGATACACCTGCGACGCTTTGTGGATGCGCGCGGAACGTAGAGCCGTCTCCAGCTTCTGCGACCGCGCTTCCAGTTTCTGCCAGGCCTCCTGGTCCGCTTTTGGCATTTCGGTGGATTTGATCAGCGCCTGCTTCTCCTTGGGCGCCAGTTTCTCGGTCAGCACATACAGAAATGGCC